>DATMLO010000031.1:0-32503 GCA_035570495.1 Allostellaceae bacterium | reverse complement strand
CGCATGTGAAGATGTTCCACTCGCGCCACGCCTCGAACAACCCGAAGGCCTATTACAAGAAGCGCTTCACGGTCGAGGACGTTGTCAACAGCCGCTTTATCTGCAAGCCGCTGCATCTCCTCGATTGCTGCGTCGAGACCGATAACGGCACCTGCGTGATCGTCACCCGCGCCGAGCGCGCAAAAGACCTCAAGCAACCGCTCGTCCTAATCCGCGGCGTGGTCGGCCGCTGCTCCAAGCCGCGCCTCGACATGCATTACCAGCACGGGCCGATCTCTCGCGTCGCCGGCTATTACGCTAAGGAGATCCTATGGCCCAACGCCGGCGTCGGGCCGGAGGATGTCGACATCACCGGCTCCTACGACGCCTTCACCTTTACGACGATGCTGCAGCTCGAGGATTACGGCTTCTGCAAGAAGGGCGACGGCGGGCAGTACGTGTCGGACGGCACCATCACCCTCGGCGGCAAGCGGCCCAACAACACCAGCGGCGGCCATCTCTGCGAGGGCTACACCCACGGGATGAACATGGTGATCGAGAACACTCGTCAGCTGCGCCACGACGTGGATGATTCGTGCCCGGTCGGCACGGATGGGAAGAGGCAGCACACCTTCGACTACAAGGAAGGCGGCTGCCGTCAGGTCAAGGATGTCGAGGTCAGCGCCAATCTCGGCTGGGCCAACCCGGCGACCGCGTCGTCAATGGTCATGCGCAAGGGCTGGTAGGGGAGATCGCGAAAATGGCTACCATCGACGGCGAATACATGGGCATGGGCCTGCGGATCGACGATCTCGATGTCGAGAACGTCGAATACTTCAAGCACTGCGCCGCGCATGATTTCCACCTACAGGCCTGCAACCAGTGCAGCCGGCTGCGCTACCCGCCGACCACGGCGTGCCCGTGGTGCATGTCGCGCGAAAGCACGTGGAAAAAGGTCGAGGGCAAGGGCGCCGTGCATTCCTATACCGAGGTGCATCACGCGATCCAGCCCGCGTTCCGCGGCAAGACGCCCTACATGGTGCTGCTGGTCGACCTCGACACGCAAAAGGGCGAGCCGACCGCGGACGAGGCGCTGCGGGTGATCGGCAATCTCGTGACCCCGGACGGGCAGCTCGCCCCGCCGGAGATGGTGAAGAGCGTCGGCGTCGGCACCCGCGTGCGCATGGTGTTCAGCGACGTCTCCGCCGGGATCGCGTTGCCGCAATGGACGATCGACGAGAGCGCCACGCAGCCGGACAAACCGTGGCGCTACGCGCAGGAGTAGCCCGCTAGGCGGCACCCTTCCGCAACAGCAGCGCGGTGCCGAGCGCGGCGAGGCCGCCGAGGATCGCGAAGGCCGGGACCACGGTGCCGGCAAGCGCTGCGACGGTGCTGAAGAGGGTCGGCCCAGCCAGCGCGCCAAAAAACGTGACGCCGATAATCCCGGCGCTGGCCTCGGGCACCAGCTCGGGGGGCACGTGGCGGACCGCCTCGGCGATGCCGATCCCCGACCAGCAGAACGCCGACACGCCAAACAGCGCCGCGAGCAAGGTCATGTCGAGACCCGACCAGCCAGCGCCGAGGAAGCACGCCGCGATCGAGGCGAGGCTCATCGCCGCGCCCATCGCCGCGAGGATCGGCCGCGAGCCAATCTTGTCGGCGAAGGTGCCCCACGGCACCCGCAGCACCACCCCGACCACCAGCGCGACCGACATCGCCCGTCCGGCATCGGTCGTCGACCAGCCGACATGGGCGAGCACCGTCGGGAATACCGCGACAAAGCTGAATTGCAGCGAGCCGAACGCGAAACCGGCAAGGGTCACCGATCGGATGCCGGGATTTTCGACGATCAGCCGTACCGGCAGCCAGAAATTGGTGGAAAGGTTGCGATCGTGGCTCGGGCCGTCCTGGTCGATCGCGGGCTGCCACGGCTGGATCAGCACGCTCAGCGCCAGACAGACGACGCCCAGTGCCGCGATCGCGCCGCGCCAGCCGAATGCCGCGGCCGCGAGCGGGGTCACGAGCCCGGCGAGGGTGCCGCCGATCGGCACCGCGGTCTGCTTGAACGAGAAGACCCGCGACCGCAGATGCAGCGGCGTATAGCGCGCCAGCAACACGGTGCTCGCCGGGTTCATCGGCCCGTAGGCGAGCCCGAGCACGATGCCGCTCGCCGCGAAGCCCGCGGGCATTGCCGGCAGCAGCGCGAACAGCGCCGCCGCCACCATCACCAGCATCCCTTGATGCAGGCGGATCCCGCCCCAGCGGCGGAAGAGGCGCGGCGTCGCGAACGAGCTCAAGGTCGCGCCGCCATAGATCAACGCCGAATAATAGCCGACCCAATAGGCCGGCACGCCGACCGCAGGCGCGATCGTGCTCGCCAGCACCGGCACGGTGAGCGACGACATGACGATCGCCACCTGCACCGCGACGGTCGACGGGACGACCCGGTTCAGCAGCGTCTTCTGGCGGGATGTATCGAGCGGCGGGCTGTCGTCCACGGTTCGCGTCCGGCGGGGATCAGCGCGTTGCTAGCAATAACAGAGGTGCTACCGCCTGCCCACCTCACCCGTCCTCGGCAAAGCCTCGGACACCCTCTCCCCCCGCCATGGTCCCTTGGGGGCGGAGAGAGAACGCGACGGCGTCGATTTCACCACAATCAGGCGACGCGTTGCCGCCGCGTGCGGCTCGGCTATAGTCGGGCAGCAGTCAAGACGGGAGGGATGCGATGCGCTGGCTCCGCTACGAGGCGAACGGGCAAGAGTCTTACGGCATCATCGAGGGCGATGAGGTTGTCGCGGTCAAGGGCGACCCGTTCGCCGGCTACGAGATGACCCGCACCAAACACCGGCTGCGCGACGTCAAATACCTCGTGCCGGTGATCCCCAAGACCTTCTACGCGGCCGGGCTCAACTACGTCGAGCACATCACCGAGATGGCCGCCAAGCGCGGCGAGAAGCCCAACATCCCGCCCGCCGCCGATGTCGGCTATCGCGCCAACAACGCCCTGATCGCGCATAACGAAAACATCGTCATCCCGCACGACGCGGGCGAGCTGGTGCAGTACGAGGGTGAGCTCGTCGCGGTGATCGGCACCAAGGCGAAGTATCTGTCGGAAAGCGAGGCGCTCAGCTGCGTGCTCGGCTGGACGATCGGCAACGACATGAGCGAGCGCACCTGGCAGCGCCAGGACCGCACGCTGTGGCGCGCCAAGAATACCGACACGTTCAAGCCGATGGGGCCGTGGATCGAGACCGATTTCGACCTCGAGGCGGCGCGCACGATCGTCCGCGTCAACGGCGAGGTGACCGACAATTTCCAGACCAACCACATGCTCTACGGTGTCGCGACCTTTATCAGCCGCATGTCGCAATATCTGACCCTGTGGCCGGGCGACGTGGTGTGGATGGGCACCGAGGGCTCGCCGAAGAACCTCAAGCACGGGGATGTCTGCGAGATCGAGATCACCGGCATCGGCATCCTGCGCAACCCGCTGGTGCGGGAGAAGCGGTAGCCGCCTTCGTGTCATGGCCGGGCGCGTCCCGGCCGCCCACGTCTTTCAGCCGCCCGTGACGTTTCCGTGGATGCCCGGAACAAGTCCGGGCATGACGAATAAAGGTGCCTCATGACCCTCTCCCTGTTCGATCTTTCCGGAAAAGTCGCTGTCATTACCGGGTCGTCGCGCGGCATCGGCCGGGCGATGGCCGAGCTTTTCGCAGAGGCGGGCGCCAAGGTGGTGATCTCCGGCCGCAATATCGAGCCGTGCCAGGAGGTCGTCGAGGCGATCAAGGCAAAGGGCGGCGAAGCGACGGCCATCACCTGCCGCATCTCCGACAAGGCGCAGTGCGAGAACCTCGTCGCCGAGTCGATCAAGGCTTACGGCCGAGTCGACATCATAGTGTGCAACGCCGCGATCAACCCGCATCACGGCCCGATCGACGACCTCAAGGACGAGGTCTTCGAGCGGATGATGGTCAACAACGTCCAGTCGAACTTCTGGTTCGCCAAGGCGGTCAAGCCCGGCATGATCGAGCGCAAGGACGGCTCGATCATCTTCATCATCTCGGTCGCGGCGCTGCACGCCTCGCTCGAATTGCCGATGTACGGCATCACCAAGCTCGCCGATTTCGCGCTGGCGCGGAACCTGGCAGCGGCCTGGGGGCCGGACGGCATCCGGGTCAACTGCATCGCGCCGGGGCTGGTGGTGACCCAGTTTGCCCGGGTGCTCTACGAAGACCCCGAGCGCCGCGCCCGCCGCGAGGCGGCGACGCCGCTGCGCCGCCTTGGTCAGCCCGAGGACATCGCCGGCCCGGCCTTGCTGCTCGCCTCACCCGCCGGCAAGTTCATCACCGGACAGATCATCACCGTCGACGGCGGGACGACAATCCAGTCGCGGTAGCCGCGGCGCGGTAGCTAAAGCATCCCGAGTGCCGTGCGGCCCTTGGGCGGCGGGAACGCCTTGCCGAGGTCGGCCAAATCTTGCTCGGTAAGTTCGAGGCTCAGCGCGCCGAAATTCTCGCGGACGTGTTCCTTGTTGCCGGCCTTGGGGATGACGATCATCCCGTCGCGCTTGAGCAGCCAGGCGAGCGCGACCTGCGCTGGGGTCGCGCCGTCATGGCGTGCGGCGACGCTGGCGAGGCCCTTGTCGCCGAGCATGCGGCCCTGTTCGATCGGCGAATAGGCCATGATCGAGATGTTGCGCTGGCGACACCACGGGATCACCTCCCATTCCGGGCCGCGGCGGCTCAGGTTGTAGAGGATCTGGTTTGAGGCGACCGCGTCGCCGCCGCCGTTCTTGGCCCATTCCTCCATGTCGCGGCGGTCGAAATTGCTGACCCCGTGATAGCGGATCTTGCCCTGCTGCTTGAGCTTGTCGAACGCCGCGAGCGTCTCGGCGAACGGATGCGAGCCGCGCCAGTGCAGCAGGTAAAGATCGATATGGTCGGTCTTGAGCCGCTTGAGGCTGCGCTCGCACGCGTCGATCGTGCCGCGCGCCGAGCCGTTATAGGGCAGCACCTTGCTGACGATGAAGAGCTTGTCGCGGCGCCCTTTCGCGGCCTCGGCGACAATCTCCTCGGCGACGCCGTTGCCGTACATCTCGGCGGTGTCGATGAGGGTGATGCCGAGATCGATGCCGAGCTGCAGCGCCGCGGCCTCGTCGGCAAAGCGGGTGCGGGTCTCACCCATGTGCCAGGTGCCCTGGCCGTATGCCGGAACCTTCTCGCCATCGGGAAGCGTAATCTGCGGCATGGTCATCTAGTTCCTCCCTCGCGGCGAAGAAAGACCAGTCTCGCGGCGCCATAGGTTCGCTCATCGATCATGGCGAACCCCGCGGGAGAGGAAAAGGGTTCCTTTGCGGCGAGCTCGACGACCGCCAAGGCGCGCGGCGCGAGCCAGCCCATCTGTGTTAGAGCCGACAGAGCCGGCGCGGCGAGGCCGCTGCGATAGGGCGGGTCGAGCAAGGCAAGCGCAGCTTGATAGGGCGCGCGCGGCGGCCGGGTCGCGTCACCGGAAATGATGTCGGCGGCGTCCTCCTCGTCGAGCACGGCGAGGTTACGGCGCAGCGCAGCGAGCGCGGCGCGGTCGGTCTCGATAAAGGCGGCACGCGCCGCGCCGCGCGACAGCGCCTCGAGGCCGAGCGCTCCGGTGCCGGCAAAGGCGTCGACGACATTCTCGTCGGCGAAGGGCGATCCTGCGGACGCGAAATCGCCGTGCGTGAGGATGTTAAACAGCGCCTCTCGCGCGCGGTCGCTGGTCGGCCGCACCTGATCGCCCGGCGGCGCGATCAGCCTACGGCCGCGATGCCTGCCGCCGACGATGCGCATGTTGTTTGGGCGCATGCTGTTTGGGCGCATGATTTTTCTTATCCGGTTCGCCCCGGCCGAGCTGTTCCTCCAGCACCTTTTTCTGCACCTCCTCGATCGCGCCGCGCGCGAGGCCGCCGAGCTGGAACGGGCCATAGCTGAGGCGAATGAGCCGCGTCACCGGATAGCCGAGATGTTCGAGGACGCGCCGCACCTCGCGGTTCTTGCCCTCACGCAAGCCCATCGCGACCCAGGCGTTCGAGCCCTGCTGGCGCTCCAACTGCGCGCGGATCGAGCCGTAAGCGATGCCGTCGATGGTCACACCTTTTTCCAGCGCCGCGAGGCGCAGAGGATCGACGATGCCGTGCACCCGCACCTTGTAGCGCCGCAGCCAGCCGGTCGCCGGCAGCTCAAGACGACGAGCGAGTTCGCCATCATTGGTGAGGAGCAGCAGCCCTTCCGAATTAAGATCGAGCCGGCCGATCGACACGAGACGCGGCAACTCCTTGGGCAGCGCCGCGAAGACGGTCGCGCGGCCCTTCTCGTCGCGATGCGTGGTCACGAGGCCCGCCGGCTTGTGGTAGCGCCAGAGGCGCGCGCGCTGTGGCTCGGGGAGCGGCTGGCCGTCGACGCGTATATCGTCATTGTCGCCGACATTGGTCGCGGGGCTGTCGAGCACCGCACCGTTGACCGAGACGCGGCCGGCGGCGATCCAGCGCTCGGCATCGCGGCGCGAGCACAGCCCGGCGCGGGCCAGCACTTTTGCGATGCGTTGCGGAGCGACCTCGTTGGCGGTTTCTTGTGGCATGCTGTCAGCACATAGCGGGAGGCAACCGCCGCGGCAATGACCAAGCGCAGCGAGACGCCGATGATGCGCGCCTTCGCCGAAGCCGAGAAGGCCGGATGGCGCGGCGAGGTGCCGGTGGGCGCCGTCCTGGTCGGGCCGGACGGCACGGTGCTCGCCGCGTCGGGCAACGAGGTCGAGGCCGAAGGTGACCCGACCGCGCATGCCGAGATGCTCGTGCTGCGCGCCGGCGCCACCGCGCTCGGCCAGAAGCAGCTCGACGGCTGCGACCTCTATGTGACCTTGGAGCCGTGCCCAATGTGCGCGGCGGCGATCGCGCTGGCGCGCGTCCGCCGGGTCTATTTTGGCGCCTATGACCCAAAATCGGGTGGGGTCGAGCACGGGGCGCGCATCTTCGACCAACCGACCTGCCATCATCGGCCGGAGGTTTACGGCGGGATCGACGAGCGGCGGGCGGGCGCGCTGCTGCGCGCCTTTTTCAAAGAGCGGCGATGAGAAGGTGTTGCGATTGAGATTGACTCGCAATTGACTTCACGATCTCATACGCCCATGCAACATCAAGAGACTTCGATGACCTGGACGTTCCGCTGGTTGCCGGTTGCCTGTGCTTTGGCATTCGCGGCCGTGGCAATGGCCGCTGTCGCCGACGAGCCGCCGACTTTTCCGGTGACGATCAAGGACCATCACTTCAGCCCGGCGGAAATTCACGTGCCGCAGGGCAAGCCAGTGGTCCTCAAGGTCACCAACGAAGACTCGACACCAGAGGAGTTCGACTCCACCGCGCTCAAGGTCGAGAAGGTGATTGTCGGTGGCACCTACGGCACGATCCACCTCCGCCCGCTTGGCCCCGGCCGCTACCCGTTCATGGGCGAATACCATTCCGACACCGCGCAAGGCGTCGTGATCTCGGAATAGCCGGCGCAACCCTCGCGACAAATGCATGTCACAGATGCGAATAATTCGCATCTCAATTGCGAATGATTATCGCTAGCGTTCGCACGTCGAACTGGCGAGGAACCTTGGGATGAAGCCGCGGACAGAACGATCAACGCCACGCCGCCGCCTTGGCCGCGCCGTCCTCGCGGCGAGCGCCGTGGGCGCCGTTTCGCTGCCGAGCCTCGCGCTCGCGGCGCCGCCGCAAATCCAGGTCCCGACCGAGGAGCAGCTTCAGCCCGGCGAAACCCCGTCGACGGTCGAAGGGCCGGATTTCATCAGCGGCTTGGCGCGGACCAACTTCCTGCTGGGCAATATGGGCGGGTTGCGGCCGTTCCTCAGCCAGTACGGCATCTCGCTCGCGCTGCAGGAGACGAGCGAGGTGCTCGGGAACGTCACCGGCGGCATCCACAAGGGGTTCGACTATGACGGGCTGACGCAGATGCTGCTGCAGCTCGACACCAACCGCGCCTTTGGCTGGTACGGCGGCACGTTCAACGTCAGCGCGCTGCAGCTCCACGGCCGCAGTCTCAGCACGGACAATCTGAGCACGCTGCAGACCGCGAGCGGCATCGAAGCGGATCGCGCGACCCGCCTCTGGGAGCTGTGGTACGACCAGAAATTCCTGGAAGAGGACCGAGGCGACATCCGGATCGGCCAGGAAAGCCTCGACCAGGAATTCATCGTCAGCCAGAACGCGTCGTATTTCGTCAATACCATGTTCGGCTGGCCGATGGTGCCGTCGGCCGATCTGCCCGGCGGCGGCCCCGCCTATCCGCTGTCGGCGCTCGGCGTGCGCGGCAAGTGGCGGCCGATCGACCCGCTGACCTTTCTTGTCGGCGTCTTCAATGGCAGCCCGGTCAAGAACGGGGTGGGCGGCGACCCGCAGCTCGCCAACTCGTCCGGCACCAGCTTTCCGACGAATGGCGGCGCGCTTGTCATCGCCGAGATGCAATACAGCTATCCGGCGCTCGGCAGCATGATCTACGCCGATCAGAATGAGCCGCTTGCCCGCGTCTACAAGCTCGGCTTCTGGTACGATACCGAGCGGTTCGACGATCTACGCTTCGACAATACCGGGCTGTCTTTAGCCAACCCGGCGAGCACCGGGATCCCGCAGCAACACCGGGGCGACTACAGCATCTATGCCGTCGCCGATCAGCTCGTCTGGGTCGATCCGCGGGAAGCCGATCGCACCATCAATCTCTTCGCCCGCGCCATGGGCACGCCTCAGGAAGACCGCAACCTGATTGATCTCAGCCTCAATGCCGGGTTGATCTTCCACGAGCCCTTCCTGCACCGCGACGACGATACGTTCGGCATCGGGATGGGTTTTGCCAAGGTGAGCGGCCGGGCGGCGGGGCTTGATCAGGACACGCAGTTCTTCACCCCCGGCACCGTCATCCCGACACGGACCAACGAGGCCTTCATCGAGGTCACCTACCAGTACGCCGTAGCGCCCTGGCTCATGCTCCAGCCGGACTTCCAGTATGTCTTCACTCCCGGCGGCGGGGTCGCCAACGCGAGCGGTACGGGGCGGGTCAAGGACGAAGCGGTGCTCGGCGTCCGCACCAACATCCTGTTCTGAGGACGCGTGAGAGTGTCGCGGTCGTTGCGATGCGCTTGACGCAACTGCGAATGATTCTTAACGTTAATGCGACCCATTCGCAGCATTTGACTGCGGGAGGATGGACGATGACCCGGTTGATGCGATTGGTTCCCGTGTTCGGCTTTGCCGCGCTGCTCGCCGGCGCGGCCATACCGAGCCCGGCTCGGGCAGATTCTCAGGGTTTGCTCGAGACGATTCACAAGCACATCACCCGCACCTCGACGATCACCGACAACGGCGACCTCAACCCCTATGCGGTCGTTGTCGCGCCAGTCTCCGCCGGCAAGGTGCAGCAGGGGGACGTGCTCGTCGACAACTTCAACAATCTGTCGAATCTGCAGGGCACCGGCACGACCATCGTCGATTACAACCCGACGACGCACAAGACCTTCACCTTCGCCAAGCTGCCGCAGAACCTGGCGCAGTGCCCCGGCGGCGTCGGAATGACGACGGCAATGACCATGCTGAAAAGCGGCTGGATCATCGTCGGCAGCACGCCGAGCAAGGACGGCACTACCGGCACCAAGGGCCCCGGCTGCCTGCTCGTCTTCGACAGCAACGGCAATCTCGCCACGGCCTGGACCGGCCCCAACATCAATGATCCCTGGGGCAACATGGCGGTGATCGACCGCGGCTCGACGGCGGCGCTGTTTGTCAGCATGGCCGGGTTCGACATTCCCGCCTGGCAGGTGCGCGACGAGAAGACCGGCTATCCCGTGGTCGTCAACAAGCAGACCGTAATGCGCATCGACCTGTCGATCCCGACCGGGGGGCAACCAACCATCACCGGGCAGACCGTCATCGCCAACGGGCTCAGCGCGCGCGCCGACCGCGACGTGTTCCTGATCGGCCCGACCGGGCTTGCCTTGGCTCCGGACGGTACGACGCTTTACGTGTCGGACGCGGTCAACAACCAGATCATCGCCATTCCCGACGCGCCGACGCGGCGTGACAGCGCCGGTCAAGGCCGCACCGTAACCAAGGATGGCCTCTTGTTGCGTCCGCTTGCGCTCGCGCTGACGCCGGAGGGTCATCTCCTCGCCTGCAATGCCAAGAACGGGCAGCTTGTCGAGATCGACCCGGCAAGCGGCAAGCAGATCTATGCGCAGTGGATAGACACCAACCCGGCCCAGTCGCCGCCCGGTAACGGCGATTTGTTCGGCATCGCCATGACGCCCGACGGCAAGGGTTTCTATTACGTCGAGGATGACGTGAACTCGCTGATGGAGGCTCAACGATGACGGCGAGACGCGGCGGGCGACATGGCGCCGCGGATGGCGCCAGTGGGGCGACCCGCCGCGGCTTTTTTACCCATATCGCGGGGATCGCCGCAGCCGGCGCCGCGCTGACGGCCGAAAGCACCGCGCCCGCCTTGGCGAAGACCGACCCGGCCGCGCCGGCACAAGACGCGCAGGTCGAGCCGTTCTGGGGCAAGAACCAAGGCGGCATCCTGACGCCGCCTCAGGGCCACACCTATTTCGCGGCGCTCGATCTGACGACCGAGAAGCGCGATGACATCATCGCGCTTCTGAAGGCGTGGACGAACGCGGCCGCGCAGCTCGCCAGCGGCAAGCCGATCGACACCTTCACCCGTACCGAGCTCGCCTATAATTACGACACCACGACGACCACGACGACGACCGCCAGCAGCGATCCGACGCCGACCCCGGTGTCCCTGTCGGACAGCGGCGAGGCCGACGGCCTTTCGCCGGCGCGGCTGACGCTCACCTTCGGCTTTGGCGCAGGGCTTTTCGAAAAGGACGGCAAGGACCGTTACGGCCTCGCGAAGCAGCGGCCGGCGGCACTCGCCGATCTACCGCATTTCGCCGGCGACGAACTGGCGCCCGAGCGCACCGGCGGCGATCTGTCGATCCAGGCCTGCGCCGACGACCCGCAAGTCGCCTTTCACGCGGTGCGGCAACTCGCGCGGCTCGCCGACGATGTCGCTCAGGTGCGCTGGGCGCAGACCGGCTTCCTGCCCGGCTACAAGGCCGACCAGACGCCACGCAACCTGATGGGATTTCGCGACGGGACCAACAATCCCTCGATCGCCGATCCGGCGGCGATGGCGGAATTCATCTGGGTCGGAACCGAAGGCCCCGACTGGATGCGGGGCGGCAGCTACATGGTGACCCGGCGCATCCGCATGGCGCTTGAGCATTGGGACAAGAGCAAGCTCGATCTGCAGGAGCAAACCTTTGGACGGCACAAGCCGAGCGGCGCGCCGATCGGCCTGAAGAACGAAAAGGACACGCTTGATCTCGACGCCACCGATAAGGACGGCAACTACCTCATCGCCGAGAATTCGCACGTCCGCCTCGCCGCGGCGGCGAGCAATGACGGCGCGCGAATCCTGCGCCGCGCCTATTCCTACAATGACGGCGTCAACTTTACCGCCGAGCGTTGGCCGCCCTGGCGCCAAGGCCTGGAATACGACGCCGGCCTCTTTTTCATCAGCTACCAGCGCGACCCGCGCACCGGCTTTGTCAAACTATTCGAGAAGATGGCAAAGCTCGACATGCTGAACCAGTTCGTCACGCATGTCGGCGGCGGGCTGTTCGCGATTCCCCCGGGCGCGGCGCAAGGCGAATTCATCGGCCAGAAACTGTTCGAGGCCGCCTAACCCGGCGGCAGCTCGAAGAGGCGCTGCATCTTGGCAAAGCCGCGCAGCTCGAAATGGCCAATCTCCCAGGTCGGGCGATCCACCGTTTGGGCGAAGACCTCGGACATGATCAGCGAGCGATCGAGCTCGCGGCACAGCCGCTCGATCCGCGCGGTCAAGTTGACGTCGGGGCCGATCACAGTGAAGTCGAGCCGGGTGCCCGAGCCGATATTGCCGTAACTGACCGTGCCGTAATGCAGCGCGACGCCGGCCTGCAACGGCGTGCCGGGCTGTTTGCGGTTGCGCTCGGCGAGCGCGGCGAATCCGGCTTGGGCTGCCGCCAGCGCCGCGTTGCAAGCCTCCTCGGCGCTGCGTTCCGGCCCGTGATTGAAGATCGCCAGCACGCCGTCGCCCATGATCTCGACGACCTCGCCGCCCTGCTGCTGCACCGGCGGCATCACGCAGTCGAAATAGCTGTTGAGCAGGCGCAGCACCGCGCGCGGATTCAGCTGGTCGGACAAAGCGGTGAAATCGCGCAGGTCGAACAGCATCAGCGCGGCGGTGATCTCGCGCACATCGCCGCGACGTACCTGACCGTCGAGGATGAGTCTCCCCGCTTCCTCGCCGACATAAGTCGACAACATCCCGTTGACAAAGCGGAACAGCGCCTTCGCTTCGGCGACCGCAGCGTAGGCCGGCATCAGATCATGGATGAACTGCGTCTCGGCTGAGGTAAAGCCCCCGGGGCGCCGGGTCGCCCATGAGAATGCATTGATAAGGCCGACGCCATAGATCAACGGCTGCATGACGTATTGCGTGTAGCCTTGGTCGCGCAGCTCGTCGAGCACCGGAAACGGCAGCAGATCCTTGCCCTCAAGATGCCAGTCGAGGCTCTGGCCTTCCTCGACGACGAGGCGCACCGGGCTTTCGATATAGGTCGCGGTACGCTCGATGCCATGGTCGAGAAATTTCTCGTCCAGCGGCCGATCGGGATACCAAATCCGCGAGACGCCGCGGTATTGCGGGTGGAAGGCGCGCTGATGCAGGGACACCCGGTCGATCGGAATGCCGGCGGCCGAGACCCGCTCGCAAAAACCTTCGAGCAGCTCCTTGTTGCCGGGCAGGAAGCGCGCTTCGCGGACGAGCCAGCTCGTGATCTCGGCCGCGGCGTCAGGCGACGGCGCGAAGGCCGCGTCTATAGGCTGGTCCAGTGGGTCGTCCAAGGGCATCGGCCGTTACTCGCTGGGGCTGCGCGTCATGTCGGGTGCCGGGCGCCGCTCGGCAACCACAGGATCATGCAACGCTGAACTTCGCCAACGCGCTGCGATCGATCTCGATGCCGAGCCCCGGCCGGTCGGGGATGTCGACCCAGCCGTTTTTTTGCACAATCGGCTCGGTGACGACCGCGAAACGGATCGGATGCTCCGACTGGTCGAATTCGAGGAGCGGCTCGATCGGATGCAGGCCGGGCGGATTGTGCGGCAGCGCGGCGATGAGCTGCAGCGAGGCGGCGAGCGCCACCCCGGTGCCCCAGACATGCGGGTTGACGCGCACCCCGAATGCATTCGCCATGTCGGCGATCTTCTTGGTCTCGGAGATACCGCCGGCCGCGGCGATGTCGGGCTGCAGGATGTCGACGAGGCGCTCGGTGATGAGCGGCCGGAACCCCCAGCGGGTGAACTCGGCCTCGCCGCCGGCGATGGGGATCGAGAGAGCTGCCTTGACCTCGCGGTAGCCGGCGAGGTCTTCGGGCGGGACCGGCTCCTCGAACCAGGCGATGTTCAATTCCTCGATCTGGCGCCCGAGCGCGATGGCGCCTGTCGCGTCGTAGGCGTGATTAGCATCGATCATGATCGCGGTCCGCTCGCCGATGGCGCGGCGCACCGCATGGCAAAGCCGGATATCGTCTGCCATGCCAAAGCCGAGCTTCAACTTGATCCCGGTGAAGCCTTGCGCGACACGCTCTTGCGCCTCCTCGACGAGATAGGCGATCGGGTCGCCGCCGCGCTTGCGGTAGAAGCCGGTCGCATAGGCCTCGACCTTGTCGCGCAGCGGCCCGCCCAGAAGCCGGCGCACCGAAACGCCGAGATGCCGCGCCTTCAAATCCCACAGCGCGATATCGACCGCCGACAGCGCCTCGATCGCGAGGCCTTTCTGCCCATGGTCGCGCAGCCGGTTGTAGAGCGTCTGCCAGTGCCGCTCGGTCGCCAGCGCGTCTTCGCCGATCAGCAGCGGCTTGTAATATTCGACGATCGGCGCGGTGAGCCTTGCAGGGCCGAACGCCTCGCCCCAGCCGCTATTGCCGTCCTCGCCGACGATCTCGACCAGGCATGCACCGCGCCGCTCGTACCAGGCCTGCGAATAGGCGAAGGGCTCCGCCAAGGCGGCGTCGAGCACATAGGTCTTGATATCGCGAATTTTCATCGGTCTCGGCGCGGCAATGGCTCGTAGATCATGCCGAGCATCAACCGGTCGACGGTCTCCCCGTCGCTCGACAGCGGCAGGAGGACCACCTCGTAGCGCTGCATGCGCCCGTCGAGCTGCCGCTCGGCGACGGCGTGCAGCGGCTTCTTGCTCTCCGCCACCCGGCGGAACGTGCGGTTCGACAGCTCGCGGAATTCCGGCGCCGGCATCTCGTCGAGCATCTTGCCGGTCAGGTCGAAATTGGTGCGCTCGGACAGATTGGTGCCGTGCAGCCTGATCCGGAAGCGAGGCGGGTCGCCCTCGATCACATCGGCCATCACGACGTCGCCTACCACAAAGCGAAACTCGACGGGGTCAAGATCGGCGCGCGACGGCATCGAGCGCGCGCCGCGCTTGGCGTCCCAGTAATCGTAGAGCTGCCGGAGCCGGGGGTGCTTGATGTCAGGCATCGCGCATCCCCCAAGCTATCCCACGGGCGCTACTCGGCCGCCTCCAAGCGGCGGCGCCCGCCGCGCAACTCGGCGACCCGCGCCTGGGTGTAGAGGTCGGTCCAGTTGCTGAGCGAGAAATCGGTGACCTTGCGCGGGTCATAAGGCCGGTCGGCGATTCTGAGTTCCTGTCCAGCCTTGTAAACGCCGCGCAGACGGGTCTTGTCCAAAAGGATACCGATATCCGCGAGCGGTGAGCCATCCCAGGCGATGAAATCGGCCAGGCGGCCCTCTTCGAGCACGCCAATGTCGTCGCCCTGGGTCATAAAGCGGGCATTGGTTTCTGTCGCGGCGCGCAACGCGGCGGCCTTCGAGAACCCGAGATCATCGACAAAAAGCTCAAGCTCGCGCGCGTGCCACTCACCGTACGGGGTCACCGCAAAGCCGGTATCGGTGCCGGTGAGGAACGGGATGCCGGCCTTGATCGCCTTTTTGAGATTGGCGCAGCCTTCCTTGTAGCGCGCGACCGTGGCCTCGATGCGGCCTTTCTGCCCGGCCGGCTCGAAGGGTTGGGTGAATTCGATGACGTTCTTCGGCTGGGTCAGGGTCGGGCACAGCATGCTGCCCGACTTCTTCATCGCCTTGATGCATTCATCGTCGCTAAAGAAGCCGTGGAAGATGAGGTCGGCCCCGGCGCGCGCGGAATAAAGCGTCGCCTCGCGGCCGACCGCGTGGACGACGGCCTTTTTGCCCTGGCGATGGGTCTCCTTGACCATCGCGTCGGTCTCTTCCTGGGTAAAGGCGGCGATCAGCTCGCCGTCCGGCCGGCGCTGGATGCCGTCCATCGCGATCTTGATGCAGTCGACGCCGTTCTTGACCTGCTTGCGGATCTCCTGAATCGCCTGGTCGATCGAGTGGACGAGCTTGCCGATCGAGGTCTCGGGCGCGCCGATCCAGGTAGGATACCAGTCGGTGAGGCCCTGATGCGTCGTCAGATATGGCCCGGCGGCCATGACGCGCGGCCCGTCAAAGAGGCCGGCATTGATGGCGTTGCGGATCGACAGGCTGATCTGACCGGCATCGCCCGGCGAGCAGAGCGACGTGTAGCCGGCGGCGAGGCATTTCTGCGCGAAAAACATACCGCGCAGCGCACGGAATTCGAGCGGGCTGTAGAGGTCGATATCCTCCTCGGTTTTGGCGTTGCCATAGGCGAGGTGGGTGTGCACGTCGATGAGACCCGGCATCACGAAATGGCCGGAATGGTCGATCAGCCGGTCGCCGGGCGCGCGCTTCGGTGCGCCCTTTTCGGCGCCCGCATAGGTCAGCCGGCCGGTTTCGTCATATACGAGGGCGGCGCTCTTGACCGCCTCGTCGTCCTGCCCGGTGAACAATCGGCCGCAACGCACAAAGGTCTTCATCACAAACTCTCCGGTAAGGCGCCGCATATCAGTCTACGCGGCGACCCGGAGAGCGGCAATGCGCAGCGTTTACATTGCGCCGTAACTGCCCTGCGCGATATCGAGGTCGACCGACATCCCGACAGCGGAACCGGGCATTCCCTGCGAGATCGCCCAATTGTTGTAAGTGCCGTAGCCGCTCCAGCGAGTTGCCTGAGCCAACCATCCCAGGCTTGCCAAACCGGCGCCCGTTATCGCTGAGCACGTGGCGCCAGAACCGTAGACCCCGACGCCATATCGCGGGCCGCCGCTCGCGGCCAGGCTCGTGAGCTTGGAAGCAACCGCCTGAAAATAGGGGATAATCGAATCCGACAAATCCGAGGAACTTGCATCGTAGTCGACCGCAAAATAGATCGTCGTGCCAGCCTCCGCGCCGATCGCGTTGGCCTGCAGGGCGGCCCGCGCTGCGTCAACTTCGCCGCGCCCACTCGAAAAGTAATGCACCGTGGTCGGCCCGTCTTCATAGACCAGCACGATGGCCAATCCGGCAGCCTTCAGCGCCGTTGCCTCAATCGACGTGATACGTTTCCAGGACGATTGGCCCAAATATCGAGCGACGAAGTCGTATCCAGCGGCCTTTATCGCCGCAGCCTGCGGCCCGCAATCCTCCGTCGTGTCAAAACCCTGCGCCATAATGGCCTCCCCGCCAGTTGTTGGCGGCGAGACCTATTTAAACGTGTATTCGCTATAAATAAATCGCTAATTGAGTGCAGACGGGCTGTGCCGCCACGACGACGGCACAGCCGGACAAAATTATCTACCGAACCGCGTGATGCATGAACTTCTCCGGCGGCGGGCCACCCCACGGGCCGGCGAGATCCTCGCGGCTGATCAGGTTGGGCGGCACGCTGGCGTTGAGCACGTCGGTATCGGCCCAGTGCTCGTGGACGCGGCCCCACGGGTCGCCCCAGTAGTCATAGACCTGGCTGCCGAGCGAATGGCGGCCGAGACCCCAGAAATGCTCGTAGCCCTTACCCTGCAAATGCTCGTGGCCGATCATGATGTCGTCGATATCGGCCGCCTCGTAGCTGAAGTGGTTCAGCCCCGACTTGTCGCTGCGGATGCAGAAAAAGGCATGGTGGTCGACAAAATCGTCGCCGCGGTCGAGCCGGTTGAACGATCCCGTGATGTTGGTCTTGTCGCCGACATAGACCTCGTCCGAGATGCGGAAACCGAGCATCTCGCGGTACCAACCGACCGTCTTGTCATATTGCGCCGTGTGCACGACAAAATGGCCCATGCGCTTGACATGCGATGGGCCGCGCTGGACGCCGCGGTAGTAAAGCTCGTTGCGGCGCTGCGTCTTGTCCTCGCCAAAATTGACCTTCGGGCGATGGACCGCGATTTTCGGCAGCATCGCCATGCCGTGCACCACCTCAACCTGGAACCCGTCGGGGTCGGTCAGGCAGACGCGTTTGCCGCCGCCCGGCTCGTTGATGCTCTCGACCTTCGAGGCGCCCTCGACGCGGCTCAGCTTCTCCAGGTCTTCCTCGCTGCCGGCATGAAAGGCCATGCCGACATATTTCGGGTCGCCCAATTCGGTGACATGCAAGTGGTGCGGCGCGTCGGTGCCTCGCATATAGAGCGCGTTCTTTGTGCGCTCGGAACGCACCATGCCGAACGCGGTGAGAAATTCTTCCTGCTTGTCGAGATCGGGCGAGCGCAGCCGCCCATAAGCGAGATCGGTGACTTTGACGACGGGCATGGCAACCTCCCCATTGGTGGGATCAGTATAGCGAAACCCGGCAGCGCTGTGTCAGTCGCCGTAACGCTGCCGACTGGCGCTTCTCATAGCAACAGGCTTTAACATCCATCAAATCGATTGTTGTTATGACTTGCATCGACACCATGGATGGCGATGCGGCTTTTGGCGCGCTTCACGGGTGCGACAGGTCGCCAGGGAATTGAATCAACTGTCCCGCGTTCATATGCATCACTGACCTTAAAACTCATAAAAAAGAGGGACGCCGCGCGATGAAGCATCTTTACGAAAGCGTGTTTTCCGGAGCGCTGATGGCGCTGATGATCGCAACGCCGCTGCCGTCGCACGCGCAGTCGCCGCAGGCGCCGACCCCGGCGGAGGCGCAGGCCGCGCTCAACCCGGCGCCGGCGCCCTTCACCGACGCGCAGCTCGACCAGATGCTGGCGCCGATCGCGCTCTACCCCGATCAGCTGCTAACCCAGGTGTTGATGGCAGCGACCTTCCCGCAGGAGCTCGTCGACGCGCAAAAATGGCTGCAAGACTCGCACAACGCCTCGCTGAAGGGCGACGACCTCGCCAACGCGCTGCAATCGCTGCCCTGGGATCCGAGCGTCAAGTCGCTCGTCGCCTTCCCGCAGGTCATCGCGATGATGACCAACCATCTCGACTGGACCGAAGCGCTCGGCGCCGCCTTCGCCAACCAGCAGGTCCTGGTGTTTTCCCGGGTTCAGTTCCTGCGCCAGCGCGCGAGCAAGTCGGGGATGCTGCAATCCAATGCGCAAATCGCCGTCAGCGACCAGGATTCCGACATCATCATCCAGCCCACCGACCCCAACATGCTCTACGTGCCGGTCTACAACCCGGCCGATGTCTATGGCATGTGGCCTGACAGCGACTATCCGCCGGTCTTCCTCCCGCCGCCTCCGGGCTTTTATCCCGGCGCGATCGGCGCGGGGATCGGCTTCAGCGTCGGCTTTGGCATTGTCGCGCCGCTCTGGGGCTGGGGACATCCCGATTGGCACGATCATTCGGTCGTGGTCGATCCGGGCGGATACCGGCGCATCGCCGGCCCGAGCGCCGGCGGCAACGCCGTGACGATCGAAGGCGGCACCTGGCATCATTCTGGGCCGGTGGCCGCCGTGCCCGCGAACCAGCGGCCGGCGTCAACCTATCAGTCCTCAGCGCCGCCGCCGCACGGCACGGTCGCACCGAATCAGGCCGCGCGACCGGCAGCGGCGGGCGCCGCCGCACCGGCGGGTGGCCCGCACCCAGCCGGTCAGCCGGCGACTGGAGCCCCAGCGGCTGGTCCGCACCCGGCCGGCCAGCCGGCGACCGGAGCCCCAGCAGGCCAGCCGGCGACCGGAGCCCCGGCGCATCCGGAGGAAGCGCATCCCGGCGCGCCGCCACCACATCCGGAAGAACACGCAGCGCCGCCGCCGCACCCGGAAGCGCCGCCGCCACCGCCTCATCCGGAGGAACACGTCGCGGCGCCGCCACACCCAGAAGCGCCGCCGCCACCGCATCCGGAGGAACACGCCGCGCCGCCGCCGCACCCAGAAGCGCCACCGCCACCGCCTCATCCGGAGGAACACGCCGCGCCACCGCCACACCCGGCCGCGCCACCTCCGCCGCCGCCACCGCATCCGGCTGCACCGCCACCGCCACCGCCGGCCGCTCACCCACCTGCAGCGCCGCCGCCTCACCCCGCGCCGGCAAAGCCCGAGGAGAAAAAGGACGACCAGCACTGACGCCAGATCGCCGGGCAGGTCAGCCCGGCGATCTTTGCCGTAGGAATCGCTTGCAATCGCCGGTATAGCGGTAGCGTCGCAAATCGGGCGACGCTACCGGAACAGGGCGATGGAATTACCCGAACAGATCACGGCGATCGGCGAGCAACTCGCGACGGGCGGCGACATCACGCCGTCGGAAGAATTGTTCGAGACCTATGAGGTCTTCGCGGCCGAACTGACCAACCTTTTCATCAAGCCTTGGCTAGCGGCCGACCATGCGAGCCGGCTGTCGTCGGACGGCGACTATTTCCGCGTCGATATCGGCGGCCGCTCGGTGGTGATCGCGCGCGAGGGATCGGACAAGATCCACGCGATGCGCAATGCCTGCCTGCATGCCGGCTATCGCATCTGCGAGGAGGAAGACGGCCACGGCGACCATTTGTTCTGCCGCTATCACGGTTGGGACTATGCGATCGACGGGCGCCTCACCGACCCGATGCTGCGCCCCGAGGAAGAAGACCGTTCGCGCTTCCGGCTGCCGCGCTACCCGATGCGGATCGAGAAGGGGCTGATCTTTATCGATCCGTCGGTCGTCGCACCCAGCCCGCCGGAAGCGAAGGCCATCGATCTCAGCGAGGTTCCCGATCTCGGCGACGCCAAGGTCGTCTCGCGCAAGCGCTTCTCGACGACCTGGAACTGGAAGCATCTGCGCAACCTCTTGTGGTCGACGGATGATCTGATCCTCGACGGCGGCCATGAAACCGCGACCGATTTCGGCCCGCTGAGCCGACTGGTGACCAAGAACGGCGACGCCGCGCTGGTGCGGCTCATCCCGCGCTATGCGGGACACAGCGATTTCGAGCTCGTGCGCATCGCCAAGCCCGGCCACAACGCCACCGCCGGCGATGAAGCGAAGATCGAAGAGACGCTGCGCGTCGAAGGCGACAAGCTTGCCGGCGTGCCGGCTGGCTCGCTCGATCGCGGCTTCTACGAGTGGTATTGGGCGCAGTTCCCGGCCGCCGAATAAGCCGCGCCATGGACATCCGGACTGTTACCGAGGGGCTGCAATTCCCCGAAGGGCCGGTCGCGTGCGCCGACGGCTCGGTGATCCTGGTCGAGATCGCCGCCGGCGCGGTGACCCGTGTCGCGGCGGACGGCACAAAGACCGTCGTCGCCAAACCCGGCGGCGGGCCGAACGGCGCGGCGATCGGGCCGGACGGGAAGTGCTATGTCGCCAATAATGGCGGCTTCGAATGGGCGGTCGACGACCAGGGCCGCCGCCGGCCGCTGACCCAGGCCAAGGATTACGTGACCGGCCGGCTCGAGCGGATCGACCTCGCGACCGGCGCGGTCGAGGTGCTGTATCGCGATTGCGGCGGACACCAGCTGCGCGGGCCGAACGACCTGGTCTGCGACGAACATGGCGGCATCTATTTCACCGATCTCGGCAAGCGCCGGGCGCGCGACATGGATGTCGGCGGCGTCTATTACGCCAAGCGCGACGGCTCGCAGATCGTCGAGGTCGCCTACCCGCTGGTGACGCCCAACGGCATCGGCCTGTCGCCTGACGGCAAGACCCTCTATGTCGCCGAGACCGAGGCGGCGCGGCTCTGGGCGTTCGACATCGTCGGGCCGGGCATGGTCAAGAAAGACCCGTGGCCGTCGCCGCATGGCGGGCGCATCGTCGCCGGGATGGGCGGGTATCAGCGCTTCGACTCGCTGGCGGTGCAGGCCGACGGCCGCATCGCGGTGGCGACCCTGATCAATGGCGGCATCACCGTGATCTCGCCCGACGGCAAACACGTCGAGCACACGCCGATGCCCGACCCGATGACGACCAACATCTGCTTTGGCGGGCCGGACATGAAGACCGCGTTTATCACGCTATCCTGGACCGGGAAGCTCGTCGCGGTCGATTGGCCGACGGCGGGGCTAAAGCTCAATCAGGCGGGTTAGCCAGTCTCGTCGTTCTCAAACCGTTGCCCTGCGTCGGCAATTACCTGCAGTTGCAGAAGAGTCGCAGGGATCGTACATATCGGCAGAACGAACTCTGCCGGTTAAGTAGTGGCGAAGAGCAACGGTCAGGCCGCTGACAAAAAGCGCTTATGCTTCGTGATAGGTCCAATCGGATCGGCCGGCACCGCCGAACGTAAACACGCTGATCTGCTACTTAACCTCGTCGTCAAAGAGGTTCTCGAAAAAGATGAGTTTGGGTACGGCGTAAGGCGAGCAGATGAGGACGCTCGCCCTGGCATGATCGGCGATCGAGTCATAACGGATGTCATTAATGCCGAATTGGTCATAGCGGACCTGACCGACCTGAATCCCAATGCCTTTTATGAACTTGGTATTAGACACTCGGCTCAGCAGCCGACCATACACATGGCGCGGGCCGGGACGGCGCTACCGTTCGACAATTTCGGTCACGGAACAATTTTTGTCGACCTGGGTGATTTTCAGGTAGTGTCCTAATTTGGGTGCTGCGATTTCTAGCGGGTCTTGAACCCTAAGAAAGTCAGCATACCCGTGACGCCCATAGCTAGAGCTACGATGATCAAAACCAAGTAAGCCTTGGTGCGTTCATTCGCATCAAACCGTTCTGGATTCTCTGCCCGTTCTTGGGCACGTCGCGCTCGCTGCGCTCGCTCTACAGAGCGCCGCACTCTCTGACCATTTGAACGCGCCGCATTGACGGGACGACCTATTCTCCTAGGCATTCCTGGACGCTCTATTCTCGGCGACAATCGCTGCACGCACCGCCTCCACCGGCGAGTTGATCCGCACGGTGTGCAGCACGGCAAAGAACCGCCGCTTCGTGCTTCCCTCGATAGGCGATGACCAGGCGTAGGCGCGCGTCGCCTTCGGATGACCGGCAAGGTCAAAGACATGCACGACGCCTTCCCATACGATCTTGCCCTCGAAGGTTTCGAGGATAGGAACGGTTTGGGCGAGCGTCGCCGTGCCGCCGTGCATGTTCTCAACGGCTTGTTTGAGTTGGTCGCTATCTACGTCCATGTGAGCGGCCAAACCTTCGGCGCATATGACGCCAGTTCTGCTTGCCTATTCTCAATCTCGGCAACGTCCCACTTCGCGTAGGATGCAAGTTCCCTTGTAAGAAGGAATGGAGATTTCGCGTAGATCGGTTTTTTTGTATCAAACAAGCCATTTCCTATTTTTGTATTCGCTACTGGATCAAGAAGAGTTAGGTTGCCGACCCTTTTGAAATAGCCCTTTGCCACATCTGCTGGAATGCTCCACCCGCTCGCTTCGCGAGGCAGTATATGTTCTAGATTCAATGTATTGGGGTTTTCGAAGAATTGAATTCCCGGCTCCCGCTCTGATCGTTTGTGTGCTTCAAGAGAACGCATGATATATCGGGCAATTTCAGAGTTGGAGATACTGTAAGTTCTAAACGCCGCTTCAAATTGAGGGTCAGTCGGCGCGTCTAGCGCACCCCTTAGTTCGCGCGCCTTTGTTATTTTGGTTATGTCGCTAGATGGCAATGACACTCGTTGCGCAAGCAAACCATAATTGCGTTCCATTGTGCCGCCGCCACCAGCACCTTCCACGATGAACCGCACAGACCATGACAGCATGAGTTGAAACGCCTTCTTCGCTTCCTCGGTCGAGAAGTGCGTTAATACGGCCATCATTAATGGTCTAATTTGTTCAATCCCTAATACCCTAGTCGATGCTGCAATGTGTCCTCGCGCGTCTGGCCCCAATTCCAGAAGTCGTTTATGTTCCAACGGCGCATAGAATAACGCTTCATAATCAACGGCGTGACGGTCTAATTGCTCAATCAACGATGCCGCGGCTGCTTGTCCCTGCACAGACTCCTTAAAGCGCCTCGCTAGTTCTTGTTGACGAGTGGGGCCGTTGTGTGAAATCCAATAGTGCCGTATATACGAAATAGTCGTTTCGTCATCACCAAACGACTCTATTTGCGCCAACATAGAGAGCCATTTGTCTTCTATTTCTGCCAGACGGCTTCCCGATTCTTTAAATAGTCTGTTTTTGATATTGTCTACCTGCGACGTCCGTAATCCACGATCATTAAGCGTTTCGAACATTGTATAGCCATCGACGTCTTCTGGAACCGTAATTACTACAACGGCAACATTATTCTGTAAGAAATTCATCCATTCATAGAGATGACGATATTTGTATTGCTCCGTAACCTCTCCCATCAACGCGTCAACACGTTCTCTCGCCAAATCATATGCTCGCGCAATGCGCTCAGCGGACGCGCGGCGTTGCGAGCTTTTAGCATTAGCCGAGCGTTGACCGGGAGGAACCAAAACCGCATCCATGAAATATGAATTGTCTTGGGTGTTGAGTTGAAGTTTTGAAACCCAATCACCTTCCAGCTCCTCAAATCCCGTAAGATAAGCGCTCGTATATTTTTCAGCCGTTGTTTTTTGTTGCTGGCCACCTTCTGATAGGACATCACGGATAGCAGCTATAAACATAGCCGTTGTCGCTAGTCGTTGCTGTCCATCAGAAACTTCAAGGATTTCAGAATTCGGTGTGCGATTCAGAACGATGGTGCCAAGAAAATAGTGTTTTTCTTTGGATTTTATTTTGTAGGCGTCCGACCAGTCATCAAACAATGTGTTGACGTGTTCGTCTCGCCATGCGTAAGGCCGCTGATAAGGAGGAACTCGCAAACGATGTAATTGCAGAACCTTGGCGATCCCAGAGGATTTTAGATCGATGTCGAGAATGCCAGTCATGCGGCGTCATCCTGAGCGCGATAAAAGGGAATGGCCCGTCCCGCCCTTTCTAGTTCTGAACTGGCCGAACGCCGTAGGCGTTCTCGTATCCATGCCGACAGAGACAGACCCGATATTGAAGCCGCCTCTTGAAATGCCGCCTTTTCGTCGGGAGTAAGGCGCAACCGCGCAACGTCTGTTTTTTCCACAACGCACCTCCGATAAAAATGTAGCCACAACGGAGCTACAAATCAACAAATCTCTTGACGCGTGGCTACATTGTGGCTACATTTTTTCCTCTACGAAAGAGGCTACAAATGAACCGCACACCGCTCGCCCGCCGCGTCCAAATCATCAACTGCTTGGTCGAAGGCAATTCGATCCGCAGCACCGAGCGGATGACGGATACGCACCGCGACACGATCATGCGCTTGCTGGTTGAGGTCGGTTCCGGCTGCGCGAAGCTCATGGACGAAGAAATGCGCGACCTGCCGTGCCGCCGTATCCAGGTCGATGAGATTTGGGCTTACGTCGGCAAGAAGCAAGCGCACCTTCAACCGGGCGACAACCGGGCGCGGCTCGGCGATATGTGGACATTCGTCGCGCTCGATCCCGACACGAAGCTAATCCCAACCTATCGCGTCGGTAAGCGTACCCGCGACAACGCCGTGGCGTTCATGGGTGATCTTTCCGCGCGCCTCGCAAACCGTGTCCAGCTTTCGTCGGACGCGCTCAGCACCTACGTTGATGCCGTCGAGCGGGCATTCGGTGCGGATGTCGATTACGGTCAAGAGGTTAAATTTTACGAGGCAGAACCAATCGGGCCGGGCCGCTACTCGCCGCCGAAGGTGTCGAGCCGCGACCGCACCGTCATCGTCGGCGATCCCGACCAAGCGCATATCTCGACAAGCCTTGTCGAGCGTCAGAACTTGACCATGCGGATGAGCATGCGTCGGTTCACGCGGCTGACCAATGCGTTCTCGAAGAAGGTCGAGAACCTACATGCCGCCGTCGCACTCCACTTCGCGCATTATAACTTCGTGCGGCTGCACCGGAGCTTGAACGTCACGCCCGCGATGCAGGCTGGCGTGAGTAAGCATCTTTGGTCACTCGGCGAGCTGGTCGAGCGCACGTCGGTTTAGAGGAATCCACATCATGGAAACGATGACGTTCACCGGCACTACGCTGGAAGAAGCCGAGGAGAGGAAAGCAGAGTGGCTATCCGCTAATCCCGGCGTGATCGTGCGAGCTAGCCGTGCCGCTTATCTGGCGGAGGGGACTGGGCCGCACGCAAGGCCCGAATACCGCCACGTAATCGACCTCGATTACGACTATTCAAATTAGGACACTACCGATTTTCAAAGCATTTTGACTGCCCGACTTCAGCTAGCCGAGTCTGCGCGAGCTATAGGCGAACCCGATTTTACTGTTACCAACCCGATCACTCAGGCTAACGCCAGCTTTAAAATGCGCGAGAGCACCGACCCACGCGATCAAATCATAGTTGAGATTCAAGAGCGACTTAACTTCCTAGAAGCCACATCGACACGACGAAATAGGGATGAGCGGTATCGCTCGCTTGTTGTTGACCGTCCAATTCGCAGGAATTTATCATCACGTCGTGCGGCAATATTAAACTTCCTAAATTCTCTTCCTAGAGACATTAGAAATAAGGAAAACCGGATTGGTACAATCGTAGAATCGCTTAGAAATATGGTCAGCTTTGATTTTAGAAGCGTGTTCTATAAAGGCAGTGATAGCAATATTCACCTGAATTTCGATCTTCTAAACGGGGAACGATTCCAGGTGTTAATTGCTGAGAATGGAGACTTAGAAATTCTAGTATAGCGCTGGCTCGCTGGCTTTCTTCGCGACGGGATGCGGGACCCAGGGCCGGTCGCCGCGGCTGTCATTGGCGCCGACGGCCCTGACCCCGCCAGCGTCGAGCCAGAGCGCGACCGCGCCACGCCGCCAATTGTCGATGCGGTCGACGACCGTGATCTGCTTGCGGCAGGTGAAGCCGGCCTGCACCTGGCTGATGATCGCGTCCGTCCCGTCGCAGCCCGAGGGCAGGCCCTTGTCGTCGGTGACAATCGTCACGGTCTTGCCGCGCGCCGCGTAACGGCAGGCATCGGCGTCACAGCTCAGATTATCGGCTGCAGCGCCGGCCACCGGCCAAGGCAAGAGCTCCGCGCCGGTCTCCTCGGCGAAGAGGCTCTTCTGCACGCGCTCGTCATTGCCGCCGAGCACGTAATAATCGCCGCTCGCCGCCCGCGCGGCAACAAAGCGGCCAAAATCGGCGATCACGATATCGGGCGGGCGTGTGAGGGCCATCGTCGCCAGGCCAGCCGCGATGCCGACCAGCCCCCAGCGCCGCCATCTGCCTTGCCACAGGCAAAGCCACAACCCGCCGAACGCGACGATCACCAGCCCGCCCATCGGCAGGCGCGGGGTCGGCCAGACATTGCCGGGGATTGCCGAGACATGGGTCGCGACCCAGATCGTCGCGTCAATCCCCCAGCCCATCGGGATCAGCGCCAGCCGCTCGAGACCGAACGGCATCAACAGGCACGACACGACGCCCCAGGGCAGCGTCCACAACGCCGAGATCGGCACCGCGATCACGTTGGCGAGCGGCGAATAAAGGACGATGCGGTGGAAATGGTAGATCGAGAACGGGTCGGTGCCGATCGTCACTACCATTGTCGTCACCGCGACACCGGCGGCATAGCCGAACGCTTTGCGCGCCAGCGAGCCGCGCCGCAGCATCCGGCCCAGCTGCTCTCCCCAGGTCTCGTAGACCGCGATCAACGCGACGACCGCGCCAAACGACATCTGAAAGCTGACCCCGGCGAGGCTTTCCGGCGCGAGCAACAGCACCACGGCGGCCGCGACAGCGCAGATGCGCATCGACAGCCGCAGCCGGTCGATCAGGATCGCGGCGAAGACGATGCCGTTCATGACAAAGGCGCGCTCGGTCGGGATCGCCGCGCCGGACAGCATCAAATAGCAGAACAGCACGACAAGCGTCGCCGCGGCGGCGATCTTCTTGATCGGCCAGCGCAAGGCGACCGGCGGGATGAGCGCCAGACCGCCACGCACCGCAAAAAACACGAACGCGCCGACAAGGCCCAAATGCAGACCGGCGATCGCCAGGAGATGCGACAGGCCGGAATTGCGGAACGCCTCGATGACGCTTTCGTCGATCGCGCCGCGCTTGCCGGCGATGAGCGCCGAGGCGACGCCGCCGGTCGAGCCAGGCAGGACGGCGGTGATGCGCCGGGTGACCTCGGTGCGCTTATGCAAGAGCCAGAGCCGCCAGCCGCCGGGCGGTTGCGCGTCTTCCGCGTCGGAGAGCCGGTGCGCGCCGCCAAAGCTGTACCCGACGCCGCCGATCTCGGCGAAGAAAAGCTCGCGCTGCAGGTCGTGCGCGCCGGGCAAGGCCTGGCCCGGGACGGGATAGAGCATCGCCTTGAGGCTCACCCGATCGCCGGGGCTCAACAGATCGCTCGCCGCGCTGATGTGGATGCGCAGGCGGCGCGGCTGCTGCGACGCGTCGAGCCCGGTCAGCGCATCGGGCGCGATGATGACCCGCCAGCCGCGGTCGAGCGTATCGATGTCGATGACCCGGCCGGTCATCGCCACCGGGCCGAGCCGGTGATCAAGCATCGGCGCGGCCCGTTCGCGGGCGGTCTCGGTGATGAGCGCCAGCCCCGCGGCGGCGACCGCCAGGCAGAGCGCCGCGCTGCGCCAGGGCGGGTGGCGACGCAGAAGCCATGCCGCCAGGCCCGCGGCCGTTGCGATGGCCGGGCCGAGCCAAAGCGGCGGCTCGGCGGTCAGCGCGAAATAGAGCGCGATGCCGCCGCCGAAAAATACAGGGAACCAGAGGATGCGGCGGTCGCCCTCGGCGGCGAGCGCCTCGGCGAGGCGGCGGAGCGGGTTGCGGCGCTCGGTCGATGCCGCAAATCCCCCGTCCGGCAGCGATATTTCCGCCATCGCCTCTCCTTTAAGGCGAAGTTACAGGATCGATTTCTCGCGCGGGAGTGGATTGGCGGTGAGTAACCGAGCCGCTTTATCCAGGCGCTCGCGAAAACTTGGCTGCTATTCATGGATGGGCGGCTCAAGCCCGGCCAAGGCGGCTTAGAATGCCGCGCGCCCTTGGGGAGAGATGCCGGTGAACGACGGCGAGCGGCCAGCAATCGCGGATGTCAGCTTCGGGACGTTGTTCCTCGCGTTTTTCCGGCTCGGCTGCACCAGCTTTGGCGGCGCTACGGGCGCGTGGGTCTATCGCGAGATGGTGCAGCGCCGCGGCTGGGTCGACGAACGGCTCTTCCTCACCGACATGGCTTTGGGGCAAAGCATGCCCGGGTCGAACGGGCTCAAGATGGCGTTGCTCGTCGGCTTGCGGATGAAGGGCGGCATCGGCGCCTTCACCGCACCATTCGCCATGCTGATCGGCCCGCTGGTCATCATCCTCGCCATCGCCGCGGTTTACGGGCGGATCGCGAATATCCCCGGCGTTGACGCGGTGCTCGACGGGGTCGCCGCCGCGGTGGTCGGGTTGACCCTGTCGAGCGGCATCAGCGCGGTCGCGCAAGGCACGCCCGAGCCGGCAGCGATCGCCATCGTCGCGTTGACCGTGCTCGCCGTCGGGATTTTGGGATGGCCCATGCTGCCGGTGTTCCTCACGCTGGCGCCCATCAGCATCGCCCTAGCGTGGATGCAGGCGCGCCGCCAGCCGCGGGCGCCGTGAGATGCGCGACGGCTTCTCCGGCACGCTGCTGGCGCTCTTCGCGGTATTCGCGCCGTTGTCGCTGCTGTCATTCGGCGGCGGCAATGCGACCATCGCCGACATCGCGCATCAATCAGTCGCCGTGCATCACTGGACGGGCGACCGGGAATTCGCCGACCTCTTCGCGCTGTCGCGCGCCGCGCCGGGTCCCGGCTCGATGCTGTGCGCGTTGATCGGATGGAAGGCGGCCGGTGTCCCCGGCGCCATCGTCGCGACCGTGGCGTTCTATCTACCGGCATCGTTCGTGTTGTTCGTCGTCGCGAAAGTCTGGGGCCGCTGGCGCGGCTCGGTCTGGCACCAGGCGGTGGAGCGCGGCATCGCGCCGATCGCGGCGGGACTTTTCCTGTCGGGCGGGTTGGCGGTGCTGCGCGTCACACCGGCCGGGCTCGCCGCCTGGATTGCCGCGGGGTTGGCGACAGCGGCGCTGCTGTACTGGCCAAAGCTGCACCCGATGCCGCTGCTCATCGTCAGCGGCGCGGTGTTCGGGCTGATCGATTTGTTGGGAGTACGCCTATGACCCGAGACCTACCGGCGGATTTTCTCGCCCGCCTGGCGACCGAAAGCCCCGACGCGATTATCTATGCCGACGCCGCCGGGCAAATCCGCTTCTGGAACGCCGCGGCGACACGGATTTTCGGCTTCAGCGAAAGTGAGGCGATCGGCGATCGGCTCGACCTCATCATTCCCGAGCGGTTGCGCGGCCGCCATTGGGAGGGCTACGACAAGGTCATGGGCGGCGCCGAGAGCCGCTATGGCGCGGGCGCGCTGCTCGCGGTGCCGGCGCTACGCAAGGACGGCCGGCAGATCTCGATCGAGTTCACGATCCTGCCGGTGCATGACGAGACCGGGAAGCTGCTCGGCATCGCCGCCTATCTGCGCGATGCGACCACGCGGTTCGAGGAGATGCGCACGCTTCGCAAGGAGCTTGCCGCGCTGAAAGGCGGCTGAGCCTATCGCGGCCGGCGGCGGCGCGGACGGGCCACGGCGAACGGTCTGGGCTCTTCCGGTTCGGATGGCGGAAGGGCAGCGGCGAGACGCACCCGTTCTCGCTCGGCCGCCTCTATCTCGCCGGTCAACGCGCGCGCCTCGTCGAACTTAAACGCGTTCATCAGCTGGTCGTAACGCTCGCGCAGCCGCGCCAGTTTGGCCTCCGCCGCGGCGGAGGCGTCCTTTCCGGTGCTCAGCGCGCTAGGCGTTGATGTTGGCGAGCTCGGTGAGGTCGATGCCCTTGCGGATGCGCGCGACCATCTCGTCCGGATCGAAATCGATGCCAACCGGGTTCTTGTCGCTCTCCGACCGGTTCATCATCCACTCGCGGCCTTCGCGCGCGGTGTAGAAATTGTCGAACAGCAACTCGACCTGGTTGCGGTCGGGGTCGTAGTAGTACATCGACGTCGTCATGCCGTGATTGACGCAACGATGGGGCCTGATGCCCTGCGCCTTCAGCCCGTCGTAATGGTCAGCCAGCTCCAACGGATCGAATGAGAAGGCGACATGATGCAATCCGACTTCGCCGCCAGCGCGCGCGGTCTTGCCTTCGGCGGCGGTCTTGTCGTTGAGCGGGCCGGGGTCGAGGAACGCGACCCTGTGGTGCTCGTCGTCATAGCTGATAAAGGCGATAAACTTGTTCTGGAACAAGAGATCGGCGCCGAGCACCTTGCAGTACCATTCGATCATCTGCTCGCGCCGGTTGGTCTGCAGCACGAGATGCGAAAGCTTTTTCGGTGACGCCATGACCCTTCCTCCGAGCGGCATACCGTGGATGATGGATCGGTGCACCCGAAACCAGCGCAAGTCAATAACAGGATGAGCCGAAACATGAACCAGAGCGCCATCGCGCGCCGCGATTTCTTCTATGTCGGCGGCGAGTATGCCGGGCCGGCCGGCGCTGAAGTCATGCACGGACAGATGTATGTCGAGCGGCTCACCTCGCGTGAGCCGCGCCAGCCCTACCCGCTCGTCATGTTTCACGGGATGGCCCAGACGGCGACCAACTGGCTCGGCACGCCGGACGGCCGCCCCGGCTGGGCCGAGTTGTTCGCTGCGGAAGGTTACGAGGTCTATCTGGTCGACCAGCCGGCGCGCGGCCGCTCGGCCTGGCAGCCCAAGATCGACGGCGAATTGGCCAGCATCTCAGCGTCTTTTCTCGAAAGGTCGTTCACCGCGACCGCCGCGAATCCGCGCTGGCCGCAAGCGGCAAAGCAGACGCAATGGCCTGGGAGCGGCAAGCGCGGCGACCCAGTCTTCGATCAGTTTTTTGCGTCGCAAGTGCAGTATCTCGCCGACCCGATCGAGACCCAGCGGCTGATGCTCGCGGCCGGATCGGCGCTGCTCGATCGCATCGGGCCGGCAGCGCTGATGACGCATTCGCAAGCCGGCACATTCGGCTGGCTGCTCGGCGACGCGCGGCCGGCTCTGGTCAAGGCGATCGTCGCGCTGGAGCCGGCCGGGCCGCCGTTCGAGAATGTGGCGATCTCCGAGGGCAAGGCGCGGGCCTGGGGCCTGACCGACCTGCCGCTCGTTTACGACCCGCCAGCGGTCGCACCCGATGAGCTCGCGATCGAGCTGCAGGTCGAGCCCGATCACCGGGATTTTGTCCGCTGCTGGCGACAGAAGGCGCCGGCGCGGCGGCTCAAGAACCTAGCGCACATCCCGGTCATGCTGGTGACCGGCGAGGCGTCGTACCACGCAACCTACGATCACGGCACGGTCGATTATCTGAGGGCGGCCGGGGTCGCAGTCGACTTTGTCCGGCTCGAGGAGCGCGGGATTCACGGTAACGGCCACATGCTGATGCTGGAGAAGAACAGCGCCGAGATCGCCGCCCTCGTCGCCGAATGGCTGGCGGGAGCGCTACCGGGCGGCTAACGCGCCGGCGGGATGGCTAGTGGCGTCTGATCCTTCAGCCCGAAATCGCAGATCAGTACGCCATTGTTGTTGCTGATCGGGCCGACGCAACGCGGGTAGTTGATCATCATCGCGCGGTGCTCGATCCCCGATGCGTTACGGCATTGCGCCACGAGTTTGCCGCCATCGGCCCTCGCGTCGCTGCAGGTTTCGAGATAGGGGCCTTTTGGCACGGCTTGCGCGTCGGCCCCCGTCGACAGGGCGAGCGCGGCCAAGCAGGAGAGGACAAAGGCAAGCGCGAATTTCATCGAACCCTCTCAATGCACGGTATCGGTCATAAGACCGGGTCGGGTCTGACCGCCTAAACAGCCGAAACCGCGGATTCGTTTCATGCCGGCCGCGCTTGGGTCGCATGGACGCTGGCCACGCCGCGCCCTATCTTGCGAAGCGAAGCCCTATGGAGCGCGTCATGACACCGTCCGAAGCTGCATGAGCGATCGGCTGCTCGATATCGCGATCAAGGCCGCGCTCGCCGCCGGCGACGAGATCATGCGCGTCTATGCCGAGCCGTTCGACGTCATCCAGAAAGGCGACAACACCCCGGTCACCGAGGCCGATCTCGCCGCCGAGCGGGTCATCGTCGGGATGCTGACCGAGGCATTTCCCGAGATCCCGATCG
>DATMLO010000030.1:0-28324 GCA_035570495.1 Allostellaceae bacterium | reverse complement strand
CGAGTGCGAGCGGCCCTGAATGGGCGATCGATGGAGGCCGAACTCCGCCATTTGCTCTCGGAGACCCTCCGAGACACTGTCCCGCATCGCGAGCTGGATTTAGCTGAGGCTATCCGACGGCGATTCCTGCCTTTTGGTGGCGTGGACGATCTTGAACCGCATCCACCTGTTGAAGCAGTGCCCCCTCCGGCAATCGATCGGTGATCGTCCTCGACACGAACGTGTTGTCGGAATTGATGCGCTCGGCGCCGCATCCTTCAGTTTTCGCTTGGACGGCTGGCCAGCGCCGAAGTGACCTTTACACGACCAGCGTGAACGTTGCCGAAATTCTCTACGGGATTGCGGCGATGCCGCTGGGTCGCCGCCGTTCCGGTCTGACAACCCTGGCCGAGGCCATGTTTATGGAAGACTTTGTCGGCCGCATCCTTCCCTTTGATGACGTCGCGGCCGCTCAATATGCCGAAATCGTAACGTCGCGTCGGCGCCAAGGACGGCCGATCGAGGCGTTCGACGCGCAAATCGCGGCGATTGCGCTCGTTGCCAAGGCTGATCTGGCGACGAGAGACATGTCTGGATTTGCGGGATGTGGACTGAGTTTGATTGATCCTTGGGGCACGCGCTGAGCGAAAGCCGGCAGAGGAGGGACTATGCAGGCAGATTATGTGATCGTCGGCGCCGGCTCGGCGGGCTGCGTGCTCGCCAACCGGCTGACCGAGGACCCGAAGACCAGCGTGATCCTGATCGAGGCCGGCGGGCGCGATACCAACCCGCTGATCCACATCCCGGCCGGCTATATGAAGCTGCTCGACCATCCGACGATCACCTGGGGGTTCAAGGCCGAGGCCGATCCGGGCACCGCCGGACGGGCGATCGCCTACCCGCGCGGCCGCGTGCTGGGCGGGTCGTCGTCGATCAACGGGCTCATCTATATCCGCAGCCAGCCGGAGGATTACGACCACTGGGCGCAGCTCGGCAATCGCGGCTGGGGCTGGGACGATGTGCTGCCGTTCTTCAAGCGCGCCGAGAACTGGACCGGTGAAGATGCTGAAATACATGGCAAAGAGGGCCGTCTCACCACCTCGCCGATGACCGAGCGGCCGGCGGCGTGCCAGGCGATCATCGACGCGGCGCAGGAGCTGGGCGTCGAGTACCGGCCGGACGTCAACAATCTGCCGCGCGGCACCAGCGATTCAATCGGGTGGTGCCAGCAGACCCGCGGCGGCCGCCGCCGCGCGAGCGCCGCGGTGACCTATCTCAACCCAGCCAAGAAGCGGCCAAACCTTCAGGTCATCACCGACGCGCTGGTGCATCACGTCGTCTTCGAGGGCAAGCGGGCGACCGGCGTGGTCTATTCGCGCGGTGGCCAGGTCGAAACGGTGGATGCCGGGCGCGAGGTGATCTTGTCGGCCGGCGCGGTCGGCTCGCCGCATTTGTTGCAGCTGTCGGGGGTCGGTGACCCGGAGGTGCTGCAGCAGGCGGGGATCGCGCTGCATCACGCGCTCCCAGGCGTCGGTAAGAATTTCCAGGATCACTACATCGCGCGGATGTCGTGCTATGTGCGGGACTTGGAGACCTTGAACGAGCGCGCCCGCGGCATCGGCTTCGCGGGCGAGATAATGAAGTATTTCGTGCAGGGCCGCGGCATGCTGACCTTTGGCGCATCGCTGTGCGCGGCCTCGGTCAAGGTGCTGCCCGAGTCGGCGACCCCCGATGTGCAATGCGTCTTCGCGCCGGCGAGCTACAAGCCGGGCCTGATCCGCAAGCTCGACGAGCGCCCCGGCATCACCGGCGGGCCGTGGCAGATGCGTCCGTTGTCGCGCGGCTATGTGCTGGCGAAGTCGCCCGACCCGCGCGTGCAGCCGGCGATCAACCCGCGCTACCTCGCCGAGGACACCGACCAGCGCGCGATGGTCGGCGGGCTCAAATTCCTGCGCCGGCTGTTCGCCGCGCCGGCGATCGCCAAGCACATCATCGAGGAAAACGTGCCGGGGCCGGACGTGCAGAGCGATGCCGAGCTCTTGGATTACGCCCGCGCCAACGGCTCGACCGTCTATCACGCGAGCTGCAGTTGCATGATGGGCGACCATGCGATGAGCGTCGTCGACGATCAGCTCCGCGTGCATGGGATCGAGGGGCTGCGCGTCATCGACGCGTCGGTGATGCCGGCGGTGACGTCGACCAACACCAACGCGCCGACGATCATGATCGCCGAGAAGGGCGCGGCGGCGATCAAGGAAGCGGCACGAGAGAAGCTCGCCGCGTAGGCGCCGGTGGCCTAGCGCGGGTGGTAGAAGTCGGCGGCCTGCCGTTTTGGGATGTCCTCTTTGGGCACCATCGCGGCGGTTGCGATGCTGGCCGCGTCGCGCTTCAGATCGATCTGATCGGGAACGCGAAGCGTCGGGTCTGGGATCGGGTCGCCGGCAAGCCACTTGTCGTAGCACGCGGTGCGAGCGTCGGCGCTCAACACGTTGAAAAACCGGTCGTCCATGCCACAACGCGCCAATGCCGTGGCGCGTGCCGGATCGCTCGGGTGGATTTCGGAAAATTGCTGGTAAAGCGGCTGTCGTGCGGCGAACGCGATGATCGCCAATCCCACAATAACGACGGTCTTGCGCCGATTCATCGGCGGCTCCTGTTGTTGTTACCCCCCGTAGAGCCAACAACAACAGCAATGTGCGGTTCCGTACGATACGCGCAAAATTTCCGACAAATGATGTTCAAGGATGCGGCACGGGGGAAGGTGGCGGCTCAGGCTTCCGCGATCTCCTCCGCCACCACCTTGAACCCGGCGAGCGTGTTCGGCCCGAACGTGGTGCTGATCGCGACATCGGCGGCGTCGCGGCCACGCGCCATCAGCACGCGGCCAACACGCGGCACATTGTGGCGTGCGTCGAACGTGTGCCAGGCGCCGCCGAGATAGACCTCGAACCAGGCCAAGAAATCCATCGGAGCCGGATCCGCCGGCACGCCGATATCGCCGAGATAGCCGGTGCAATAGCGCGCCGGGATGTTCATGCAGCGGCAAAAAGCGACCGCCAGATGGGCAAAATCACGGCATACGCCCGTCTGATCGCACCAGCCTTCCCATGCGGTGCGGCTGTTGCGCGCGTGCTCGTAGCCGAATTGGATGTGCCCGTGGACAAAATCGCAGATCGCCTGGACGCGGCCCCAGCCGAGCGGTGTCTGGCCGAACAGCGACCAGGCGATATCGGCCAGCCGCTCGGTCTCGCAATAGCGGCTGCCGAGCAGGAACACGAGGACATCGTCGGGCAGGTCGGGGATCGTGTGCTGGAGCGCATCGGGCACGACGGGGTCGGGTTCGCCGCTGTCGTTGACGATGCCGCTGGCGGAGAGTCGTGTGCGCCCTTCCGGCGCCACGATGCGGCTGCACCAATTGCCGAACCCATCATGGTAGCTGTGGATCGGCAGCGGCGGGTCGGTGACCAGCCGGTCCGGCACGACCAAGTCCCCGGCCCGCGAGTGGTGGACGTTGAGCATCAGCGCCATCGGCGTCGGCTGCGGACAATCGTAGACGAGCTCGTAGCCGATCCTGATGTGCATGCCATTCCGCCTTCGTTGGTCGCCCGCGTGCCTGGGTCAACAGCGCCTTGCAAGAAATATCCCGCGGCCGCGGCGCCGGCCTCTATATCGGTCTAGCGGGCCGTCGTTCCAACCAGCGCCACACGAACCAGGCGGCGAGGCCGCCGGCCGCGCCGAGGAGGCCAAGGCCGCAAGTGACGGCGGCGTAATGCTGCCAGGTGAAGGGCGGCACGATGTGGGCGGTGACAAGGTTCTCGGGCGGCGCCTGCCAGGGCAGGGCCAGGATCGCGTAAGGCAGCGCGCCGACAACAAACCCGCCGGGGAGGCTCACCCAACAGCGGATCAGCCCGAGGCTCCTGGCGATCAGATAGGCCGGCAAGCCCAGAGCGACCGCATGCACCAGCGCCACGATAAAAGCCGGCGGCCAGAGCAGCATGATGTGGCCGAGCGCCTCGGCGCCGAGCTCGTCGCTGCGCGGGATCATCAGCAGTCCCGCGAGATCGGCGGCGACAAAAAGGCTGGCGCTTGTCGCGGCCGCGACGATGAGCGCGGCGATTACGCGCAACAACAGGCCGCCGCCTTGTCTGGGCGAGACGCCGCGTCGGCGCTAGCGCTGCACCACCGGCGGCGGATAGCTGGAATTTGCCGGGTAGCTCGATGGCGCCGCGTAGCTCGGCTGTGCCGGGTAGCTGGAGTAGCCGGGCGACGGCGTCTGATAGGCCGGCGCCGGATAGGCCGCGGCTTGCGGCCCCGGGTTTGACGGCGTCGTGGCGGCGCCGACCACCGCGCCGAACACCGCGCCGGTGGCCGCGCCGATCCCAGCGCCTTCCCAGCCGCCGATCAGCCCGCCGGCCAGCGCGCCGGTGCCGGCGCCGACCACCGCGCCGCCCATCGCGCGCTGACCCGGATCGCTCGAATTAATGCCGGGCACCGGGCCCGCGCAGCCGGACAACGCCAGAAACGCCAACGCCGCTGCGCCGGCGCGCATCGTGGTTTGTGTCAGCATCTTTTCCCCCACAGGCCCGTCGAAACCGGCGCCGCCTTCCTCCCCCGAGGAAGCCCGCCGATAAATATATGGAGCCGTTGCGTTAAAAACAACGTCGCCTCGGCGGCGGGGCGATCACAAATTGCTTTGACCGCCGCTCAGCTCTCGGCGGTGTGGTATTCCGGCACCCGGTAATAGACCCAGACGAGGTTGAGGCCGAGCACCGCGCCGGTCATCAGGAAGACCCAGGAAAGCCCAAGCCCCGCCGCGAGAAAACCGCCGAGGAGCGGGCCCAGCGAATTCCCCATGAACATCGCCGACGAGGTCATGCCGTAGATCGTCCCGCGATCCGAGCGGGGCACCAGGCGGCCGACCAGCGCGTTGGCGGTCGGCAACAGCCCGCCGACAAAGAGGCCGACGGCGAATCGCTCGGCGGTGAAGACGAAGTAATTATGCGTGAAAGCCTGCGGCAGGGTGGTCAGCGTGCTGCCCAGCAGCGCGATCAGCAGCACCCGGCGATAGCCGATCCGGTCGCTGCGATTGCCGAGAAACGGCGCGGAAATCACATTGGCGACGCCGGTAATCGAGAACGCGATGCCGGCCAAGGTCGCGATATTGGGCAGGTCGCCGACCATCTCCTTGACGTAGAGCGTCACGATGGGCTGCACGGTGCGCACGCCGAACTGCGCCATCAGCAGCACGAAGAACAGCGCGAGCAGGGTCGGCGAGCGGGCGAGGGCGATCAGCCCCGCCATCATCGAGCGGCCGGCCTTGCCCGATTGCGGGTGCACGAACTCCTCGTGGACGAAGAACCAGACCAGGCCGAGCGCGGCGAAGATGGTCAGCGAAGTCAGGTAGAACGGCATGCGATAGCTGCCGGTCAGGTCGGCGAGCGCGCCGCCGATGATCGGCCCGACCAGCGAGCCGACAAGCTGACCGGTCGACAGCCAGCCGAGTGAATAACCGAGCCTTCCCCCCGGCACCTGGCTTGCGACGAGGGCGATCGCGGCGGACGAAAACCCGGCGAAAATGCCCATCAGCGTGCGCGCCGCGAAAAACTGCCAGACGTTGAGCGACAGCCCCATCAGTATCGTGAAGAAGCCGATCGCCAGGCTCGAGCGCAGCAGCATCAACTTGCGGCCGTGCCGGTCGGCGACGCGGCCCCAGACCGGCGAGGCGAATGCCGCGACAAACGAGGTGACGCCGGAGAGGATGCCGGCCCAGATGTCGATCGCCGCGATCGAGTGGACGCCGAGCTCAGGCAGGAGCAGCGGCATGATCGGCGTCAGCATCGAGAACGCCATCGTCATGACGAACTGGATGCCGACCATTGCCCAGAGGGTGCTTCGCCATTGTGTGGCGAAGCCGGCTTCGTCGACGGGCGGCTCGCTATCGCTGGCCTGCAGCTCCGCCATACGGTCAGCGCAGGCGCGAGCCGGGATCCATCCCGAGATAGACGCGTCCGCAGATCGGGTACCATTCGGGCGCGATCGTCACGGTCTGGCCGACCGTGTGCAGGTCGCGCCAGCACTCGGCCAGCCGGCTTTCGCGCTTGAACGAGGTGCTGCCGCCGAGATGGTACATCAGCTCCATCGCCTCGCGCGCGTTCTCGGCGGCGTAGGTCGAAGCGAGGCGGCAGCGGGCGCGCTGCTGCAGCGTCGTCTCCTGGCCGGAGGCGACCGTGTTCCACAGCTCGGCGATCATCGCGCTGCGATGATCGCGGCCGGCGTCGAGGATCGTGTCGGCGCGGCCGACGGCGTCCTGCACCTGCGGGTTTTCGCACAAGAGGCCAGCGGGCCGCCCGCGCGGCTGCTTGCCGCCGGCGAGCTCGATCAGCGCGTCGATGCCGGCGCGCGCGATCCCGGTGATGACCGCGCTGTGATGCGGCCCGACCCAGCATTGCGACGGCAGCTGATAGGTGGTGCCGGGCCAGCGCGACCACTGGTTCTCGAGCGGCGCGCCGACATGCGGCATGACGCGCCGCTCGGGCAGAAAGACGTCGGTGACCGTCCAGTCGAAGCTGCCGGTGCCGCGCAGGCCCGCGACATCCCAGCTCCCGGCGACAATCTCCACCTCGGAGCGTTTGAAGACCGCGCGCCAGAACAGCGGCCGGCCTTCGGCGGTTACGCGCGGCTTGCCGTCCTCGACGATTTGGAAGCTGCCGAGCATCCAGCTTGCTTCCTGGCAGCCGGTGCCGAACTGCCAGCGACCGGTGACGCGGAACCCGCCCTCGACCGGAACGCCTTGGCCGCCACCCTGCACCGCGGTGCCGGCCATCGCCGTCTTGTGGCCCTTCGGATAGATCTCCTCGACGCCTTCCTGCGGCATGCCGATCGTGACGAGCTGGCCGATGGCGCAGTTGGCGAGGTTCCAGCCGACCGAGCCGCAGCCCTCGGCGAGATGCTCGACGGCACGGGTGTAGGTGATCGGGTCGAGCTGATGTCCGTCGAGGTCGCGCGGCAATGTCATGCGGTAAAAGCCGGCCTCGTGAAACTCCTCGACGAGCGGCTTGGGCATGCGCTGCTTGCGCTCGATCTCGTCCTTGTAGGCGCGCAGCTTGGGCTGGATCGCCTTGGCCGCCTGCACGACCGGGTGCGACTCGACATCGAGCGGCAGTCGCGACGTTTCGATCATTCCGTCCATCACACAGTCCCTCCCGCGCGGCTGCGCCGCCCTCTTCCGGCGATACTAGGACAAGATCGCCGGATTTCACTCACTTAGCGACTTGTGTCTTTGCGCCCTCTGGGTTGTCGAAATCGCCGTGCGCGCCCTAAGCTCTGCAAGGAGCGGTCCAGCCCAGATTTGCGAGGCGCCATGGGGACACGGAAATTTCGCGTTGTCGCGGCCGGCGCGGGTGTCGCCGGTCTCTTCATGGCCGAGACGCTGAAGCGCGCGGGTATCGACTTCACCGTCTACGAAAAGGCCGGCGATGTCGGCGGCACTTGGCGCGACAACACCTTTCCCGGCCTTTTTGTCGATGTGCTGTCGCGGCAGTACGAGTTTCCGTTCCAGCCCAACTACAACTGGTCGCGCAAATACGCACCGGCGGACGAGATCCTCGCTTATGTGCGCAAGGTCGCGCGCGACCGGGGCCTGCATAAATTCATCCGCTTCAACGAGGAGATCACCGGCGCTCGCTTTACCGACGGGCGCTGGGCGATCGAGACCGCGAAGGGCAATGCCGACGCGGCGGATGTCTTTGTCTGCGCCACCGGGTTTCTGCACAAACCGAAGCTGCCCGAGATCGAGGGCATCGAGAGTTTCGCTGGGCCGTCGTTTCATTCGGCGCGGTGGGATCATTCGGTGCCCTACGAGGGCAAGCGCTGGGGCGTGATCGGCAGCGGCGCGAGCGGCGTGCAGATCACTGAGGCGCTGGCCTGGGCCGGCTGCGACGTCACGCAGTTCATCCGCCGCGCGCAGTGGGTGCATATCCGCGACAACCCGCATTCGACCTGGCGCGAGCGGCTGAAACTGCGCCTGCCCGGCGGCTATGAACGCGAGCAGAAAAAGCTCTGGCGGATGATCAACGAGGGCGACGCCTGGCGGCTTTATCCGGGGAAGCAGCGCGAGGCGATGGAGGCCGAGTACCGCACCTTCCTCGACTACATCAAGGACCTCGAGCTGCGCGAAAAGCTCACTCCTGACTACAATCTCGGCTGCACCCGCATCCCCAAATCCGACCGCAATTATTACGAGGCGGTGCAGCTGCCCAACGCGCATGTCGTCAAGGGTCCCATCGAGCGCATCGAGCCCGATGGCGTGGTGATGAAGAGTGGCGCGAAGGTCGCGCTCGACGTGCTGGTTTACGCGACCGGGTTCGACCCGCACGCCTATATGCGGCCGATGAATGTCACGGGGCTCAACGGCGTGACGATCGGCGAGGCCTGGCAGGAGCGGATTTATTCCTATGGCGGGATCGCGGTGCCGGGCTTCCCGAACCTGTTCATGCTTTACGGGCCGTTCGCGCCGGTGAACAACGTGCCGGTGCCCTTGGGGCTCGACCAGGAGATCGGCTGCATCATGCGGCTGGTCGGCGAGGCTCGCGCGCGTGCCGCGGCGGTGGCGCCCACCGCGGCGGCGACCGACAAGTTCATCGCCCGGCTCGACGCCGCGTTCCCCGGCACGGTTTGGACCGGCGGCTGCCAGAACTGGTACACCAGCACCCAGCCGACCCCGGTGCTGTGGCCGTTTCCGCAGCGCGAGCACAAGGCGTTTTTCGACGAGGTGCCGCTCGAGGATTTCGAATTCACCACGGCGCAGACCTCGTAAGGCGCTCTCTCGGCGCGCAACGCCGAGGACGAACATCTCTAATGCGCCAGTGGTAGGTCATTGCAAACACTGCGGATGATCTTGGGAACTTTGCTCCTTTCTGGCTCACACGAGAAATGGGGTATTGCTATAATAAAATGCATATAAAGAATTTTACTCAATGAATTTTATTTTCAGTGGCTAAATATTATTTTTGAGTTTTCTTGTAAATCCAAAAGAGAGAACCATTTATACGAGACAACCGTTTTTATTGGAATTTTATGAACGATGAAAACCGTTATAATTCTTATGCTGCCAAAGGGTTCCCAATTTTGGTCTGCTGGAAATGACAATATGCCGCCCGGCGGAGCTACGCCGGTGGCGCTGCCCGGCCCGCTTCCCGCGGCCATCGTATTCCCGATGAAATTAGCGCAGGGTGCAGTCCGGTGATCCACACCACTGTCGTCTACCTCTCCCTGAATGCAGGTCTGCTCGTCATGTTGGCCAGCTTATGGGCTTTGAATCGTCGGACGACATGATAGACGGGCACAGTTCACGCGGTTTTTTCGCAACGACCTATCGACAATGCGAGGCATATCCAGGTGCAGGTTTACGTCCGTGACAACGACATCAACGGCGCCTTGCGCGTCCTCAAGAAAAAGATGCAGCGGGAGGGCACGTTCCGCGAGATGAAGCGGCGCCGATCTTACGAAAAGCCTTCGGAGCGCCGCGCCCGCCAACACGCCGAAGCGGTTCGCCGTCATCGCAAGATGCTGCGCAAACGGCTGGAGCGCGAAGGCTATTAAAGATCATCGCCCGGGGCGAAGGTGCCCGCTTAAAGGAGCAACGATGGCCCACAGATTTGCAGCAGGACAGAGCGTCGCGTTCTCACCGGACCGCCAGCAGGACAGCACCGCGCGCGGGTCTTATACCGTTGTCAGACCGCTGCCCCCACTGGGCGCCACGCCGCAATACCGCGTCAAAGCGAAGATCGACGGCCGGGAGCGAGTGGTCCGCGAAGACCAACTCGCGGGATTGTAGGGGGAGACGTTCCGCCTGGCGGATACGCCCGGCGCGAGCTGTGGCGGCGAACCAGGCGGAGACACCTGTTCCGCTTTCAAAGCGTATTACCGACACCGGGCACCTGCCACGGCTGCGTCCCCTCGACGCTTGTCTTATCGACGATGCCGTAGACCGTCAGCCCGAGCGACCGCGCTAGGGTTTTGGCCTTTTTCTTCGCCTCGTCCTTGCTGCCGACAAGGGAGACAGACCGGCCGACGACTTTCCCGGCATCATCACGCTGCGAAATGGTCGCCACCAATCCCTCTCGGCTGTCTTCGAGCTTTAAACGAATGGACATTTTCCATCTCCTAAACCTGTGCGGCGCATGCCGCTTCGCTCTTGCCTAGAAACCCACAATCCCGAACGGAAATCCGTGACGCATTACGGCGCTGAGCAAAACCGCCGCAGTGAGGACAAAGCAGGCAATCCAGACCTGCGATAGTTTCGGAAAGCTCGGCGGCCAGAGCCGGAGCCGAATTTCGGTTTGCGGCGACTGCGTCGCGTTTGAGCCCCGTTCCGGGAGCAGAGAGATCAGGTCGGCGGCGATCTCCCGCGTGTCGCGGAGATGGTCGGTATGGCTGGGGAGGTCGGCAATAAGCCGCGCCAACTGCTCTGTCGCCTCGCGGTTTCCGAACGAAGACAGCCGGCCCGCTTCCTCCCACGGGTCCAGACCGAGACGTGTGAGCGCCGAGATGACGCTAAGCGGCACCCCGTCGACCTCGTTACCGACCTGCGCAAATAGAAATCGATCCAAATCAGGCCGCAACGGACGAAACGATTGGCGCAATGTCATCGCGGTGGTGCTGGAACCGGATCGGCGGCGTCGGGCCCTGGTCCCATATCCGGCTCCTAATGCAGCCGGGAAGCAAAATGCCCCTCGGTTAAGATCGAGATGTTTTGGGAGGCAGGCTCGACCGCTGACTCGAATGTTGTCTTAAATGAGGATGATCGTTTATTTTACAACCAGCCAGCATGATAATTAGCCGAATATTTGGAAAATAAAATGGTGATGCGAAGAAAAATTGGCGGCGGCTAATTTTTATTAAAATGAATTGTGAGTGATAGGGATAAGAAAGCCCTTGTGACGTCGCATTAGAAAGAGACGCCTTGATCGCAGAATTGAGCGAGGCTCACCCAAAGGAACCAAACTCGGCTCCGTCTGCGCGGGGGCGACGACCGAAGTCAACATCATCAGGCCGCTAGCAGCTCCTTGACCTGGTCGTCGATGAACTGGGCGTCTTTGCAGACTGTTTATTTAAATCTTGGATGACAAGCGTGTCCGGGTTAGCTACCCCGACATAATTCAACTAGCGATAAAGACAATGAAGCTGGAATTTCCACAGCCTGGGAATAGAAATTCCCGCCGCCGCCGCTGGTCGCGCTCGATTACAAACTGTTACTCGACCTCGATCTCGCCGCGGTGCTAACTTCAGTTTTAAACGTTACTTTTATCGAATCCCTCTCAGATTCTCGAAAACTATCCCCCGCCTTTCGCTCGGCGACTGTGTTCGCCAAAAATGGCGTCGACCCGTGCGAGGCCGCCAGGGGGTGACATGCCAAGTTCGTCGCAGGATGTACCGTTTATCGTTGAGCAGATAGCGAGATGCGTCCGGCTGTCAAAAGAGTGCAGCGACCCGGAGATAGCGGAAAAGCTGGTCGAGTTGGCGCGAACATTCGCGCAGCGGGCAGTCGAACTCGGTGGTCAATTCGTTGCAATCGAGGAGGATCGAAATGACGGCGATCACCTTCACCAAAACCGAACCGCCGGAATGGCTGCTGGCGATGTGGAAGGAAATTGATGACAAGACCTTCGGCAAGGGCTTCGACTGTTTCGCGGACAACGCCGTGTGCAATCTCGGCGTTGCCGACTGGCACGGACGCGAGGCGATCCGTCAGAACCTGCGCGACTTTATCGACAAGGGTTTTACCGCGCATCACGACGTCGTCGAGTACTGGGACAGCCCGTTGTTGAAGATCTTCCATGGCAAGGTCGGGATGACATTCGATGACCGCAGCATGTCGCCCGTAAGGCCGACGATGGCCCATTTCTTCTACATGGACGAGGCCGATCCTTCCAAAGTCGGCCGGTGGATTGGCGCGGTCGGCCCCACGGGGTTCTAGCTCGCCAGCAGCTCCCGGACCTGGTCGTCGATGAACTGGGCGTCTTCCGGATTGAACGCGGGGTTCCCGGCGCGGTGGCCCCAGATCGACGGGATCGGCCGGAGCTCCGCGTTCGGCATTTGCGCGACCTCGCGGCGGTTGTCCTCGACCGTGAAATAGAGGTCGGTTTCACACGGCATGACGATCGCCTTGGCCTTGATCGCGCCGAGCGCCTTGGCGAAATCGCCGCCGTAAAGCTCGTTGGCGCTGATATCGGCGTGCTGCCAGGTCCACAGCATCGCCAAGAGGTCGTTGGGGTCGCGGCGGCGGAAACCCGCCTCCCAGCTGCCGACGAGGAAATCCTCGAGCGAGGAAAAGCCGAGCTTGCGCCATAGCTCCTCGCGATAGAACGCCTGGGAGAGGCCCCAGCCGGCATAGACGCGGCCAAAGGCGCGGAAGCCGCGCACCGGCGTCTCGGCGAACCAGCCGTCCTGCCAAGCCGGGTCGGCGGTGAGCGCCGCCTTCACGCCTTCGAGAAACACGAAGTTATGCGGCGAAATCCTCGCCGCGCCGCAGATCGGCGCGATGCGCTCGACCCGGTCGGGAAACAGGGCGCCCCAGTGAAACGCCTGCATCCCGCCCATCGAGAAGCCGTAGACGAGGTGGATGCGCTCGACGCCGAACACTTCCGCCATCAGGCGCTGCTGGACGCGCACCATGTCGGTCATCGTCCAGTGCGGGTAGCGGCCGCGGTCGAACGGCGCCGGCGTGTTGGAGGGGCTCGATGACAGGCCGTTGCCGAACTTGTTCATGATGACGATGAAGTATTTGGCCGGGTCGAGCGGCTTACCCGGGCCGATCTGCCATTCCAGGTCCGCGTGCTGCGCGCCGAACGAGGTGGGGTAGACGATCGCGTTCGACTTCGCGGCGTTGAGCGTGCCGTGGGTTTTGTAGGCGAGCTTGGCGCCGCGATAGGTCAGCCCCGATTGCAGCACGACATCGCCGGCCTCGAAGATGCTGTAATCCGTCATCGAAATGTCCTCCCGCGGCCTGCGCGTCGAATTCGCGCCGGGGCGTCGTGCCCTACCACGAGCCGGTGTTGGCCATGCTGGTCCAGGGCTCGGCGGGCGGCAGCGCGTCGCCGGCCTGCAATATCTCGATGGAGATGTTGTCCGGCGTGCGGACAAAGGCCATGCGGCCGTCTCGCGGTGGGCGGTTGATCGTCACGCCGTGGGCGATGAGGGCGTTGCAGGTGTCGTAGATGTTCTCCACGGCATAGGCGAGATGGCCGAAATTGCGGCCGCCGGCGTAGCCCTTCTCATCCCAATTGTAAGTGAGTTCAACGGCGGCCTCTTCGTCACCGGGGGCGGCGAGGAAGACATTGGTGTAGCGGCCTTTCTCATCCGGACGACGGCGGAACTCCTTGAGGCCGAGCACTTCGAAGAAGGCGAGGGTGTCTTCCAGGTTACTGACGCGGATCATGGTGTGCAGGTATTTGGTCATTGGCATCCTCCGGTCGGTGGGTTCCAGATTACGGATGTTCGAGATTTTCTTCGGGCCGTGCGCTCAGGGGGTAGGCACGCCGATCGACTTCAACCGCGCATGCGCACGGGCGGCGCGCGCTTTCATGCCGTCGAGATAGGTGCTGACATCGTTCCCCGGCGGGTTGAGCACCTTGAACCCGAGCTGCCAATATTCCTCGATCTGCGCTTCGGTCTCCGCCGAGCCGCGCGCGAGCTTGCCGTGGGCGTTGCAGGCCGCCGCGATCCGCTTGATCGCCGCTTTGAACTTCGGATGCTCGAGGTCGAGGTGAACGCCGAGTTGCGCGCTCAAGTCGGAATGCCCATAGGCGATCATGTCGATCCCCTCGACCGCCGCGATCTTCTCGACATTCTCCAGCCCCTCGAGTGACTCGATCGACGGGAAGAGGATGATGTTCTCGTTGGCCCAGGGCGCGTATTCGGTGGCGTGGCGGGGCCCGTAGCTCTTGTATCCGGTGTGCGGCCCCTGGCCGGAGATGCCGCGGTTGCCGAGCGGCGGATATTTCGCCAGGCGGACGATGGCGCGCGCCTCCTCAGCCGTGTCGATCTCGGATACCTGGATGCCCATGATGCCCTGATCGAGGATGCCGGGGATCAGATGCGCGAACGCTTTGTGGAGCCGGACGATGGGCGAGACGTTGGTCGCCTGGAACCAGCTCGCCAGGTTGGCGATCGTCTCCATGTCGAACGCGCCGTGTTCGTGGTCGATCGCGCAGTAATCAAAGCCGGCCGCCTCGATGATCCAGGGCACGCCGCGTGACGCGAACTCCTTGAGCCCGGTGCCCAGCGCCGCCCGACCTTCGCGCACCGCCCGCCTTATGCTGTTGTCTTTCATGGCTCGTCCCAGGCTTTCTGCATCTCACCGCGTCACAATAATGCCTGCGGAGTGAAGCGCAATGCGAGGCAATGGGCGGCAGCTTCGTGGGTCTTGTAGACGGGCTTCGGGCCAACCTGCCGCTATTCATTCATAGCGGACTGTCAGCTCGCGGGTGGTTGGGGAGCCAGCCCGAGTCTTCGGGCTGGGAGCAGGCCTCCGCTTGCGACGTAGACACCGGCTGAAATCAGAAGCATCGCGATCCAGTCGGTCGGCGATGGCCATTCGCCGAGAAGCGGAATGGCCAAGATCGCGGTTATCGCCGGTGCCAAAGCCGCGAAAGCCGAGCCGTTCGATGCACCAAGAATGCTGATGGCGCGCCCCCAAAGTACGAGCGAAATCACAGCGCACAGGATGCCATGCACAAATGCCTGTAAAACAAGGTCAGGCCACGGCGCGTTGAACAGATGATCTCCGGAAACGATCGCGTATACCGGCACATAGCCCGACCGCGGCAATAGCAGCGGCGTGAAGCCCGTCCAGCCTTGCTTTCCGCATGGTCACGGTATAGCCGGCGAATAACAGGCCCGCGCTGATGAACATGGCGTGCCCGATGTTCTGCCGCGATCCGATCATGCCGCCCGCGCCCCAAACGATGCCGAGAGCACCGGCAACGACCAAGGCGAGCCCGATCCGCTTCGCCACGGTAAACGCCTCGTGCAGCACGACAGCGGCCAGGATCGCGACGTAAAGAGGGATGAGGGCGGTATACAGTGATGCGGCGTGCGCCGCCGGTGCGAATACCAGACCACCATAGGAAACCAACACCGTCGGTGCGCCACCCAACATGATTGCCGCGAGGTGCCGTGATGTCCCAAGGTGTAAGGCTTGTTTTGATCCCGAGGCGAACGGCGATGATCCATGTCGTCCACATGCTTACGGATGCAATGCCGTAAAGAGCGCCACGCAGGTATTCGGAGGTCGTGGGTTTCTCGCCCCGTTGTAGCGAATGAGAGACACCGGATTTTACTTTGCCCGTCGTGCTGGCGGCAAGCGCTATTTCTACATGTATATAACGTTCCTGGGCCCTTCTGATTGCCTGCGGCGGCATCGCTTGAGCATCGGCGCGCGCGCCGTCATGATCGCTGGACGCAAGACGAGGTCCGGGAATGAAGTTCGGGATTTTCTATGAGTTGCAGATGCCGCGGCCATGGGTGGCGGATGGCGAGCTGACGCTCTACCAGAACGCGCTCGACCAGGTCGAGCTGGCCGACCGGCTCGGCTACGACTTCGCGTGGGAGGTCGAGCACCATTTCCTCGAAGAGTATTCGCACTCGCCGGCGCCCGAAGTGTTTCTCGCCGCCGCCTCGCAGCGCACGAAGAACATCCGCCTCGCGCACGGCATCATGCAGCTGACGACGACGCACCCGGCGCGCTGCGCCGAGCGCATCGGCGCGCTCGACCTGGTGAGCCGCGGCCGGGTCGAGTTCGGCACCGGTGAAAGCGCCAGCTCAACCGAGCTCGAGCCGTTCGGCGTCGCCTATGACGAGAAGCGGGCGATGTGGGAAGAGGCGATCCGCGCGATCATCCCGATGTTCAAGGACGGCGCGTCGGAGCATCACGGCAAGTATTTCGACATGCCGCTGCGCCGCGTGCTGCCAAAGCCGATCCAGAAGCCGCACCCGCCGTTATGGGTCGCGTGCTCGGCGCTGGAGACGATCGAGATGGCGGGGCGACGCGGGTTTGGCGCGCTGGCGTTTCAGTTTCTCTCGGCCGACGCCGCGCATGCCTGGGTGCACGCCTACTACAACGCGTTTGTGAAGCGGCAGGAGAAGCTGGCCGATTACCAGGTGAACCCGAACATCGCGCTGACCAGCTATTTCATGTGCGCCCCGACCGACGAGGAGGCGCGGCGCCGCGCCGACGGCATCCCGTTCTTCCAGTTCGCGCTCAGGTTTTACGGGCAGAGCGCGACCCGCGAGCGGCCGGCGCCGGGCACGGTCAATCTGTGGGACGAATACGAGAAGTGGAAGCGCGAGAACCCGGACGGGCTGGAGCGCGCGCTGCGCGGTGGGCTGATCGGCTCGCCGGAGACGATCCGCAACAAGCTGCGCCGGTTCGAGACCTCGCATATCGACCAGGTGATTTTGCTGAACCAAGCCGGCAAGAACACGCACGCAGATATTTGCGAAAGCTTGGAATTGTTTGCGCGCGAGGTGATGCCCGAGTTCCACGCCAACATCCCGGCGCAGGACGAGTGGAAGAAAAAGGTGCTGGCCGGCGAGATCGAACTCGAAGAGATCGACACCGAACCATTCCGCGATCGCTACGGGCCGAATTCGGTGCAACTGCGACCAGTGGCGGCCGAGTAAGGGCCGGGCACGAAATCAAATTTTCCCTCTCCCGCATGCGGGAGAGGGTGGCGAGACGCGAAGCGGCGAGCCGGGTGAGGGTATGCCAAACCGAACAGCCCGCAAGCTCAGGAAGGGCCAGACTGACGCTGAGCGCCGCCTCTGGTTCGTGCTGCGTGATCGGCGCTTGCTGGGGTACAAAATTCGCCGTCAGCGCCCGATTGGCCCTTACGTCGTCGATTTTGCCTGCATCGAGCATCGCGTCGTGATCGAAGTCGACGGCAGCTGGCACGCTAATAATGTGGCGGACGAGTTGCGGACAAGATGGCTGCAGCATCGAGGTTGGCAAGTGCTTCGCTTCTGGAATAACGACGTTTCCCACAATCGCGATGGCGTCCTTGAGGCGATTCTTGACGCCCTTAAACCCTCACCCACCCAGCCCGCTGGGCTGGGTCCCCCCTCTCCCGCCGAGCGGGAGAGGGAAAGCTTCGTGGAGCTATCGTGATGCCCTCACCACTGCCCGCTATCTCCCTTGTCGCGGTGCCCGGGCGGCGGCGGCAGACCTTGGAGCTGGCGCTCGAGATTGAGCGGCGCGGGTTTGCCGGCGTCTATGTGCCGTCGATCTTTAGCAACATGGCGCAGGTCGTGGCGCTGGCGGTGGCGACAAGGACGCTCAAGTTCGCCACCGCGATCACGCCGATCTATGGCCGGGTCACCGAGGATTTCGCGCAGGCGACCGCCTATATCCACGAGGTCTCGGGCGGGCGGTTTGCATTCGGCATCGGTGTCGCGCATGGCCCCGCCCATGTTCGCATGGGGGTGACGCCGGGGAAGCCGCTCGGCGACATCCGCGCCTTTGTCGAAAAAATGCGCTCGTTCGAGGGGATCGGCCCGCTGCCGCCGATCATCCTCGCCGCGCTCAGGAAGCGCATGGTCGCGCTCGCCGGCGAGATCGCCGAGGGGCTGATCTTCGCCAATGCCAGCCGCTCGCACATGCGGGAGTCGCTGGCGGCGCTGCCGGCCGACAAGCGCGCCGACCCCGATTTCCTCGTCGCCAACATGATCCCGACCTGCATCACCGACGATGTCGAGGCGGGGAAAGCGGTCAATCGGCGCACTTTGGCTCGATACGCAATGCTGCCGAACTATCGCAACTACTGGAAAGAGGCCGGCTACACCGAGGAGATGACGGCGGTCGAGACCGCGATCGCCGAGGGCAGGCAGGCCGAGATTCCCGGTTTGCTGAGCGACCGCTGGCTCGCCGACAACACGCTGTTCGGCCCGGTGGCCAAGGTGCGCGAGGGCATCGAGGCGTGGCGCGAGGCGGGTGTCTCGACCCCGATCATCGTGCCGTCCTCGGCCTCCGGCAACCAGTTGCAGGCGATCGACGAGCTCTTCGCCGCGTTTGCTTGAGTGTCACACCGGCGGTTTCGTTAACCCCGAACCTGCTTGCGCGGCGGTGCCAAAACCACATTTTCGCCACAAGCGAGGCGGAACCTTCCGCCCGTTTGCCGTTTTTGAGATCGGGAACGAACAAAAAAGGGGTCCCTAAATGACAAAGACTACCAAGCTGGCGAGCGTCCTGCTGTTGAGCGCGCCGTTGTTCCTCGGGGCTTGCGCGCCGACCCCGCCGCCCGCGCCGCCGCCCGGCCCGACCGCCGCGGAGGCGATGGACCGCGCCAATGCCGCCTACGCGCTGGCGCAGCAGGCCGAAAGCGATGCGCAGGCCGCCAAGGTCGCGGCCAGCACGATGTACCAGCGGTCGCTGCACAAGTAGGCTGTATCGCCGCCCGAGCCGTCCCGGCACGGCGCGTCCGGCGCGGGATGGCTCGGCTGAGCGGCTGCGAGAGGAGCGTTGATGACCTCGCCACGGGGGACCTTGCCACGGGGCGTGCTCGGCTGCGCGCTGGCGGCCGCCGTCGCGCTGCTGGCGGCGCGGGCGATGGCGGCGCAGTTCGCGGTCGCCCCCGAAACCAAGGCCGTCGGTCAGATTCAGACCTACGTCGTGCAGCAGGGCGACAATTTCGCGGACATCGCCCGTAAATTCGACATCGGCTACACCGAGATGATGGCCGCGAACCCGGGGGTCGCGCCATGGACGCCGCCCGTCGGCAAGACGCTGTATATCCCCTCGCTGTACATCCTGCCCGACGCGCCGCGTAAGGGCATCGTCATCAATCTCGGCGAGCGGCGGATCTATTATTTCCCGCCGAGCGGCAACACCGTCGTGACCTACCCGATCGGCATCGGGGTGATCGGCGCCGACACACCGCTCAGCACGACAAAGGTCGTGCGCAAGGAGCCGAACCCGGTCTGGATCCCGCCGGCCTCGATCCATGCGGAAAACCCGGACCTGCCCGACAGGGTCGGGCCTGGCCCCGACAACCCGCTCGGCGATTACGCGCTGCGCCTCGGCTGGACCAATTACCTGATCCACGGCACCAACAAGCCCGATGGGGTCGGCCGCAATGTCAGCCATGGTTGCATCCACCTCTATCCCGAGGATATCGAGGCGCTGTTCAAGATGATTCCGGTGGGGATGCTGGTTCGCGCTATCGACCAGCCCATTGCCGCGGCGTGGATCCAGAACGGGCTCTATGTCGAGGCGCACCCGTCAAAGGATCAGGCCGACCAGATCGACACCGAGGTGGAGGTCACTCCCGCTCAGCCCACAGGCTTGCGCGAGGCGGTTAATGCCGTCGCTGGTGACGCGGCACAGTTGGTCGATTGGAACACGGTCGATCAGGCCGGTATGCAGCGCAGCGGTCTGCCGATCGAGGTAGCGGTGCGGGCGCCGGGCACGCCGGTCGCCAGCGCCGCGCCGAGCGTCCCGGTGAGCGACACGCCAACCGCTCCGCCGATGCCGCTTTATCCGCAGGACAACGCCGCGTCGAATGCCCCGGTGACGCCGATCTTTGGCACGCTGCAGCCGCCGCCCGGCATGAATGCACCGCAGGATCAGGGCGGCAGTGGCATTACGTCGCCGGCGCCGCTCTATCCGGCGCCGCAATACAGTGATGACACCGCATCGCAGACGCCAGCGGCGGAGGTTCCGGCGGACGAGGGGGTGCACGATCTCCGCGATCTGCGCGCCACCCCCGGCACGCGATAGCGGCTAGCGGTCGCGGAGTTTCGGGTCCAGCACGTCGCGGAGCGCGTCGCCGAAGAGGTTGATGCCGAATACGGTCAGCATGATCGCGAGGCCGGGGAAGACGGCGATCCACGGCGCGGTCGAGGCATATTCCTCGGCGCCTCCCTGCAGCATCAGCCCCCAGGCGGCGACCGGCTCCTGCACGCCCAATCCGAGATAGGAGAGCGAGGCCTCGGCAAGGATCGCCTGGCCGACAAAGCTCGTCAGCATGATGAGGAACGGCGCCACGACGTTCGGCGCCATGTGCGCGAGGATGATGCGCGAATGGCTGTAGCCGAGCGCGCGCGCCGCGTCGATATACGGCACGGTGCGGATCGCCAGCGCCGAGGAGCGCACCACGCGCTGGCAGCGCGGGATCAAGGGGATGGTGATCGCGAAGATGACGGTCGACACGCTGCCGGTATGGAAACTCCAGCCGAAGACATGCACCGCAACGCCGTTGGGAAAGGCGGACACCAAGGCGAGCGCCATGATGATGAGCGGAAACGACATGATGATGTCGTTGATGCGTTGCAGGACGAGGTCGATCCGTCCGCCGAAATAGGCGCTGCCGACGCCGAGGATCAAACCGCTAAAGCCGCCGACCACCGCCGACGTGATACCGACGATATACGCGGTGCGGGCGCCGAACAGGATGCGCGAGAAGATGTCGCGGCCGAGCTGGTCGGTGCCGAGCCAATGCGCCCAGGAGGGCGCCTCGGTCATCGCCGCGAAGTCGTTGGCGGTCGGGTTATACGGCGCGATCCAGTCGGCGAAGAGTCCGCACAGGCCGAAGATCGTCACGATGACGATGCCGATCGAGCCGACCGGCTGGCGGCGCAAGAAGCGGGTGGTCGCGGCCCAGATGCCGCGCGGCGCGATATAGGTGTCGTCGGCGAGCGCGGCGGCGCCGGTCGGGGTCGGGGCGGCGTAGGTCATCTCTCTCGCCCTTATTTCAGGCTGATGCGCGGGTCGAGCCAGGCATAGATCAGGTCGACCACGAGGTTGCTCATCACGGCGATGGTCACGACCAGCATGACCAGCGCCTGGGTCAGCGTGTAGTCCTGGTTCTGCACCGACAGCACCATCAGCCGACCGATGCCATTGAGGTTGAACACCTGCTCGGTGACGACAAGGCCGCCGATCAGGAACGCGAATTCGAGGCCGATCACGGTCACCACCGGCAGCAGCGCGTTTTTCAGCGCGTGCCGGTTGATGATGATCTTTTCGAGGAGACCTTTCGCACGCGCCGTCCGGATATAGTCTTCCCGCAATACTTCGAGCATCGCCGAGCGGGTCATGCGCATCGACACCGCGGCATAGCGATAGCCGACCGTGATCGCCGGCAGCATCACGATCGACAGGTTGCGGATCGGGTCTTTCCACAGCGGCACGTAATCGATCGACGGCATCCATGGATGGCCGCTGATCGCCTGGGTGATGTCGAGCACGAAGAGGATCGACAGGATACCGAGCCAGAAGGACGGCGTCGCGATGCCGGCGATCGAGAAGGTGCGCACGAGGAGGTCGATCCAGGTGTTCTGCTTCAAGGCCGAGATCGTGCCGAGCGGGATCGCGATCGCTACGGCGATGATGGTCGCCAAGACCGCGACCTCGAGCGAGACCGGGAAGCGTGTCGCGATCTCCTGGATCACCGGCTTCCCCGACCACATCGAGATGCCGAAATCGCCGCGCACCAGCCCCCAGATGAACTGGCCGAACTGGAGGAGCCACGGCTTGTCGATACCGATCTCGGCATGGCACTGGGCAAGCGCGTCGGCGCTGAAGCTGGTGCCGCCCGATCCCAGCCGCACCAGGCAGATGTCGCCCGGGATCAGCCGCATCAGGATGAACACCAGCGCTGCCGCGCCGAGCAGCGTCGGGATGACCAGCAACAGGCGGTTCACGATATAGCGATGCATCGGTCTAGGCTTGTTTCCCCGAGAGGCTGTTGTTGACGGCGGTATCGCATGATTGGCGGCGACGCGCCATCACGTCATCGCGAGCAGCGCTGTGCCGTCATTGCGAGCCGCTCATAGGCGGCGTGGCAATCTCCCGCCGTCTTAGCCCTGCATGGACAGGGTTTGCCGCGCCGCGCGTTCCTCGAAATGACGAGATCAATCACTGGTCGAGCCACACCGTGCCGAGGTCCTGGTTGACATAGTGGCTGGGGCCGATCTTCCAGCCCTTGACGTAGGAGTGGTAGGGCACGATGCGCCGCCACCACAGCAAGAAGATGCCGTGCGCCTCATCGTCGAGCACGTATTTATTGAACTCGAAAATCTTCTGCTTCTGCTTTTCCTTGTCGATCTCGCGCAGCATGCTTTCGTAGAGGTCGATCTCGTGCTGGTCCTCGAAATTACCGTAGTTGCCCTCGGAGATCGTGTGCGGCAGGTACTTGCCGACATCGGCGAGCGGATTGACGACGTTCTGGCAATTGCCCTCGACCGTGACGTCGAAGTCGCCCGCGCGCTGGGCGGCGAACCACGGACCGACCGGGAGCACGCGTTGCGTTACCTTGACGCCGATCTTGCTCCAGTCGTCGACCGCCCAGATGCCGTAATATTTGTAGGGCTGGTCGGTCGAGCGATTGAGCAGCGTGAAGCTGAGATTCTCCTGCCCGGCTTCCTTCAAGAGGCGGCGCGCCTCGGCGCGTGACTTCTCGATATCGGGCCAATAGCCGGCGATCGTCTCAAGCTGCTCCTTGGTCGGCGCCAGTGGTGAGTCGGGATAGGTGAGGCCGCCGACCGTGCGCACCAGCGCGATCTTCGCGAGCTCCGGCGCGGTGTGCCAGCGATCGAGCGCCAGGGTCAGCGCGCGGCGCACGCGCGGATCGTCAAAGGGCTTACGCGCGTGGTTCGGGGTGATGAGCCCGCCGCAATTCCAGTCGCTTTCCTGTACCGCGAGCTTGTCGCCCAACGCTTGCTGCAACTCGTCGCGCACGGTCGGCGGAAAGCCGCGGAACTCGATCGCGGCCTGGTCGCTCTTGAGCGCCTCGACGCGGGTCACCTGCTTGTCGGCGAAGACGCCCTTGAAGCCGTCGAGATAGGGCAGGCCGGTGCGGAAATAATCGGGGTTGCGCACGCCGGTGATCGACTGGCCGGTCTGGTACTCGACAAATTTGAAGGGGCCGGTGCCATCGATGTTCTTCTCGTACCAGTGAATATCCTGGTCGAGCTTGGCCTTCGAATAAATCCATGCATAGGGGTCGGCGATCGCCGGGACAAAGGCGTCGGTGGCGAATTTGAGGTGAAAGACGACCGTGTCGTCATCCGGCGCCTCGATCTTATCGATCATCATGAAGGTGCTCTGACGCGGGCTGATGACCCCCGCCGGCGGGAAGACGATCTTGTTCCACGACGCCGCGACATCCTGGGCGGTCAAGGTCGCGCCATCGGCGAACTTGACGCCATGGCGGATCTTGAAGCTGTAGGTCTTGCCGTCCTCGGTCGGCTTCGGCATCTCCGTGCACAAATCGCAGACCATGTCGGGTGAGCCGGGGTCCATCGGATTGGCGCGGATCAGGGTCGAATAGAACGGCGCGGCGGCGTGGATCGTCGCGTAGGTCTCCTCGCGCTGCGCGTCAAAGCTCGGCGGCGCGTCGGCGGGGATCATGTAGACGAGCGTGCCGCCCCGTTTCGGGGTCTCGTCCGCTAGGGCCGGCGCAATCGACACCACCGCGAGCACCGCGGCCCACCACAAGGTTCTGCTCATCCCCGTCCTCCCCGTTTTTCGCTGTGCGGCAGCCTTATTTATCCAGCCAGATCGTCGCCAAATCCTGGTTGACGTAATGGCTCGGGCTGATCTTCCAGCCTTTCACGTATGAGCGATAAGGCACAATCCGATACCAGAAGGTGAGCGGCAATTCGTGCGCCTGGGTATCGATGACGTATTTTTCGAAGTCGCGCATCGCCGTGCGCTGCTTCGTGGGGTCGGTCTCATGCAACATCTTGTTGTAGAGGTCGATCTCGGCCTGGTCTTCATATCCGCCGAAATTGTCGGTGAATACGCTGTGTGGCAGATACTTGGCGACGTCGAGCGGCGGATTGACCACGCTTTGGCAATTCGCCTCCATCGTCACGGCGAAATCGCCTGAGCGCATCGTCTCGATCCACGGGCCGGTCGGCACGACCTTCTGCGCGGCTTTGACCCCGACCTTGCTCCATTCGTCGATAACAAACGCCGCGATATACTTGTAAGGCTGGTCGACATCGCGGTTGAGCAGCTCAAAGCTGAGGTCTTCCGCCCCCGCTTCCTTGAGAAGGCGCTTGGCCTCGGCGCGCGACTTCTCGATATCGGGCCAGAACCCCGCGAGCTGTTGCAGCTCGTCCTTGGTGGCCGCCAGCGGCGAGCCCGGGAAAACGATGCCGGCGACGGTCTTGACGATCGCGATCTTCGACAGCGCCGGGGCGCCTTTCCATTGGTCGATCGCGAGGAACAGGGCGCGGCGCACCCGCACATCATCGAACGGCTTTTTCCGGTGGTTGATGGTTAGGAGGTTGCCGCAGTTCCAGTCGCTTTCCTGCACGGCGATCTTGTCGCCGAGCTCCTTGACCAACTGATCACGCGCCGAGGGTGGCTCGCTGCGGAATTCGATCGCCGCGTTGTCGGCGCGGATCGCGTCGACGCGGGTCGCCAGCTTCGGGGCGAAGATGCCGATAAACCCGTCGAGGTACGGCAGACCCGGATGGTAGTAGTTGGGATTGCGCTCGCCGCGGATCGATTGGCCAGCCTCATAACTGACGAACTTGAACGGGCCGGAGCCCATGATGTTCTTTTCGTACCAGTGGGGATCGCGGTCGAGTATCGCCTTTTCGTAAATGTAGGCGAAGGGATCGGCGAGCGCGGGAAGAAAGGCGCTGGTGGCGTATTTGAGGCGGAAGACGACGGTGTGCGGGTCGGGCGCCTCGACCTTGTCGATCATCGCGTAAAACGCCTGCCGCGCGCTGATCTTGCCTTCGGGCGGGTCGACGATTTCTTGCCAGCTTGCCGCGACATCGGCGGCGGTCAGCGGCGAGCCATCATGAAATTTGACCTTGTCACGGATGTGGAATGCGTAGGTGCGGCCGTCATCGGCCGGCACCGGCATCGCGGTGCAGAGGTCGCAGGCAAAGTCGGTCGTCGATGACGGGTTCTGCGGATTGACGCGGATCAGCACGCTATAGAACGGCGCGGTCATATGGACAGTCGCGTAGGTCCCTTCGCGATGCCCGTCGAAGCTCGGCGGCGCGTCGGCCGGGATCATGTAGGTGAGGATGCCGCCGCGCTTGGGCGTCTCATCGGCGGCGGAGGCGGGAAACGCCGCGGCCAGCCCCAATAGGGCGAGTGCCGCTCGCCAAAGTTCTCTTGGCATGTCGCCTTCCCCTGTTCATCGTCCGCCGCTTTGCGCGGCGGTCTATTTTGCGCAGTCTATTTGTCGAGCCAGAGCCGCGCCAAATCCTGGTTGATGAAATGCGTCGGCGCGATCCGGAAGTCTTTCAGATAGGCGCGGTACGGCACGATGCGGTGCCACCACAGCACCCACATCGCGTGCGCCTCGGTGTCGAGCATGTATTTCTCGAAATCGCGCATCTCCGCGCGCTGCTGGGCGGGGTCGGTCTCGTGCAGCATCGTGTCGTAGAGCGACACCGCCGTCGTGTCCTCGTAGCGCGCGTAGTTTTCCGCATCGACCGAGGCCGGCAGGAATTTCTGGATGTCCATCAACGGGTTGACAATGCCGTAGCCGGGCGCCTCGACGACGACATCGAAATTGCCGTTGCGCATGCTGTCAAACCACGGGCCGGTCGGCACGACCTTCTGCGTCACGTGGAGGCCGATCTTCGACCATTGGTCGATGAGCCAGGTCGCGACGTATTTGTAGGGCTGGTCGACATTGCGGTTGAGCAGCTCGAAGGACATGCCGGCGGCACCGGCCTCTTCCAAAAGGCGCTTCGCCTCGGCGCGCGACTTCTCGATGTCGGGCCAATAGCCGGCGATCTGGTGCAGCTCCTCCTTGGTCTCGGCGAGCGGCGAGCCGGGATAAACGATGCCGCCCACGGTCTGCACGATCGCGATCTTGCTCAGCGCCGGCGCTTCGCCCCAGCGATCGACCGCCAGGGTCAGCGCGCGCCGGACCCGGACATCGTCAAACGGCTTCTTCTGATGGTTGGCGGTGATCGCGCTGCCGACATCCCAGTCGCCTTCCCGCACCGCGATCTGGTCGCCGAGCGCGTTTTTCAGCTCGTCGCGCGCCGAAGGAGGCATGCCGCGGAACTCGATCGCGGCGCGGTCGCCGCGGATCGCCTCGACCCGCGTCGCCTGCTTGTCGGCGTAGATGCCGGTGAAGCCGTCGAGATAGGGCAGGGTGGGATCGTAGTAGTCGGGGTTGCGCTCCCCAGTGACCGACTGGCCGGTCTCGTAATGCACGAACTTGAAGGGGCCGGTGCCCATTACGTTCGATTCGTACCAGTGCGGGCCCTTAGCGGGGTCGTCGAGGATCGCCTTCTCGTAGACCCAGTTGAACGGGCTGGCGATCGACGGCAGGAATGCGCTGGTCGCGAATTTGAGGTGAAAGACGACAGTCATCGGGTCGGTCGCCTCGACCTTGTCGACCATCATGAAGTTGCTGACCCGCGGGCTCAGCACGCCTTGCGGCGGGAAGATGATCTCGTTGAAGCTCGTGACGATGTCGGCGGCGGTGAGCGGCGAGCCGTCGTGGAATTTGACCCCCGGGCGGATCTTGAAGGTCCGGGTCTTGCCGCCGTCGCTCTCAGCCATCGACGTGCAGAGGTCGCAGACGATGTCGGTGGTCGAGGACGGGTTCGCGGGGTTGATGCGGGCGAGAAGGCTGTAGAACGGCGCGAAGCCGTGCACGGTGGCGAAGGTGCTTTCTCGGTGCGCGTCAAAGCTCGGCGGTGCGTCGGCGGGGATCATGTAGGTCAAGGTGCCGCCGCGCTTTGGCGTCTCGTCGGCCGTGGCCGACAATGCCGATGCGAGGACGCAGGCGGCGGCCAAAGCCGCTGCCCATGATCTCCAACCCATCCTGCCTCCCTGTTCGTCTTTTTTGTTGGCTGGTTGTGGATTTTACTTATCCAGCCAGATCGTCGCCAAATCCATGTTGACGTAGTGGCTGGGGCTGATCTTGAAGCCCTTGACATACGAGCGGTACGGGACGATCCGGTTCCACCAGATCACCTTGGTCGCATGCGCCTGGGTGTCCATGACGTATTTCTCGAAATCGACCATCTCGGCGTGCTGCTTCGCCGGGTCGGGGTCGTGCAGCATCGTCTGATAGAGCTCGGTCGTTTTCGCGTCCGGCGCGCCGCCCATGTTCTCCTGGCTACCCGGCAGGTAGGTCTGAACATCGAGCAGCGGGTTCACGACGCTGTGGCAGATCGGATAATGCACGACCGCGAAGTCGCCGGCGCGCATCGAGGCGAACCATGGCCCGGTCGGCACCACCTTTTGCGTCACCTTGACGCCGATCTTCGACCACTGATCGACAAGCCAAATGCCGACATATTTATAGGGCTGGTCGACATCACGGTTGAGCAGCTCAAAGCTCAGATTGTCGGCGCCGGCTTCGTGCAGAAGCCGCTTTGCCTCGGCGCGCGATTTTTCGATATCCAGCCAGAAGCCGGCCATCTGCTGCAGCTCGTCCTTGGTCGCGGCAAGCGGTGAGCCGGGGAAGACGATACCGCCGACCGCCTTGACGACCGCGATCTTCGCCAGCGCTTCGGAACCGCCCCAACGATCGATCGCCAGGCTCAGCGCGCGGCGTACCCGCGGATCGTCAAACGGTGGCTTCTTTTCGTTGAAGAACAGGTCGCTGCCGCAGTTCCAGTCGCTTTCCTGCACCGCGATCTGGTCGCCGAGGTCCTTTTGCAGCTCGTCGCGCGCGGACGGCGGAAAACCGCGGAAGTCGATCTGCGCCTGGTCAGAGCGTATCGCCGAGACACGGGTTGCTTCCTTCGGCGCGAAGACGGCGACGACGTGATCGAGATGCGGCAGACCCTGGTGATAATAGTTGGGGTTCTTCGAGCCCTTGACCGTCTGGCCGACATCATAGCTGTCGAAATAGAAGGGGCCCGAGCCCATCACGTTCTTTTCGTACCAGTGCGGGCCGCGGGCGGGATCATCGAGAATTTTCTTTTCGTAGATAAAGGCATAGGGGTCGGCGAGCGCCGGCAGGACAGCGCTTGTCGCGAACTTCAAGTGGAAGACGACGGTCGTGTCGTCCGTCGCCTCGATCTTGTCGATCAGGTCGCGGTAATTGCTGCCGCGCGCGCTGAGCACGCCCTCGGGCGGGAAGGTGATCTCATTCCAGCTCGCCGCGACGTCCTGCGCGGTGAGCGGATTGCCGTCCTGGAACTTGACGCCGGTGCGGATCTTGAAGGTGTAGGTCTTGCCGTCATCGGCCGGCTTCGGCATCTCGGTGCAGAGGTCGCACACGAAATCAGTCGTCGAGGACGGGTTCTCCGGGTTGACGCGGATCAGCACCGAGTAATACGGCGCCATGGATTGCACCGTCGCGTAGGTTTCCTCGCGATGAGCATCGAGGCTGGGCGGTGAATC
>DATMLO010000029.1:0-33357 GCA_035570495.1 Allostellaceae bacterium | reverse complement strand
TGTCGTATTACGCCGGCCGCACCAAGCGCATCCAGCTCGGCACCGCCGTCATCGTGCTGCCATGGCACGATCCGGTGCGAGTCGCGGAGCAGATCGCGCTCCTCGACATTCTCTGCGGCGGTCGCTGCGTGTTCGGCTTTGGGCGGGGCGCGGCAAGCGTCGAGTATGAAGGCTTCCGCATCCCAATGGGCGAGGCGCGACCGCGCTTTGTAGAGGCAGCGCAGATCATCGTCAAAGCCTTGGCGAACGACAGCTTCGAGTTCCAAGGCGAGTTCTACCAAATCCCGCGCACCTCGATCCGGCCGCGGCCGATCTCGCACCCCGAGCGCCGCTTCCACGCCTCGGCGGTGAGCCCGGAATCAGCCGAGATCATGGCCAAGCTCGGCTTCGGTATCCTGATGGTCATGCAGAACGAATGGCCGAAAGCGGCCGAGGACATCGCGCGCTATCGCGCGATCGCGAGCGCCGCCGGCCACGCGCCGCGCCCGCCGATCATCCTCACCAATGTCTGTTGCGCCGAAAGCCGGCAGGAGGCGCAGGAGCGCGCGTTCCAGTATCTCGGCCTCAAATGGCAGTCGATCGACGACCATTACCATTTCTCAGACGGCCACCTCTCGACCGTCAAAGGCTACGAGAGTTACGGCAAGATGGCGCGCACCTACGCCAAGATCAACGAAAGCGCCGAGACCAAGCAAAAGGCGACCGATTTCTACGTGTCGATCCAGATCGTCGGCACGTCAGCGGATTGCCTCGAAAAAATCCGCGAGCTGCAGCGCTGCACTGGGATGGACCACCTCGTCACTGAATTCTCGTTCGGCGGGCGGCCGCACGAAGAAGCCGAGGTCAACATGCGGCTCTTCGCCGATAAGGTGATGCCGACCTTGCAGCGCGACCCGGCTTTCGTCGCGCCAGCCGAGGGGCCGGCCATCGCCGCGGCGACGCCGGCCAAGGAACGGCTGTTCGCCCCGGCTTGATTTTCGTGGGCCGGCGAGGTCTGGAAATCCGCGCCGCCGATGAAAATGTAATGTCTTGGCTAACAGGCCAAGGAGTGCAGCGATGCGTTCTGGCGCCAATTACTGGTTCCCCGCCAAGCGTTACGGCTGGGGCTGGGGATTTCCCATCACCTGGCAAGGCTGGCTGGTCTTTGCGGCCTTCTTCGTACTTCTGGCGTTGGGCGTGTTCCTCTTCCCGCCGCAACAAACGCCCGCGCTTTATTTCGTTTATATCGTGGTTCTGTCGGCAATCCTTGTCGGCATCTGCTGGCTGAAAGGCGAGCCGCCGCGCTGGCGTTGGGGATAAGTTCGCTCGGCCTCAGGCGAACGCTCGCTTGAACGCCGCCCACACCGCGCGCTGGGCGTTCATGGCGTCGTCGACCGCCGGCATCATGCCGAAAAAGGCGTGGATCATGCCGGCGTATTCGTGCCGCTCGACCGGCACGCCGGCGGCCTTCAGCCGCTCGCCATAGTCAAAGCCTTCGTCGTGCAGCACATCGCATTCGGCGGCGATGACGATGGCCGGCGCGACCCCGGCGACATTCGGCGCCAGCACCGGGGAGGCGCGCCAGTCGGTGGCGTCATCCATCGTGCGCAAATAGTGGCCACGGAACCATTTCATCGCGTCGGCGGTGAGGATGCCGCAGCCGGTCGCGAATTTCTTGTAGCTTTCGCTGCTCATGCGGAAATCGGCGACAGGATAGACCAGCGACTGCAGCCACAGTTTCGGCCCGTTTTTGTCGCGCGCCATGAGCGCCACGACCGCGGCGAGGTTGGCGCCGGCGCTGTCGCCGTGGACACCGAGCCGGTCAGGGTCGGCGCCGAGGCTCGCGGCATTGGCGTGCACCCATTCGAGCGCGGCAAAGGAGTCCTCGACCGCCGCCGGGAAGCGGTGCTCCGGCCCCATGCGGTAGTCGATCGAGACGACGATCGCCTCCGCCCCGCCGCACAGATTGCGCGCGATCAGGTCGTGGCTGTCGAGGCTGCCGATCACGTGGCCGCCGCCGTGGTAATAGGCGATCGCCGGCCGCGCCGTGCCTCCTTGGCCTTCGCCGAGCGGCCAGTAGATGCGCACCGGGATTTGCCCGGCCGGGCCGGGGATCGTGCGGTTCTCGATACGCGCGACGGGCAGCGTTTCGGCCTTGCGCGAGGCGGCCATCGCCTCCATCTGCACGCGCGCCTCCGCCGGGGTCATCGCCTCGATCGGCTTGAGGTCGAGCCTCGCCATCGTCTCGAGGACGGTCCGAATTTGCGGGTGCAGGTTCGGCATGGCTCTCTCCCCGATGAAATTAGCGTTACATTAGAGCGCAGCACATCGGGGAGGAAGCGTGAGCCAAGCCGACAGCAACGCGTATGACTGGTTTGTCGCGCGTCATTTGCGCGAGGGGCGCGGTCGGCGGATGGCATCCGCCGACCCGTGGCGCAGCCTCACCTATGGCGAGCTCGACGCGGCAGCGGGGCGCTTCGCGGCCGGGCTTGCCGCCGCCGGTATCGAGCGCGAGCGGCGTATCGCGCTCGTCATGCTCGACACGATCGATTTCCCGATTGCGTTCTGGGGCGCGCTGCGCGCCGGGGTCGTGCCGATCCCGATCAACACGCTGCTACCCGCCGACATCACCGGCTACATCCTGCAGGACAGCCGCGCCGCGGCGCTATTCGTGTCGGCTCCGCTAGTCGAAACACTGAAGCCGGCCGCGCGGCGGATGAGCCGCATCGTCGTCAGCCAGCTCGACGCGCGGCCCTCGGATTTCGGCAAGTTCCTATCAGGCAACCCGCCGCCGGTGGTCGAATGCTTGCCCGACGAGGTGGCGTTCTGGCTCTATTCGTCGGGCTCGACCGGCGCGCCCAAGGGCGTGCGGCATGTCCATGCGAGCCTGAAGGCGACCGCTGACACCTATGCCGCGAACGTGCTGAATCTCGGCCCTGACGATGTGGTGTTCTCGGCCGCGAAGCTGTTTTTCGCCTATGGGCTTGGCAATTCGATGACGTTCCCGATGGCGGTCGGCGCGTCAACGGTGCTGCTGCCCGACCGGCCGACTCCGGACGCGGTGCTCCAAGTCATGAAACGCTATCGCCCGACCCTCTTTGCTGGCGTGCCGACGCTCTACGCGGCGCTGCTGGCGCAGAGCGGGCTCGGGGCGGGGGCCGGCTCCAACCGCCTCAAGACCTGCATCTCCGCTGGCGAGCCGCTGCCCGAGCATGTCGGCCAGCGCTGGCGCGACAAGGTCGGCGTCGACATCCTCGACGGCATCGGCTCGACCGAGATGCTGCATATCTTCCTGTCGAACCGCGCCGACGATCTGCGCTACGGCACAACCGGCAAGGCGGTGCCGGGCTACGAGCTGCGCATCGTCGACGAGGCCGGCGGCGATACGGCGGACGGCGAGGCCGGCGAGCTTGTCGTGCGCGGCCCGAGCGCCGCCGATGGCTACTGGAACCAGCGCGACAAATCACGCCGCACGTTCCGCGGCGAGTGGACCCATACCGGCGATACCTATACGCGCGACGCCCAGGGCTATTACCGCTATTGCAGCCGCCAGGACGACATGCTCAAGGTCGGCGGCATCTGGGTGTCGCCGTTCGAGGTCGAGGAGGCGCTGATCGCGCACCCCGCGGTGCTGGAGGCCGCCGTGGTCGGTCAGCCCGACGCCGACGATCTCATCAAGCCAAAGGCATACGTCGTGCTTCAGGAAAGCGCGAAGGACGCGGATCGCGCCGCGCTCTCGGCGACCCTGCAGAACGAGGTCAAGGAACGCATCGGCGTGTGGAAATATCCGCGCTGGATCGAGTTTGTCGAGACGCTGCCCAAGACCGCGACGGGCAAGATCCAGCGCTACAAGCTGCGCGGCTGACGATGATCGACCACCGCACCGATCCCTCGCGTTACCTGCACTGGAAGCTCGCGGTTGACGGCGAGGTCGCGACCTTGACGATGGATGTCGACCCGGCCGGCGGCATTGTTGCCGGCAACGAGTTGAAGCTCAATTCCTACGATCTCGGTGTCGATATCGAACTCGCCGACGCGGTGCAGCGGCTGCGCTTCGAGCACCCCACGGTGCGCGTCGTGGTGATCCGCTCGGGCAAGGACAATGTGTTCTGCGCCGGCGCCAATATCGGCACGCTCGCCAAGTCGGCGCATGGCGACAAGGTCAATTTTTGCAAATTCACCAATGAGACGCGGCTGGCGATCGAGGATGCGAGCGCGAATTCGGGCCAGCGCTACCTCGCGGCGGTGAGCGGCCCGGCGGCCGGCGGTGGCTACGAGCTGGCGGCGGCGTGCGACTGGATCACCTTGATCGACGACCGCCGCTCATCAGTGTCGCTACCCGAGGTACCGCTCTTGGCGGTGCTGCCGGGCACCGGCGGGCTCACCCGGCTTACCGACAAGCGCAAGGTGCGGCGCGATCGGGCTGACATTTTCTGCGCGACCGAGGAAGGCGCGCGCGGCCAGCGCGCGCTCGATTGGCGGCTGGTCGACGAGATCGTGCCACCCTCCGCCTGGGACGAGCGCATTGCCGCGCGCGCCGCGACATTGGCCGCGACCTCCGACCGGCCGACGGACGCCAAAGGCATCGCGCTCCCACCGCTCGAACGCGAGGCGAGCGACAGCGCTCTCGCCTATCGCCATGTGCGGATCGCGCTCGACCGCGTGCGCCGCCGCGCTGAGATCACCGTATTCGGCCCGGAGACGCTGCCCGCCGATCTTGCTGGCATCCATGCCGACGGCGCGGCGTTCTGGCCGCTGGCGCTGGCGCGCGAGCTCGACGACGCGATCCTGCATTTGCGCGCCAACGAGCCCGAACTGGGCATCATCGTCTTCCGCAGCGAGAGAGACCCAGCGTTTGTGCTGGCCGCGGACGCGCTGCTGGAAGCGCACAAGGCCGACTGGCTGGTGCGCGAAATCCGGCTTTACTGGAAGCGCGTCTTGAAGCGCATCGACATGACATCGCGCAGCCTCTTCGCGCTGATCGAGCCCGGCAGCTGCTTTACCGGGACCTTGGCGGAGTTGTGCTTCGCGTCGGACCGCGCGCTGATGTTCGCCGGCACGCGCGCGGGTAAAAACCAGCTGGAAGCGCATCTCGCGCTGTCGCCGCTCAATTTTGGCGCCTATCCAATGGGCAATGGCCTGACGCGCCTCGCGACGCGCTTCCTCGGCGAGCTGGAGAGCGTGAGCGCCGCCGAAGCGCAGATCGGCGCGCCATTCGCCGCCGACGAGGCCGAGGCGCTGGGCCTCGTGACCGCCGCCTATGACGAGGTCGATTGGGACGACGAGGTGCGTCTGATGCTCGAAGAACGCGCCAGCTTCTCGGCCGACTCGCTGACGGGACTCGAGGCCAATTTGCGCTTCGCCGGGCCGGAGACGATGGAAACGCGCATCTTCGGTCGGCTGACAGCGTGGCAGAACTGGATCTTCCAGCGCCCCAACGCGGTCGGCGACAGCGGCGCGCTCAAATCATACGGCACCGGCAAACGGCCAGATTTCGATGCGAAACGGGTGTAGCTGCAGCGGTGCTAAAATCGCCGCAATGGCGGTGTAGTGGTGCCACCGCCTCATCAAGTCGAAAGCATGTTTGGCTGTAAATTTGCCGTAAAAACAGCGAAAGCGGCGAAGCGGAGTAAGCTCAATGCCCAATGAAACGGCGGTCGATTACGACGGGCTGATCCCCAATAATGTCGGGCTCAATGCCGACCCGCGACTGCGCCGGGCGCTCGAGCAATGGCACCCGACCTATCTCGACTGGTGGAAGGACCGCGGTCCCGACGGGTTTCAGGACAACCTCGTCTATCTGCGCACCGCTGTCGGGGTCGACCAGGAGGGCTGGGCGAAATTCGGCTATGTGCGGATGCCGGAATACCGCTGGGGCATCCTACTCGCGCCGCAAGTCGACGGCCGCACGATCGGCTTTGGCGCGCATAAGGGCGAGCCGGCCTGGCAGGAAGTGCCAGGCGAATACCGCGCGATGCTACGGCGGCTCGTCACCGTGCAAGGCGACACCGAGCCCGCCTCGGTCGAGCAGCAGCGCCTCTTGGGCGCGACCGCCCCCTCGCTCTACGACCTGCGCAACCTGTTCCAGGTCAATGTCGAGGAGGCGCGCCACCTGTGGGCGATGGTCTACCTCCTGCAAAAATATTTTGGCCGCGACGGACGCGAGGAGGCGGAAGACCTGTTGCGGCGCCGCTCGGGCGACCGCGACACACCGCGGCTCTTGGGCGCGTTCAACGAGCGCACGCCCGACTGGCTCGCCTTTTTCATGTTCACCTTCTTCACCGACCGCGACGGCAAGATGCAGCTGCACGCGCTAGCGCAGTCGGGGTTCGATCCAATCTCGCGCACCTGCCGCTTCATGCTGACCGAGGAAGCGCACCACATGTTCATCGGCCAGACCGGGGTCGGCCGCATCGTCGAGGCGACCTGCGCGGCGATGGTGAAGGCCGGGATCGACGACCCGTACGACATCGCCCGGGTGCGCGCGCTTGGCGTCATCGACCTGCCGACGATCCAGAAACGCGCCAATCTGCATTTCTCGCTGACCCTCGATCTGTTTGGCAGCGAGCTCTCCACAAATGCGGCCAACGCGTTCAACGCCGGGCTTAAGGGCCGCTATCTCGAAGACCAGATCGACGACGATCATGTGCTGTCGGGCGCGACCTACCCGGTGCTGCGGTTGAAGGACGGGGCGGTGATGCGGGAGGCGGTGCCGGCGTTAGCGGCGCTCAACATGCGGCTGCGCGACGATTACGTCGCCGACGCGGAGAGCGGGGTCGAACGCTGGTGGAATCGCATCATCGAGCGCGCCGGCATCGATTTCCGCATCACGCTGCCACATGTCGCGTTCAACCGGCGGATCGGCGAGTTCGCCGCGATCGAGGCCGACCCGGCGGGCAACATTCTGAGCGCGCAGGAATGGCAACGGCGCCGCGACGAGTTTCTGCCCGCGGCCGGCGACAATGAGTTTGTCGCGAGCCTGATGCGGCCGGTGCGCGAGCGGGGCCAATTCGCCTCGTGGATCGCCCCGCCGCGCACCGGCATTGATGGGAGACCCGGCGATTTCGAATACGTAAAGCTGGCGTAGGCGTGCTCGATCCTGGCGAAATTTATCTCTCTGATACCCCGGCAATCGCCGCGCACGCCGGCACGCAGCCCGATCTGTTTTTGCGCTGGAATTGCATCCCGACCCACGCCACGGCGGTCGATGTGGTGGTGTTCCTCCACGGCTTCTCGCAGCAGCGCGGCGACATGCAGCTCTCAGAAAAGGTCGAGCGCAGCGGAATGATCCTCACCGGCCGGGCGCGCCCGACCCTCGCGCTGCTGCCGCGCGGCAACTGGATCCGGCACTACTATTATGACTTTCCGGCGCTGCTCGACGGCGGGATCGATCTGCTGATCGCCTACGGCCTCTATCGTTTCGGCGAGATGCGCGGCGCGGCGACCGCGCTCGACCGGTTCATCCTCGCGGCGCATTCGGGCGGCGGCATGCCGGCGATCGACATCATGGCCAAAAGCCGGGCGCAACCCGACGAGCTTTACATCTTTGACGGGCTCTACGGCCGCGACCCGGCGGAGGGGAACCCGCTCGAAGGGATCGAGGTCGTGGAAAGCTGGCTCGCCGCACGTTTCGCCACAGAGCCGGCACGGCCCGGGGCGCTGCGCATACCGTTTATCGAGCGGGAGACTGGGCAATTCTCGCGCGGCGTCGCGCGACTGGTGACCGAGCAGCTCGATGCCACCGACCCCACGCTGCGCCCTGCCCTAGCCGCGCGCTACCGGGTCGAGGCATCTGGCGTCCAACATTCGCAGATCGCGCGCATCGCGCTCCCCGAGCTGCTCGCCGATCCCGGCGTCGACATTCCCTGGTATCTACCGTCGCGGTTTTAGCGCTCAGGACGGCAGCGAACTGAGATCGAGCACTTCGGCATCGTCGCCCGCCTCGAGTTCGGCCGCGTTCACGGTCATGCCAAGCAGCGTGTAATAGCCGATCGCGGTCGTCAGCTGCACCAGCTCGTCATTGCCAAAGCGCGCATGCATCTTCTTGAACAACGCGTCCTCGATGCGGTGCTTGCGCAACAACTGGCGGGTGAATTCGACGATCTCCAGATCGGCCGGCGGAATGCCGCGCGAATGGTTCTCGCGGATCGCGGTGATTGTCGTCTCGGGCACGCCGAGCCGCCGCGCGCCGCCGGTCTGCGCGCCCCAGACATACATGGCGTGAAATTCGCGCGCGACAGTCATCGCCGCCAGCACCCGCACCTTCATGTCGAGCGAGCCTTCGAACCGCACATAGGCGCCGAGATGCGCGACACGCTCCGCCACCTCGGGCGAGTGCATGAACATCAGGAACGGGCCCTGCACCGCGCCGCGACTGGCGGCAATCGCGTCATACGAGCCGTGATGTTTCGCGTCCACCTGATCCTTGCTGGTGATGTGGGGGAGCCGTGCCATCGATATTTCCTCCGGTTCTATTGGCCTAATTTACCGCGATGGGATTTTCACCGTGACGGACAGGGCGGCACGGGCTGCATGTCGCGTGTCCATATCTCACCCGCGCCAAACAACGGGATGCCAATATAGCCATGCAGGCTCAATGTGCCATCCGCCTGCAGCAGCAGATTGGCGTGATAGGTGTTGCCGTTGTCGGCGTCGTAGATGCGGCCGTCTTCCCAGCTGTTAGGCGCCGACGCCGGCATGAAGCCGGTCATGAATATGAGCCCGCAGAGCGGCCGCGAACGCTGCGCTGGATCGGGGTTATTGAGGTCGAGACCTTGCGGGTTCGGATCGTCGGGCTTGATGCGGAACCACAAAAGCTTGCCGCACAGCATATCTCCGCAGCGATAGATTTCGACGATCCCCTCCTTCTTCTCTGTCCACCAGCGCCCTTCCAGCGAGGCAACGGGCGCCGCGCATGCCGCGCGGACGAGCACGAGCAGCAGGATGACGACTAGCGAAATCGCGCGCATCAACGACGAAGCCTTGTGTTTCGGTGGCCGAAGCCCGCGGGCCAGACCCGCACCGTACCAGCACATCGCCCCCCGGCAGGAGATCGGCACAAGGCATGCATACGTTCTCTCCATGCGCTGGCGGTATCTTAAGCGCAAAAACAGGTTGATGCCGCGCCCCCTAACGACGATCTCATCGCCATGCAAGCGCTGTTCATCGGGCAAGCTTATATCGACATCACTTTTGTCACCGACGTCCTGCCGACCGGCGACGAGAAGACGGTGGCGCGCAGCTACGCCGTGTCGTTTGGCGGCAATGCGGTGACCGCGGCGTTTTGTTGCGCGAAGCTCGGCATAGCGCCCGATCTCCTGGCCTCGGTCGCCGATGACTGGCTCGGCCGCATGTTCATCGACATGGCCGCCAAATACCGCATCTCGGTGCATCACCGGAAGGTCACCGAGTCGTCGCTGTCCTTTGTCATGCCCAAAGGCAGCCAACGCGCGATCGTCCGCTGCCGCGACGACGACTACAAGCACCCCTACCCGCCGCTGCACCTGACCGGGTGCCGTGCGCTGCATGTCGACGGGCACCAGGCCGATGCCGCGATCGACTACGCGAAAGCCTGCCGCGACGCCGGGATATTGACCTCGCTCGACGGTGGCGGGCTGCGCTCCAATACGCACGAGCTCCTGGAATTCATCGATGTCGCCGTGGTCGCCGAGCGGCTCTGCGAACAGATGCGGCTGAATCCCCAGGAGATGCTGGCGTATCTGCGCTCGCGTGGCTGTCGGATCGGCGGGGTGACGATGGGCGGGCGCGGCATGCTGTGGTACCAGGGCGACAGCGACGATCGGTTCATTCCAGCGCTTGCCGTGCCCGACGACAATATCGTCGACACCAATGGCGCCGGCGACATTTTTCACGGCGCCTATATGTACGCCTTCCTCGCCAATCCGTTCGGCCAGTGGGAGGACCATTTCCGATTCGCGCGCGCCGCCTCGGCGCATGCGATCCAATACCTTGGGAATGAGGCGAGTTTGCCCACCGTGGCGCAAATCAACGAAGCTCATGCGAGATTTGACGAGCGGCGGCGCGAAGGCCCGCGACTCATCATGGCGCAATCGGGTCAGTAGGGGTTCAGCGGTGGGAGGTCATCGCCAGTGAAGACCGTTGTGCGAGCACCCGAACTGCCGGATGGCGACACCGAAGACGCGATCGAGCAGTTTAAACATGCCGTGCTCGCCAAGCTCACCCTGGCGGTCGGTAAGGATGCGAGCGATGCTTCCGACCGCGACTGGTTTGTCGCGACGACGCTGACGCTGCGCGACCGCGTCATCCATCGCTGGCTCGAAAACGAGCGCAAGGCGCTCTCCCGCGGCCGCAAGCATGTCTATTACCTGTCGCTCGAATTCCTGATCGGTCGGCTGCTGAACGACGTTGCCGGCAACCTGCAGATGGATGACATCGTCGCGCGCGCACTCGGCGATCTAGGCATCAATTTCGAGCGGGTGCGCCACGCCGAGCCCGACGCGGCGCTGGGCAATGGCGGCCTCGGGCGGCTCGCCGCCTGCTTCATGGAGAGCATGGCGAGCCTCGGCATCCCCGCCTACGGCTACGGCATCCGCTACGACAACGGGCTGTTCCGGCAGATCGTCAAGGATGGCTGGCAACAGGAGTACCCGGAGGACTGGTTGTCCTTCACCAATCCATGGGAATTCGAGCGGCCCGAAGTCACCTACGACATCTTTTATGGCGGCTGGGTCGAGACGGCGGCGGGGCGCGGCAACCATACCCGCTTTGTCTGGCACCCGGAGGAGACTATCGAGGCGGTCGCCTATGACACGGCGGTTGTCGGCTGGCGCGGCAAACATGTCAACCCGCTGCGCTTGTGGTCGGCGCGCGCGGTCGACCCGCTGCGGCTCGACATGTTCAACCGCGGCGACCACATCGGCGCACTGAGCGAGCAGGCGCGCGCCGAGGCGCTGTCAAAGATTCTTTATCCGAGCGACGAGACGCCCGCCGGCCGCGAGTTGCGGCTGCGCCAGGAATATTTCTTTGTCTCAGCGTCGCTGCAGGACCTTGTGCAGCGCCATCGCAAGGCCTTCGGCTCGCTGCATACGCTGCCGCAGCACGCGGCGATCCAATTGAACGATACGCACCCCTCGATCGCCATCGTCGAGCTGATGCGGATCCTCGTCGACCTGCACAACATTCCCTGGGACGACGCGTGGCAGATCACGGTCGACACCTGCCGCTACACCAACCACACGCTGTTGCCCGAGGCGCTCGAAAGCTGGCCGGTGACGCTGTTCGAGCGCGTGCTGCCGCGACATCTGCAGATCATCTATCTGCTCAACGCGCGCCATCTCGAGACCGTGGCCAAGACCAATGGCTTCGACGCCGACGCACTCGCCTCGATCTCGCTGATTGACGAGCGCGAAGGCCGCCATGTGCGAATGGGTCACCTCGCGTTTGTCGGTAGCGGCCGGGTCAACGGCGTGTCGGCGATGCATTCGGCGCTCGTCAAAAAACAGCTCTTCCGCCATCTCGACGCCTGCTACCCCGATCGCATCGTCAACGTGACCAACGGCATCACCTTCCGTCGCTGGCTCTATCAGGCGAACCCAGGGCTGACGCGGCTGCTCAACGAGGCGTGCGGCGCCGATATCCGCGACAATCCCGAAGCAATCGGCCGCTTCGCGCGGCTGGCCGAGGACAAATGGCTTCTCGAAAAGCTGCGCGCCGTGAAGCGCGCCAACCGCCTGGCGCTCGGCCGAGTGATCCGCGAGCGGCTCGGTCTCTCGGTCGACCCCGCCGCGATGTTCGATGTGCAGATCAAGCGCATCCATGAATACAAGCGGCAGTTGCTCAACCTGCTGGAGACGGTGGCGCTCTACAACGCCATGCGCGCCGACCCGACCAAGGATTGGGTGCCGCGCGTCAAGATTTTCGGCGGCAAGGCAGCGGCGAGCTATGCCACCGCCAAACTCATCATCAAGCTCGCGCACGATATCGCCGAGGTCGTCAATCGCGACCCAGCCGTGCGCGACCTGCTCAAGATCGCTTTCCTACCCAATTACAACGTTAGCCTCGCGGAGATGATCATCCCGGCGGCCGATCTCAGCGAGCAGATCTCGACCGCCGGCATGGAGGCCTCGGGCACTGGCAACATGAAGCTGTCGCTCAACGGCGCGCTGACCATCGGCACGCTCGACGGCGCCAATATCGAAATCCGCGACGCAGTCGGCGCCGACAACATTTTCATCTTCGGCCTTCTCGCCGATGAGGTTGCCGAGCTGCGCCAGACGGGGCGCGAGGGCGGGCGCACTATCGCCTTCAGCCCCGTCCTCAATGAGGTCATCGAGATGATCGAGGGCGGCGTGTTCTCGCCCGGCGAGCGCGACCGTTTCTCGATGCTGACCGGCGCGCTGCGCAGCGTCGATCACTACATGATCGTCGCCGATTTCGACTCGTACTGGCGCGCCCAGCGCCAGGCCGACGAGATGTGGCGCGACCCCGACCAATGGTCCGCCGCCTGCGTCAGAAACATTGCCGGAATGGGCTGGTTCTCCGCCGACCGCGCGATCGGCGAATACGCCAAGACGGTCTGGCACACCCAGTTCTAGCGACGCGCAACGCGCCGCAGCGAGTCCGCCAGCTGCGTTTTATCGAGAGATTGTCATTTTCGCGTGTGTAAGATCGGTGACGGCAAAGACCCGCATAGGGGGAACAAATGACCGAGACGGCTGGGAACGGCCATTTGGATTGGCTGGAAGCGGAACTCGCGGACACGCTGGACGAGGATTATGAGCTCGAAATCTCCGAGCCAGCGCTCTCGGAGGAGATCCGCAAGATCTATAATCGCGAGCATCCGCCGTCGATTCACCGAGTCGATTATTTGCGGCATTTGCTATCGTTACAGTCCGAACTGATCAAATTACAAGAATGGGTACTGTATCACAAAGAAAAAGTGGTCGTTATATTTGAAGGCCGCGATTCGGCCGGCAAGGGCAGCGTGATCAAGCGGATCACCCAGCGCCTCAATCCGCGGGTCGCGCGGGTGGTCGCGCTCCCGGCGCCATCCGATCGCGAGAAGACGCAGTGGTACTTTCAGCGCTACGTTCCGCATCTGCCCGCCGGCGGCGAGATCGTGATGTTCGACCGCTCCTGGTACAACCGGTCCGGGGTCGAGCGGGTCATGGGCTTTGCGACTGAGGAACAGGTCGAGCAGTTCTTCCAGGATGTACCCGAATTCGAGCGCATGCTCGTGCGCTCAGGCATTCGGCTCATAAAATATTGGTTCTCCATCACCGACGCCGAACAGCAGATGCGCTTCCTGATGCGCATCCACGATCCGCTCAAGCAATGGAAATTGTCACCGATGGATCTGCAGTCACGGGTGCGTTGGGAAGGCTATACACGGGCCAAGGAAGACATGTTTGCCCGCACCAATATTCCCGAAGCGCCGTGGTATATCGTCGAGGGCAACGACAAGAAACGCGCGCGCCTCAACTGCATCGATCATCTCTTGCACCAGATACCCTACGAGGAAGTACCGCATTCAGAAGTCGCGCTTCCGGAGCGTGTCTTCAACCCGAATTACGAGCGGCACCCGCTGCCGCCGGAACTCTACGTGCCGCAGAAATACTAGGCGACGCGCGTCAATCGCGGCGGTGGCGCCAGCGCGTCGCCCAGAGATAGGTGATGCTGCCCGCCAATGATAAGGGCGCCGCGACGCCCATGTAGTTCCGGAAGAAGATAAAGCTCGCGACAATCACGCTGCAAAACGCCGCGCAGGTCAGCGTGTCCATCCAAGGTCTCATGACACGGCTCCTTTGGGGGCAGGAGGCCAAAGCATTGACATGGCAACGCACGTCGCAAGATGCACGCCACTCACTATCGTGCAAATTTCTTAAAACGTCACCCTGACGCCGCCATAGACCGCGAGCGGCGCACCCGGGGCGAGGAAGCGGTTGTCGACGCCGATGCCGCTCGCCGGCACGCCAGGCGCGCCGACGCCGGTCGGATCGCCATAGGCGCCAAACGTCGCGTATTTGGCGCCGGTCAGGTTCGAAATATTGGCGAATAGTTCGATATTCACGGTCACCTTGTACGAGCCATGCAGGTTCAAGACCGCATAGCCCGGGAGCGGCGCGTTCTGGTTTGACTCGTCGCCGCGCAGATACTGGTCGCTGAAATAAGTCAGCACCGCGCCGATTGTCGCTTTGTCGATCGGGTGCCAATCGACGCCGACCTTCAACTGGTTCAAGGGAATACCAGGTAGCCGGTCTCCCGGCATCACCTGGATGTTGCCATTGACGTCGGCGGCGGGGTTGCTTGGCGAGGACAGAGTCAGCGGCGACTGGAAGGTGGCCTCGACTAGGCTGTAATTGATAAAGGCCGACCAGGTGTCGTCCTTGTAGGCGATCCCGGTCTCGACGCCCTGGCGGCGGGTTGAGCCGATATTCTCAAAAAATCCCGAGCTAATCGTTGTCGCGACGCCGTAGATGTCGTCATCGAGATCGGTGCGGAACAGGCCGGCATTCCAGGTAAAGCGGCCCGGCAAGACGGCGGGAAACGCGAAGTTGCCACGCAACCCCGCCTCGTAAGTGTGTGAGACGACTTGCTTCAAATTCGGCGGATCGGACGACAGCGACGACGGCAACAGGCAGGGCTGCAACGGGTTGGAGCACTCGATCTCGCTCGGCGTCGGCACGCGGTTGCCTTCGGAGTAGCCGGCATAGGCGGTCAGCTGATCGCTGAATTTATAGGTCGCGCCGATCGCCGGGTTGAACCGGCTATAGCGGTTGTTGCCGGTAAGATTGGAGCCGAGCCGGTCGGAAAGATCGATCGTCGCGAGATTGTAGCGACCACTCGCGGTAACCGCCAACGCCGGGGTCACGTTGAACGTGTCGGTGATGAAGAGCCCGTAATAATTGTCGATGGCGGTTAGGCTCACCGGAGTTGCCTGGAACCCGCTGTTTTCGGGCGTACCGACAAAAAAGCCCGACGGCAGCACCTGGAGCGAACCGTTGATGACGCCGATTTCGGCTGACGAGGCAAAGCCGACGTAGGAATGGTCGACGCTACCGCCAAGCACGAGATGGTTCTCATGCTCCCAGAGCGCGCCGGTATAGGTCGTCTGCAGCGCGCCGCCGATCGTGGTCGCGTGGATATCCTCGCTGTCCAGCTCGCCGATCGGGATCACGCCGCCATTCGAGAGATCAGGGATCGAGCCGCCCGTATTGCTGACCAGATGCGTCATTCCGTCCGGCTGGCACAACAACCCGCTGCCGTCGGTGCAGGCGATGTAATTGGTGGTGTTGCCGTTGACGACGGTCTGGTGGAATTGCCGAACATAGGCGTTGCCCTGAAACGACCAGTCGTCGGTGACGTGGTACGTGCCGTTGAGCGTAAGGAAATCGAGCTGGTTGCCGTTGTTCTGCGGCGTCGTGAAATCGAGATCGCGGCTCACCGCGAGCGTCAGCTCGGGTGTCGTGCCCGCGCCGTAAAGCATATTGTCGGCGCCGGTGAAGCTGATGTCGAGCGAGGCCTTGTCGGTACGCGCGCCGATATCGGCATAGATCTGCCGCAGATTGTTCTGTGAGAACTGGCGCCAGCCGTCTTCGTTGAACCAGCGCCCACCGATATAGGCGGCCCAGTTGCCGACCTGCTGGCCGTATTGAAATTCCTCGCTGCGCTGGCCGAAGGAGCCGCCGGCGAGTTCATCCTCGAAGCCGTGATAGGTGAAACCGTTCTTCATCGTGATCACGGCCGCGCCGCCAAGCGCGTTGAGTCCATAGACGGGGTTCGCGCTGACCATGTCGAAACGATCGATCGCGAAATCGGGGATCAGATCCCAATTGACCGTGTCGCCGAACGCTTCGTTGACCCGCACCCCGTTTTGGTAGACCGCGATGCCCTGAGGCGTGCCGAGCACCGGCGAGGCCTCGAACCCGCGATAGAGGATGTCGGGCTGGAATTCGTTGACCAGGGTCGAGTTGATGTTGACGCTGCCGGCCTGGTCGGTGAGCCCGGTGAGCAGGCTCGGCGTCCCCTCGAGCGACAGATCCTGCGAATTGAGGGTCTGAACATTCGCCGGCACCTTGTCGCGGTCGATGCCGATGCCGGGGAGTGGGCTCGTGCCGATGATGTTGAGGGGCGCGAGCGTGGCCACGGGCGCCGCGCCGCTGTTATCGGACGCGGTCTGCGCGACGGCACCGCCCGTCAGCAACACCAAAACGGCGCTGCCAAATATCGCCTCCCTGAACACGTAAAGCCCCGAAATCTTTTCTCTCAATGTGCTGGTTTATTAGCGCACAAGCCGCAGCTGCCTGGCTATGGCAGTACTTCCCGATATATTCAGGAAAATTTCCCGAATATGCTGATGAGCCGATCAAACGGCGGCGCCGGGTAGGAATCACGCTGCTGCCGTGGCATCTTGCCGGCGACCACCCGAACTCGATGCTCGGGGTTTTCATGCCCTTGCGATTTCGCCTGATCGCGCTTGTGACGATCGTGCTGTTGGCCAGCCTTGGCTTGGGCGGCACTGTCGTTGTGCTGAACGCGTCGCGCTCGGTGCGCACCGAAATGACATCAGCGCTGCTCGTGGGCCGGCAGACGATCGACAATGTCGTGCGTGGCATCGACGCCGCTCCGGACCCGCGGCGCGAGCTCGACAATCTCGTCGCGTCCTTCAAGGGCAATCGTCACCTGCGCGTCTGGACGAGCGGTGGCGCCACCGAAGCCGAGGTGCAGCCGGCGGACGATCGATCGCCGTTTGGTCACGTACCGCCCTGGTTCGTCCGGCTGATCGGGGTCGCGCCCGAAACCGATCGAATACCGGTCATCATCGATGGGCGCCCCGCAGGCGAGGTGGTCATCGAGACCGATCCGCGCAACGAAATCCTCGAAGTGTGGGATGAGCTGAGCGGCAGCCTTATCGTGCTGGCGCTCTTCGCCGGCGGTACCATTCCTCTGATCTACCTGTCGATCGGCCGCGCGTTGCGGCCGCTCGATCGTCTTGCTTCCGCCCTCGAGCAGGTCGGTCAGGGCGACTACGCAATCCGCGTCAGCGACCCGCTTACCCCGGAACTTGCTCGGCTGCGCGACAACTTCAACCGGATGGCGGCACGTCTGGCAAAGACCGATGCCGACAATCGGCAGCTGCACGAGCAATTGCTGACCCTGCAGGAAGAAGAGCGCAACGATATCGCACGCGATCTGCACGACGAGATCGGGCCATTTCTGTTCGCGATCAATGTCGACATCGCCAATATCGCGCGGCTACTGGGCGAGGGGCGCACCGCCGAGCTTGCCGCGCCGACGCAAGCCATCGCGGAAGCGGCCCGGCACCTACAGCGCCAAGTGCGCGGAATGCTTGGGCGCTTACGGCCGACCGGACTTGCCGAGTTCGGTTTGACCAGGGCCGTGGGCGAGGTGATCGAGTTTTGGCGGCGGCGTTACGCCGAGATCGAATACCAGGTGAAGATAGCCCCCAATTGCGAAAACCTCGACGATCCGTTCGATACGATCGCGTATCGGATTGTCCAGGAGGGCCTCAGCAACGCAGTGCGCCACGGTAGGCCGCGATTGATCATGGTCGCGGTCCAACGCGATCCGCGTGGCGACCGCTTGATGGTCGAGGTCGCCGACGACGGCACCGGCGCCGATGACGAGCCCGCCAAAGGATATGGACTGCTCGGCATGGAAGAACGGGTCAAAGCGATCGGCGGAACGCTGCGCTGCGCCAATCGCGCCGACGGCGGGTTCTCGGTCATCGCCACCCTGCCCTATCCATCGTCGCAGGCTTTGCCGGCGACGAAAAAGACGGAGGCCGCGCAATGAAGCTGCTGATCGTCGACGATCATCCCGTGGTGCGCGCCGGCTTACGGCGTCTGCTGGCGACGGAGCCGGAGTTGCAGATCGCGGAAGCTGCCAGCGGTCAGGAAGCTATCGGCACGTTTTGCGAAACACGGCCCGAGCTGGTCTTGCTGGACCTCAATCTTCCGGGTATCAGCGGGTTGGAGGTGCTCGGCCGCATGCTGAGCGAAGACCCCAAGGCCCGGGTCATCGTTATCAGCATGTACGACAATCCAGTCTACGTGGCGCGCGTTCTTGAAGCCGGCGCGCGGGGCTATGTCAGCAAGAACGCGCCGCCCGAACAGATTATCGAGGCGGTGAGACGCGTCGCGGCGGGCCGCAGCTATATCGAGCCAGAAATGGCGCAAGAGCTAGCGTTAGGTCATATCCGCCCGGCGTCACAGCTGAGCCAGCTGTCATCGCGCGAGATCGAGATTCTACGCCTGCTGGCCGACGGAAGCAGCCTGACGGAGATCGCCGAGGCGATCGGGCTCAGCTACAAGACGGTGGCCAACCAGTGCACCCAGCTGAAGGCCAAGCTGGCAACGCCGCGCATGGCCGATCTGATCCGCGTCGCTATTTCCTTCGGCTTCGGGCGTGGCGCGCCGGAACTGGTTGCGTCTCTTACCGCGCGAAACGAAGCTGGCCGCTAGGGGGTGCTCTATCCCTTGACCCCGCCCATGGTCAACCCGGCGGTCATCTTGCCGCGGAACAGGTAGTAGATAATGACCGGCGGGACCGCGTAGACGACCGCCGTCGCCATCATGTAGTTCCAGGGCGACTCGTCGCTGTTGAGGAACTGAGCAAGCGCCACCGGCACGGTCATGCTGCGTTTGTTGGACAGCAGCAGGAACTGGTAGAGGTACTCGTTCCAGGCGAGAAGCAGCGCGTAGGTGCCGACCGCGACCAGCGCCGGCGCCATCAGCGGTAGATAGATGCGGAAGTAGACCTGGATCGGCGAGGCGCCATCGATCCGCGCCGCCTCGTCAAGTTCGAACGGAATGCTCCGGCCGTACTGCTGGAAGATGAAGATCGCGTAGGGCGTGGCGAATGTCACCTCGACTGCGATGATCGACCAGACGTTATTGCCAAGACCGTAGCTCTGCATGATCCGGTAAAACGGGATCGCCAGAAACGAGGCCGGGACGAGATAGGTCAGCAGCGCGGCGTTGGTCAGCAGCCAGCCATGGCGGATGCGCATGCGGCCGATCGAATAGCTGACCATCGAGCCGATGCCGAGCGTCAGGAACACCGTCCAGAAACCGATATAGATGCTGTTGGCGTACTGGTGCCAGAAGTACTCGAGGTACCAATAACCTTCGGTCAGGACGATCCAATAGCTGGAGGCGGACGGGTCGGCCGGCCAAATATTGGAGCTGAAGACGTCGTTGTGCGACGACAGCGACACCATCACCATGTTGTAGAGTGGCGCGAGGGTCCAAATGATGAGGACCAGCGCCAGCAGCAGCGCCGCCACCTCGCGCCACACCCGCCGGCGCTTGTAATTCGGCCGGCGCGCCGGTGCGCTCTGTGCCGTGACGGCGGTCATAGCTGCACCTCCGAGGTGCGCAACTTGTGCATCAGCGTGATGACCAGCGGGATCATCAGCGGCAACGCCGACAGCACCGCGGCGACGCCAAGCTCGGGCCGGGCGATCTCGAACGCGTCACGTATGCCAAGCGTCGCCAGCACGTGCGTCGACAGTGCCGGTCCGCCGCCCGAGATGAAGTAGGCGGTGTTAAAGTCGCCGAGCGTAAAGATCGTCGAGAGCAGCGTGCACACGAGATAAAGATTGGCCAGCAGCGGCAGGCTCACATGCACAAAGCGCTTGATGCCGGTCGCGCCGTCGACCTCGGCCGCCTCGTACAGCTCGGTCGGGATCGCCATCCGCCCAGCGAGCAGGATGACGGTCCAGAACGGCATATTCTTCCAGATATATGTCACGATGACAGAGCCAAGCGCCAGCCAGCGCGACGTATCGAGCCAGCCCGGCCCGTCGACATGGAAGGTATCCCACAGCACGTTGTTTATGAGCCCCCACTGGGTGTTGAGCATCCAGTGGATCGAGATGAATGTAGGAAGCGCCGGCACCGCCCAGGGCAACACATAGATCATCAGCAGGCCCTTCACCCACCAGCCCTTGCGCATGAAGAAACCCGACAAGAGCAGCGCGAAGAACATCTTCACGTTGACGCCGATCACCAGGTACAGAACCGTGTTAACCACCGTCTGCTGGTAGATCGGGTCGTTGAACAGCTCGACGTAAAGGCTCGGCTTGTGCCCCAGCCACAGCCCGTACAGGACGGGATAGATGACAAAGGCCAAGAATACCGCCACATAGGGGATGCAGAAGGCAATCGCCCACGCATACTCTGAGCCTTGCAAGCCGCCGCGCAGGCTGCGCAAGCGCGAGCGCCGCCCCAGTGCCGGGTGGCCGGCGTCGATGACCGATACGGATGCCATGTGCGCCTCTCCGCCTAGCTCTGGACGATCGGGTATTTGCCGAGGATCGCCTCAATCTTCTTTAACGCCGCATCGGCCGCAGCCTCCGGCGTCGCGCCGTTGCGGATGATGTCCGCCTCGGCCGCCCCCCAGACCTGCTGCGCATTGACCTCGGCGTAACCGGGGTTGAACACCGGGTAGGCCGCGACCGTCGGGTTGATTACCGCTTCAGTCGTATACGGCTTGCGGTGCGGATCGTCGAACCACCAGTTGTCGTCCTTAACCAGCTGCGGGAAGGGCGGCAGCCAGCGGCCAAGCCCGTTCTTGAGATACTCGTTCACGACCTTGGGCTGGATCAGATACTTCATGAAATCTTTGGCGACTTCGACGTTCTTGGCGCCCTTCGGGATAAAAGCGCCGCCGATCCCGAGTTGTGCCGGCATCGGCTTGCCGTCATTGCCGTTTGTCAGGCCCATGGTCGCGATCTGATCCCGTTCGGCCTTATCCGCGACCGCGACTTCCGTCGAGATCGTTCCGTCGAAATCGGCGATCATCAGCTTCGAATGGAACGCGTTGTTGTCGTCGGCGTCGTTCCAGCTCAGCGCGCCCGACGGTATGTATCCGCCCTTATACGTGTCGGTGATATATTTCAGGGACTTGACGGCCGCTTCTTTGACCTTCGGATCATCAAGATGCGGCTTGCCGTCCTTGGTCACGATGTCGTTCCCGCCATTCGCGATCAGGAACTGATGGAACATGTTGTTGCCATCGGCGGGGCCTGTGGTCGTGCACTGCAACCCCAGCGAAAAGACATTGCGCATCCCGCCATCGCGCAGCTTTTGCTGCATCGGCTTGAAGAAATCCCAGAACGCGTCCCAGGTCTTCGGCGCGTCGTCGAGCTTGTAGCCAGCCTTCTCGACCAGAGAACTCCAGACATGAATCGGCACACATGCTGTCTTGAACGGGATCAAATAGCCGCCGCGCTTCTTCGTGATGTTGTTGTAGTACTGCGTCCCCAGCCAAACGGTCGGATGATAGTTGTCTTTTTGCGTCTCGATTACGTCGCTGGCGTCGACGACCCTGTCGTCCCACGCGTTCTGCGGCACCACGACCGCATCGTTGATATCGTGCGAAATGAGGTCGGGCACGTCGCCGCTGGTCAGCGCCGAGACAATCTTCTGCATCAGCGGTGCGAACGGGATCAAGCTATAGTCGATCGTGTTGCCGCTCTGCTTTTGATACTCGTCGACAAGCTTGCGGAAGGCCGCATCTTCTTCGGGCACGAACCCTTGCGTCCACCAGATCGACGCCGTCGACGCCGCGGCGTTCGCGATGAACGGACGGGCAAGGGTTCCCACCGCCGCGACCGCAAGCGAATTGCGTAAAACCGAACGTCTGGTGATCAACGCCATGCCCATTTCCTTCCCCAACTCGACGGCAAAATGCTCCGCCTCCAGCCGCGCTCTCGTCACGGTCTCGGCCGCGGAATATAGGGCCGTCGCAAAATCGGCTCAAATGTTATTGCATTACAGAGTTGCAATGATGTCAGAGCCGGACGATCGGGCGCGCCGCGTCTCCCTTTAGCTACCGTGGTCGAAGGCCACAGCTCATGCCCGGTGGGGCTGGCCCGCGTCAATCGGGCGCAGGAGTCCATCCCCGCCATTCCGGGAAATTCAGGTCGTCTCGATCGGGTATTTCTGGAAGATCGCCTCCACCCATTTGAATGCCTTTTCGGTCGCCTCTTGGGGGGTCATTCCGTTCTTCATGACATCGGCCCAGGCAGCGCCGAAGACATGCTGGTTGCGCACCTCAGCCCAGGCCGGGTTGAAGACGAACCAGTCCGGCGAGGTCGGCCCCAGGATATTCTGCTCGACATAAGCCTTGCGGTGCGGATCGGCGAACCACCATTCGTCGTTTTTCACGACTTCCGGAAATGCCGGAATATTTCGGCCCATGCCGATCTTCATGTAGTCGTTCGTGACGTCCGGCTGGATTAAATATTTGAGGAAGTCCTTGGCGACTTCGGCATTCTTGGCACCTTTGGGGATCATCCCGCCCAAATGCGTGACCTGGCTCGTCACCGGCTTGCCGTCATTGCTCAGCGGCAGGCCCTGGACGACGATATCGTCGTAATCCTCCTTGTTCTTGATGATCGCGACCTCGGTCGAGATCGTGCCGTCGAGATCCATGACGATCGACTTGGCGTGGAAGGCGTTGTTGTCGTCCGCATCGTTCCAGTTGATCGCGCTCGACGGTACATACCCCTCCTTGTACGCGGTCGTCGGGAACTCGATCGCCTTGATCACCGCCTCTTTGACCTGCGGATCGTCGAGATGGAGCTTCCCGTCCGGGGTAATGATGTTCCCGCCGCCATAGGCGATCAGGAAATAATTGAAGACGTTGTTGGGGTCGTTGCCCTGCGCCGTCACCTGAAAGCCGAGACCGTAAACGTTGCGCATGCCCTGGTCGCGCAGCTTCTTCTGCACGCCCTTGAAGAAACTGTAATAAGCGTCCCAGGTTTTCGGGATGTCCTCGATCTTGTAGCCGGCCTTTTCGACCAGCGAGCGCCAGATATGGTTCGGCAACGAGGCCTGCACATACGGCGCCATGTAGTAACCGCGCTTCTTGGTGACGCTGTTGTATGAGAGTGCCGACTGCAGTGCGCTCGCGGTGTATTTGTCCTTTTGCGTCGCGACGACGTCGCCGACGTCGACCAGCTTGTCGCTCCATGCCCAGACCGCGTTCATCTCGGCTGGGCTGTTCTGGATCAGATCAGGCACCAGCCCCGCGGTGATGGCCGAGATCGTCTTTTCGCGCATCGCCGCGTAGGGGCTGATCGTGTAGTCGATCGTGTTGCCGCTCGCCTTCTGGTAGTCCTCGACGATCTTCTTGAAGGCGATGTCTTCTTCCTGGGCAAAACCCTGGATCCACCAGACTTCGGCAGTCTTGGCCTCAGCTTTGGCGACAAACGGACGAGCGAGCGCACCGATGGCGGCGACAGCCGCGGAACTCTGCAAAACTGACCTGCGCGTGACTGGCATGGCCACCCTCCCAAAGGTACGGACGACCCGCTTAGGGGTCCTTATTTTTGTAATTCTGCTGTAAGCAGAGACCCGTTCGGGGACCGAGTCAATCCCCGCTCGGGCTCGATTTTTTATCCGATCACCGCGCCCATCGTAAGGCTTGCGGCGATATGCCGACGTAGTCCGAAGAACAGCGCGACCGGCGGCAAAATATAGATGATCGCCGAAGCCATCATCGCATTCCACGGTGGATCCGTGTCGCCGAACAATTCCGCCTGGGTCATCGACAAGGTGACGTTCCGCACCGAGGACAGCAGCACCATTTGGTAGAGGTAATCGTTCCAGGCGAGTAACAGCGAATAAATCGCGGCGATCGCCAAGGCCGGGGTCATCAGCGGCAGGTAGATACGCCAGTAGATTTGCGGAGCCGACGCGCCATCGAGCCGCGCCGCCTCCTCGAGTTCGACGGGAAGCAGCTTACCGTATTGCACCATGATCAGGATCGCGAACGGCACAGCGAATGTGACCTGTGTGGCGATCACCGCACCTAAATTGTCCTCGAGGCCATAGTCGAACATGATCTTGTAGAACGGGAAGATCAGAAACGACGACGGCACGGTGTAGGTCAGCAGCGCGGCGTTGGTCAGCCACCCTCCCCGGCTGAGCCGCATCCGCCCGACCGCGAAGCTCGCCAGCGAGCCGATCAGCAAGGTCAGCAGCATCGTCGCGACGCCGATGTAGACGCTGTTGGCGAACTGCCGCCAGAAATGCTCGAGATAACGGGCGTGTTCGCCGAGCGCTCCCCAGAAGCCGGCGAGAGACGGCACCGCGGGCCAGATATTGCCGGAGAACTCGATCGTGCCCTCGCTCGCATCGAAGGCGACCAGGAGCACGTTGTAGATCGGTAGCAGCGACCAGATCAGCACGCCGATCCCGAGCGCGACCGCCCCGGCCTCGGTCAGCACCCGCCCCGGCCGGAAACGACGCCGGGCTGGATGCATGGGCGGCGCAGCGATGCTCACAGCTCGCCCTCGCTGGCTTGCGACCAGCGCATCAGCACGATAACGACCGGGATCAACAGCGGCAGCGCCGACATTGCGACCGCGACGCCGAGCCCGGGTTGCGCTGCATCGAAGGCGTAGTGAAAGCCGAGCGTCGTCAGCACCTGCGAGGTGTTGAGCGGCCCGCCGCCCGAGACGAAATACACCGTGGCGAAATCGCCAAAGGTCCACAGCGTCGAGAGCAGCGTGCAAACGAGATAGAGGTTCGCCACCAGCGGAAACGTGACATGGGTGAAGCGGCGGATGCCGGTCGCGCCATCGACTTCGGCGGCGTCATAGATCGACGGCGGAATGGCCATTCGCCCAGCCAGCAGGATCAGCGTCCAAAACGGCATCCACTTCCAGACATAGGCGGTAATATTGCAGGCGAGCGCGAGCCAGCGGCTGTCAAGCCAATTCAGGCCGGCGACGCCGAACGTGACCGACAGCAGGCGATCGACCAGCCCCAGCTCGTCGATCAGCATCCAATGCACCGACATGAACGCCTGGGTCGCGGCGGCCAGCCAGGGAAGGATATAGGCCACCAGGATCGCTTTCACCCACCAGTCGCGGCGCATGAAGAAGCCCGAGAGCAGCAGCGCTCCGAACATCTTCACATTCACGCCGACGCCGACAAAGAGCAGCGTGTTGACCACGGCGGAGCGGTAGATCGGGTCGGTCCAGAGCTGGGCATAAAGCGACGGTCGCGCTGCCAGCCACAGCGCAAAGCCGATCGGGTAGACGACAAAGCCGAGAAAGACCGCCGCGTAGGGGGCGAGGAACGCGATCGCCCAGACGAGGTCCGATCCATGCAGATGAGCATGCCAGCGCGATTTCGGGCGACGCTCGGCCGGCCGCGCGCCGAGGACCTGCTGCATGCTGCTCATCGCCGGCGATCATCGCGGGTTTGCCGCATGCCGGCAATCGAGCGTAGACTGAAGGCCATCATTCTCAGCCGAGATAAGCCGATGCCCGTCACTTTCGAGATCTTTACCGACTACGTCTGACCCTGGTGCTATCTCGCTACCGTGCGTATCGAAAAGCTCAGGCAGACCTACGATATCGAGCCGGTGCTCGTGCATTTTCCGCTGCATCCGGACACGCCGCAGGAAGGGCGCGAGATGGCCGGGTGGTACCGCCATCGTGGGCGCGACCCCGAGCAGATGTATCAGGAGATGAAGGCGCGCATGGATGCCGAGGGCCTGCCCTACGGCAAGCGCACGCACAGCTACAACAGCCGGCTGGCGCAGGAGCTCGGCAAATGGGCCGACACCCAGCCGGGCGGCGGCGCGACGTATCATGACGCGGCCTATCGCGCGTATTTTGTCGACTGCCGCAACATCGGCGACGCGGCGGTGCTCCTCGACATTGTCGGAAAGGTCGGGCTCGACCCGGTCGAGGCGACGAAGGTGCTCGAAGAGCGCCGCTTCAAGGACGCTGTCGACGCCGACTGGCAGAAATCGGCGACTTACGGGGTCACCGGCGTCCCGACCTTCGTCGCCGCGCGCTATGGTGTGGTCGGCGCTCAGCCCTATGAGGTGTTGGCGCAGCTGGTTGAGAAAGCAGGCGCCGCGAAGCGAAGCTGATCAGGTACGCCAGCTGAGGAAATGGCGTTCGGCACGGCCAATCACCCAGGATATCGCCAAGCCGAACGCCGAGAGAATCGCGACGCCGGCGATCAGCTGGTCAAGCGCCATCAGCGAACCGGCTTCGAGGATGTAGGCGCCGATGCCGTAGCGCGCGCCGATCATCTCGGCCGCCACCAGCAAAACGATCGAGATCGACACCGAAATCCGGAACCCCGACAGGATTGCCGGCAGCGCGCCCGGGATGATGATCTTGCGCACGATGGAGAACCAAGCGAGGCCGAATGACTGGCCCATGCGAATGAGGCCTCGATCCACGTTGTCGACCCCGCCATAGGTAGCGATGACGGTCGGGAAAAATGCCCCGAAAAGAATCGTCGCGATCTTCGATCCCTCCCCGGTGCCGAACCAGATCACGAAAAGCGGCAGCAGGGCGATCTTTGGAATTGGGAAAACCGCCGAGACCAGCGGCAGGACTCCGGCACGCACCAGTGAAAAGAGGCCGATCATGAGGCCGACCGCGATGCCAAGCGCAGTGCCAAGCATCCAACCGACCACCAGCCGTTCTAGGCTCGCAGCCAGATGCTTCCACAACGTCCCGGTGCGAACGAGGTCGACCAGCGCCGAGAAGGCCTCGGACGGCGCCGGCAGCGCAATCGGGCGGATCACGCCATATTCGCTGCCGAGCTGCCACAACCCGATCAACGCGACAAAGACGAGAGGCGCGACGATGCCGAGCGGACGTGGGCGAAATCCACCGCCGCGAAACGGCACCGGACGCAGAGCGTGCGCCGGCTCAGCGGTAGACGCTTGAAGTTCCGTTGCGCCTTCAGGCGGCATCGGTCAGCTCCCGCTCGGCCTCGCGCGCCTCGTCACGCATGATTGCCCAGACCTGGCGCTGCAGCCGCTCCAGTTCGGCGCCATGCCCGGCGCGCTCAGCCAGGGGCATGTCGATCTCGATGACCTCTCGGATACGACCCGGCCGGCGCGACAGCACGACGATGCGATGCCCGAGCCGGACCGCCTCGGCGAGGTTGTGGGTCACATAGCACGCCGAATAGCGTTCGCGTCCCCATAGTTCGACCAGATCGTCGAGCAGCAATTCGCGGGTCTGCGCGTCGAGCGCCGATAAAGGCTCGTCCATCAAAAGGATCGCCGGTCGCACGGCGAGCGCGCGGGCGATCGCGACACGCTGCTTCATGCCGCCTGACAATTGCCGCGGCCAGGCTTTGCGGAAATCGCTCAATTTGGTGCGCGCCAGCACGTCGTCGATGATCGCCCGCGCCGCGGCGCCGTTGATGCCATGGTCTTCGAGCACCAGGCTGACATTGCCCTCGACCGTGCGCCACGGCAGCAGCGCGAAATCCTGAAAGATGTAAGTGAGCGGATTGAGTGACCCTGCGGGCGGCTCGCCGACAACCATCACTTGCCCCGACACCGGTCGCTCCAGCCCTCCCGCGAGCCGCAACAAGGTCGACTTGCCGCAGCCCGAAGGCCCGATCACCGAGACGATCTCGCCTTCGCGGATCGTCAACGAGATGTCGCGCAGCACCTCCGTGGCGCCATAGTCGTGATCGACACTATCGATGATGAGGTCCATCGCGCCAGCCTAGTCGGTCGAGACGAAACTCGTGTCCACCAGTTTCGCCATGGTCACGGCCGCCGGCACCATCTTCTCGCTTTCGAACCAGTCGAGCTGGTCCTTGACGCTGGCTGTGTTGAGCCGTGCCTTTTCGGCGATGCGCATCGCGCCGTCGCGGATTTGCGGGTCGGCCTTGTCGATCGGCTGGCTCGTGTAGACGTATTTATGGATCAGCTCGACGACTGCGGCGGTGTCGTCCTTGCCCATCGTCTTGTCGACCAGCGCGGCATTGTAATCGGCGACGCCCTGCGAATAGGCGGCGAGATAGCGCTGCACCAGATCACGCCGCTTGGCGACATTGGCTGTCGAGGTAAAAACGGTCGTCACCTGGTAATTCGGGATGTAGTCGGCGATCTTGCCGATCTCGACGACAGAGCCGTCCTTCGTCAGCGTGTCGGCGATATTGGGTTGGATCGCCCAGGCGTCGATCTGGCCGGTCTTCAGCGCGGCGATCAGCAGCGGCACTTTCTGCATCGGCTTCAGCTCGACGTCGACATCGGCAAAGCCCTCCTTCTGCGCGATCTTATGCGCCATGTAGTGGAATGACGAACCCGTCGTGGTAATTCCGAAGCTGTGGCCCTTCAGCTTGGCGGGCACGGTTAGCCCGTCGTCGTAGGCCTTCTTTGCCGCAAGGATTTTCTCGCCCTCGATGCCTGGGGCCTCGGTCAAGGCGCCGCCGATCACGGTGACCGCGCCCTTATCCGCCAGGTTGATAAGACCGCCGGTGATCGCGGTGACGCCAAAATCGACATCGCCCGCCGCGATCGCGACGGCCATCGGCTCGGCGGCCTCGAAGCTCACCGCTTCGGCACTGAGGCCCTGAGCATCGAAATAACCCTTGCCGAGCGCGATAAAGGTCGGCGCGTGCGACGCCAGCGGCAGGATGCCGACCTTGATCTTGTCGGCATCGGCGGCGTATGCAGCCGCTCTGCCGAGCGCCGCGGCGGCCGAGCCGGCGAGCGCGTAGCGGCCGAGAGCGCGGCGGGTCATCAACGTCATGGCGGGCTCCCTCAATGTTCTGCGTGACGCGAGCTTCCAGGCATTCCTAGCATCAAATCGCGGCAGGCCGCCTGGCGCCGAGTGCCGCAACGACGCTGAGCGCGCCGAAGACAGCGAAGACCGTCAGCGACAGCCGGTAGTCGCCGGTACAGTCGCGCAGCGCGCCTGACACCATCGGCCCGACCGCTTGGGCAATGACCTGAGCCGACAAGGCGACACCGCGGATCGCGCCAAAGCTGGCGCGGCCGAAATAGTCGGCCCAGGCGATCGGCAACAGAGTCAGGATGCCGCCGACGCCAAAACCGAACAGCGCCGCGGCAAGATACGCCTCGGCCGGCGACGCGATTGCCTCCATTAAGAGCGGACTTAGCGTCAGTAATATCCCGCTGGCCGCCATCGGATAGCGCACAGGCAAGCGTCGCGGCAGGAATCCACAGCTTACGGTCGCCGCCGCCGACATCAGCGAATAGGTGCTGACGATCGTCGCGACGATGGCCGGGGCGATGCCGTGCTCGATCAAATGCGGCGCCATGTGGAGGCTGATCCCCGCCTGGATCGGGTAGACCAGCACCGTGTACCCAAGCAGCAGCCAGAAAGCCGGCAGGCGCACCGCCTGGCGGCGCGAGAAGTGAGCTTCAGGGGCCGTGGCGACCGCCTGGCCCGGCGCAACTGGGTTGTGCCTCTGCCCATCCGGGTGCAGCCCGACATCCTCGGGCCGCCGCACCAGCAATAGCCAGGTCGGCAGAAAGCCGACGACGAGAGTCACAGCGCCGATCGCCAGCCAGCCGGCACGCCACGACCAGCGCAGCATCGCGAGCTCGGCGAGGATCGGCATCGTCACCAGCCCCGCCATCTGCGCCAGCGTCGCGACGGACGTGGCGAATTGCCGGCGGGCGACGAACCAATTGTTGACCGCACCATAGATGCCGAGCTCGAACGGGCTCGCCCAGTTCATCCGCGCGAAGCAGAAGAACACATAGAACGTCGCCAGCGATGTCGTCAGCGACAGCGCCAACAGCGCCACCCCCGTTGTCAGCACCGCGTAGCACAGCACCAGCCGCGAGCCGGCGCGGTCGAGGAAGACACCGACCCTGGGCGAGATGATCGCGGCGAGGATGCCGCCCAGCGACACCGCGCCCGACAGCGCGGTGCGCGACCAGCCAAAATCGCGGGTCAGCGGCTCGACAAACACTGAGAGGGTCGACACCGCCGGCCCCTGCCGCGCGAACCCAGCGCAGCAAAGACAGCCAAGCACCACCCAGCCGTAGAAAAACGGCGTGCGGGCGGCGAACGCGGAGGGCAAGCGCGGCGCGGTGACGGTCATAAACGCGAAGTGCGCCCGCGCCGTCCGCAACTGTCAATGCGCAGTGCTGGATGGCGGCCCTGTCCCACCAAATGCCGACGCGATACGGCAACAAACCATCGCGAATTTATATACCGCGCTGGATATGATTCTCCGGACACGATGCCCGAGCCCGGCCTTCTTCCCCTGCTCGCGGCCGCCCTGCTGGGATTGGCGACGACGTCGTCGTCGCTGATCGGGGCGGCGCTTGGCCTGTACAGCCGCCTCTCGGAGCGCGGCCTCGCTTGCGTGCTCGGCTTCGCCGCCGGCTCGTTGATCAGCGCGCTCGCCATCGAACTCGCGTTCGAAAGCGCCGAGACGCTGCATAATCAAGGCTATGCGGCGCGTGCGGCCTGGGCTTTTGTCGCCGGCGGGTTCGCGGTTGGCGCACTGATCTATTATCGGGCCGCGCTCTATCTCGAAGGCAAGGGGGCGGCGATCCGCAACCCCGCGCGGTTTCGCGAATTCGCCGAGCAGCGCAAGCGCGAGGACAACCAGGAGCTGATCCGGCTCTTGTCGCGCTGTGACCTGCTGCGCCATTTGCCGCCGGAAGATATGCAGCAGCTGTTGCCGCTGATCCGAGTGGAATACGCGAACGCCGGCACGACGTTGTTTTATGCCGGCGATGCCGCCAACGCGCTGTATATCGTTGCGCGCGGCGAGATCGAGATCCTCGCCGCAGACGACGGCCGCCTCCTGGCCCGTCTCGATTCCGGCCAGGCCTTTGGCGAGATGGCGCTGCTGCACGGCGGCGAGCGCACCGCCACGGCGCGCGTCTCGATCGATAGCGAGCTTTTGGCGATCGCCAAGCACGATTTTGATCACCTGATCAAATTCGACCCGCAGCTGGCGCATGCCGTCGAGCGCCTGAGCCACAGCCGCGCGCTGAGCAATCTCAGCGCCGGCGGCCCGCATTCCGCGACATGCGCCCGGCTGGCGACCGCCGGTCTCGATCGGGTGACCCGCCACGAAAGCGACCGACTGCTCAAGGAAACCGGGTCGGGCGCCGGGCTGGCGATCGTCTTTGGCAACATTCTCGACACGATCCCCGGCTGCCTGGTGATCGGCGCGAAATTTGTCAGCCTGGAAACGATCTCTCTGAGCCTGGCGCTCGGCATGTTTATCGGCGGCATCCCCGAGGCCGCGGCGAGCGCGGCGATGCTGCGAAAAGCGGGCTACAGCCCGCGCGCGATCTTTGGCCTGTGGTCGACGGTGCTCGTTGCCGGTTTTGTCGCCGCGGCAATCGGCAAGGCCTTTCTCGGCAGCTCCGAAGCGCTGCTGGCGCTGTTCTGCGAGGCGATCGCCGGCGGCGCGGTGCTGGCACTCGTCGCGCACGCGATGATCCCGGAAGCGATCGAAGATGCCGGCTCGGCCGTGGTGCTGCCGACCGTCGGCGGTTTTCTCTTCGGCCTTTATCTGTCGCTGAGCCAGGCGTTCGGGACGTAGGAATGGCTCCGGATCGCGCATAGCTGACCGCTTGGCCATGCCGAGATAGCCGGCATGGTCTATCATCAGCATGCTATAGTTTTCCGGACAACAGCGGTTGAACCGCATCCGAACACTCCATTGATCCCAAGGGAGGAACCCGATGGCGTATGACGTCCTGATCAAGAACGGCAAGGTGATCGACGGCTCGGGGATGCCGGCGTTCCAGGGCGATGTCGCGGTCAAGGACGGCAAGATCGCCGAGATCGGCAAGCTATCGGGCGCGGCCGATCAGGTCGTCGATGCCGGCGGCCAGGTCATCGCGCCGGGCTTTATCGATAACCATTGCCATTACGACGCCCAGGTCACCTGGGACCCGATGTGCTCGTTCTCGTGCGATCACGGCGCGACCAGCGTCGTGATCGGCAATTGCTCGCTCTCCCTCGCCCCGGTGAAGAAGGGCAAGGAGCAGCGCATGGCCGAGTTCCTCAGCTATGTCGAGGCGATCCCGATGGAGGTGCTCAACACCATCGAGGTCGATTGGGAGACTTTCCCGCAATACATGGAGAAGCTCGACAAAAACCTCGGCGTCAATGTCGGCACCCTGATCGGCCACACGGCGGTGCGCTATTACGTGATGGGCGACGCGTGCCAGACGCGCGCAGCGACCGATGTCGAGCTCCAGCAGATGCAGGCCGTGGTGCGTGACGGCATGGAAGGCGGCGCGCTCGGCCTCTCGGTGTCGCGCAACCGCGGCCATTACGACCCGCAGGGTCTGCACATCCCGGCGCTGTGGGCGGACGAGAAGGAGATCTTCGCGCTCGCCGACGTGCTGCGCGAGATGGGCACCGGCATCATCCAGTCGGGCGGCGGCCGCGACGCCGAGATGAAGGACGGGCTGATGGCGCGGCTCTCCGAAGCGACCGGCCGGCCGGTCGTCTACAACAATCTCGGCCAGTCGGTGCGCCGGCCCGGCGAATGGAAGAAGCACATGGACCGGGTCGACGAGACCTCGGCCAAGGGCATCCGCGCGTACCCGCTGGCCTCGCCGAACACGACGACGCAGGTCTTCGACATGAAGAACACGCAGGTGTTCCGCGGCGCGCCGACCTGGCATCCGATCCTCCTCGCGACCAATGAGGAGAAGCTGCGCGCCTATGCCGATCCCACGGTCCGCGCCAAGCTCCACGAAGAGATGGTCGAATGGAAGGTCGAGATCCCCGGCGGGACGATCTCGCGCGAATGGTACAAATACATCTGGGTCGAAGAGCCGAAGCTCGCGAAGAATGCGGAGCTGAAGGGCCTCACCCTCGAACAGCTCGCCAAAAAGCAGAACAAGGGCATCATCGACGCGTTCCTCGACCTCGTCGTCGAAGAAAAGCTCGAAACCGTGTTCATGCAGGCCGAAAACAACATCGATGTCGACGCGATGCGAGAGATTTTGAACTACCCGAACGCGCTGATTGGACTCAGCGATGGCGGCGCGCATGTCCAATTCCACGGCGGCTACGGGTTCTCGACCCGGCTGCTCGGCGAATGGGTGCGCGAGAAGCAGGTCATGACCTTGGAGAATGCGGTGCGGCGGTTGACGTTCGACAGCGCCTCGACCTTCGGGCTTTATGATCGTGGCCTGCTGCGGCCCGGCATGACCGCCGACATCACCGTGTTCGACCCCGACACCGTGAAGCCGCTGCCCGAGTTTATCGTGCACGACTTCCCGGCCGGCGGCTGGCGTTTCAAAGAGCCGGCGGCGGGCATCTACGCGACCTTCGTCAACGGCAAGATGCTGATGAAGGAAGGCAACCACACCGGCAACCTGCCGGGCCGCGTGCTGCGCAACTCGCGCTACCAAGCACAACACGCTTAGGCGAAACGAGAATGTGAGAAACGGCCCTCCCGGCTAGAGCTGGGAGGGCTTTTTGTTGCGCCGTCGAAGGCACATTTAACGGAAGGACGTTGCGTGGGAATGGCTCAAAGGAGAAGGCCATGTCGCTGAACCAGCCCGACATCGGCGCCGCGTTTCGCCGATCGCTGCATGATCATTGGCGCGCTTTTCTGATCGAGGGGA
>DATMLO010000028.1:0-4326 GCA_035570495.1 Allostellaceae bacterium | reverse complement strand
TGCAGCTGCGCGGCGCCTCGACCACCGGTGGCTATTTTTTGCACTACGAATGTCACCCGGAATGATGTGACGTGAACTTTTGGTTGAATGCATCCACGCAATATAAAAGTGATATATAAATTGCCTAAATATTAGGCTGATAGTTGCTGTGCATCTGAGCACGGATCAGGAGGGCAGGACTTTCGGCAATGGCGACGGGTGACGCGAGCATCAGGGTCAGCGCCGGTTTCGCGTCGAAGACCGGGCCGCGCCACGACAACCAGGATTTCGCCGGCGCGCTGATGGGCGCGGAGCTGCCGGAGCCGCGGCAGGAGGTGGTCGCGGCGATCGCCGACGGGATCGGTGGCGCGAAGGGTGGGCGGATCGCCGCGGAGACCGCGGTGCGCGGCTTTCTCGACGGGTTCTGCGACATGCCGGAGACGATGGAGGTTCAGCGCGCCGGCGCGCGCATCGTCAGCTCGCTCAACGGCTGGATCAACTCGATCGGCCGCCAGGACCCCGATCTCACCGGGCTGGGATGCACGCTGACGGCGCTGGTGCTGCGCGGGCGGGTCGCGCATATCCTGCATGTCGGCGATACGCGGGCCTACCGGCTCAGCGGCGACCGGCTCACCTGTCTGACGACCGACCATGTGCACGCGACGGGGCAGGGCCGATCGCACACGCTGCTGCGCGCGCTCGGGGTTGAGACCGAGGTGCGGCTCGACTATGCGACGCAGCCGGTGGCGCTGCACGACCGCTTCCTGTTGTGCAGCGACGGGGTGCACGGATCGCTTAGCGAGCCGACTATCGCCGAAATCCTGCGCGACCGCTCGGCACCGGACGATACCGCGAACGCGCTGGTGGACGCCGCGCTCAAAGCGGAAAGCACTGACAATTGCACCGCGCTGGTGCTCGATGTCGTCGCGCTACCGGCCGCGGGGTCGGCCGATGTCAGCGGCGCGATCCAAAACCTGCCGGTGATCCCGGTGCCGACAGGCGGCGAGTCGATCGACGGGTTCGTGCTGAAGGCGCTGCTGTCCGACGGCCGCTACACAAGGCTGTTCGGCGCCGAGGACGAGGTCGAGGGCGGCGATGTCGTCATCAAGTTTCCCAAGCCGCAGCTCGCCGGGATCGAGGCCTACCGCGCCGCCTTTATCCGCGAGGCCTGGGTCGGCGCGCGCATCCACAACGCGTCGATCGGTCAGGCCATCGAGCTGCCGCCCGGCCGCCAGACCTGCCTCTACACGGTCATGCCATTTTATCAGGGCGAGCTTTTGGACACGCGGCTGGCGCACCCGCCGATGCTGGGGCTGGAAGAGGGGCGCAACATCGCGATCAGACTGGCGCGGGCGGTGGCGGCGCTGCATCGCGCCGGGATCATCCATCGCGACATCAAGCCGGACAACGTGATCCTCGAAAACGGCGGCGCGCTGAAGCTCATCGATCTCGGGGTCGTGCGGGTGCCGGGGCTCGAGGAGTTTCCGGCCGAGAACATCCCGGGTACCGCCGCCTATATGGCGCCGGAAATGGCCGACGGCGAGGCGGGCAACGAGCAGACGGACGTGTACGCGCTCGGGATCACGATGTTCCGCGCGTTCACCGGCGAATACCCCTACGCCAATGCTGACGCGATGAGCCCGCCGCGGCGCAGCCGGCCGCAGCGCTTCAGCGAGCTGCGGCCGGATCTCCCGGCCTGGGTCGAGGCGACGTTGGCGCGCGCGGTCGCGCTCGACCCGGCGCAGCGCTTCCACGACATGACCGAATTCGCCCAGGAGATGGAGGCGGGCCCGGCGCGCGCCGCCGCCGGGCTTGGCCGGCCGCGCACGCTCTACGAGCGCGCGCCGGTGCTGGTCTGGCAAGGCATTTCGGCGCTGTTGGCGCTGGCGCTCGCGGCATCGTTGTTCATGCACCGGCCTTGAGGCAAAAAAAGAGCCGGGCGATGCCCGGCTCTTTCCGTCGTGATGCGAGGTCGCTCAGACCGAGTAGTACATCTGGAACTCGATGGGGTGAGGGGTGTGCTCGAAGGCATAGACCTCTTCCCATTTGAGTTCGATGTATGATTCGAGCTGGTCGCGCGGGAAGACGTCGCCCTTGGTGAGGAAGGCGTGGTCGGCTTCGAGCGCGCCGATCGCCTCGCGCAAGCTGCCGCATACGGTCGGCACGTCCTTCAGCTCCTCCGGCGGCAGGTCGTAGAGGTTCTTGTCCATCGCGTCGCCGGGGTGGATCTTATTCTGGATGCCGTCGATCCCGGCCATCAGCATCGCGGCAAAGCCGAGATAGGGGTTGGCGGCGGGGTCCGGGAAGCGCACTTCGACGCGCTTGCCCTTGGGGCTGGCGGCGATCGGGATGCGGCACGAGGCCGAGCGGTTGCGCGCCGAATAGGCCAGCAGCACCGGGGCCTCGAAACCCGGGATGAGGCGCTTGTAGCTGTTGGTGGTCGGGTTGGTGAAGGCGTTGATCGCCTTGGCATGCTTGATGATGCCGCCGATGTAGAAGAGCGCGGTCTCGCTGAGGTCGGCATAGAGGTTGCCGGCGAAGGTCGGCCCGCCCGACTTCCAGATCGACTGGTGCACATGCATGCCCGAGCCGTTGTCGCCCTTGATCGGTTTTGGCATGAAGGTCGCGGTCTTGCCGTACTGGTGGGCGACGTTGTGCACGACGTATTTGTAGATCTGCATGTTGTCGGCCGCCTTTACCAGGGTGGAGAAGACGTTGCCGAGCTCATGCTGCGAGGGCGCCACCTCGTGGTGGTGCTTCTCGACCTCGAGCCCCATGTCGAGCATTACCGAGAGCATCTCGGCGCGCAGGTCCGAGGCGCCGTCGACCGGCGGCACCGGGAAATAGCCGCCCTTGATCGGCGGGCGGTGGCCGGTATTGCCGTCGGGGAAGGCCTTGTTGGAGACCCAGGGCGCTTCCTCGCTGTCGACGAAGTAGGACGCCGAGTTCATCGTCGATTCATAGCGCACGTCGTCAAACACGAAGAACTCGGCCTCGGGTCCGAAATAGGCGGTGTCGCCTATGCCGGAGGAGGTGAGATAGGCCTGCGCCTTCTTGCCGATCGAGCGCGGGTCGCGGCCATAGGGCTGGCCGGTCAGCGGCTCGTGCACGTCGCAGAAGATGATGAGCGAGGCTTGGGCGGCGAACGGGTCCATCACCGCGGTGGAGCAATCGGGCTTCAACAGCATGTCCGACTCGTTGATCGCCTTCCACCCGGCGATCGAGGAGCCGTCGAACATGATGCCCTCGGCGAGGAAGTCCGGGTCGACGGTGCGCACGTGATGCGCCAGATGCTGCCACTTGCCGCGCGGGTCGGTGAAGCGAAAGTCGACATACTTGACGTCGTGCTCCTTGATCAGACCCATTACCTTGTCGATCTCGCCTGCCATCTTGTCGTTCCTGTTGGCTGTGGTGGGATAAGAAAAGAATAAGAAAACTTGCTTCTAGCAACCTCGATGCCAGCCGGGGTTTAGGCGGTCAGATCGCATCGGCGCCGCGCTCGCCGGTGCGGATGCGGATCGCCTCCTCGATGCTGGAGATAAAGATCTTGCCGTCGCCGATGCGGCCGGTATGGGCGGATTGCTGGATCGCCTCGACCGCCCGCTCGACCATGGAATCTTCCATGACGACCTCGATCTTCACCTTGGGCAGGAAGTCGACGACGTACTCGGCGCCGCGATAGAGCTCGGTGTGGCCTTTCTGCCGGCCGAAGCCCTTGGCCTCGACGACGGTGATGCCCTTGATCCCGACCTCGTGCAGGGCCTCCTTCACCTCGTCAAGCTTGAACGGCTTGATAATCGCCTCGACTTTTTTCATCGCAACCGACCTCCCCGTGCCCAGTCCGCTCGCCTGTCCTCATGTGCTTGAGCATAACCCATGCCAGCATTCGGTACGCTGAAATGGGTGACAGGTCGCCCCGATGCAGACCGCGGATGCACTTATCCGGCAGGATGCCTAAACCTTAGGCAGATGCAAGGACGGATTGCGGTTGCCGCAAGGGTTTTACGCGCCGGGCAGATTGCCGAGGAACTTGCGGATGCGCTCGATCGCCTCCTGCAGGTTCTCGAGGCTGTTGGCATAGGAAATCCGGATGTAGTCCTCGCCAAACGCGCCAAAACTGGTGCCGGCGATCGTCGCCACACCGGTCTTGTCCAAGAGCTCGGTCTGCAGCGTCTTGGCGTCGAAGCCGGTACCGGAGACGTTGGGGAAGGTATAGAAGGCGCCGCCCGGGTTCACGCAGCGTACGCCGGGCAGCGAGTTGAGCGCCCCGACGATGTATTGGCGGCGCTCGGCAAAGGCCTTGACCATGCGTTCTACCGGCTCGCGTGGGCCTTTAAGCGCGGCGAT
>DATMLO010000027.1:0-23335 GCA_035570495.1 Allostellaceae bacterium | reverse complement strand
CGGCGGCATTGGCTGGGGCGCTATCATCTGCGGCGGCGGCGCCATCATCTGAGCATGCGCGGCCGGTGTCGCGACCAGCGCGATGGCCGCAGTCGCGGCCAGGAATCCCACTAGTTTCTTCTTCGACATAACCGGTTCCTCGTTTGTCCAAGGTCACCGGATCAACGGGAGATCGGCCAGCAGAGTTCCGCCTTCACCCAAGGTCGGGGTCGGGCAAGCCTCGCCGCCGGCAGGCGGCAATGATGGTGTTTTGCAGGAGACACGCGATGGTCATCGGGCCGACCCCGCCCGGCACCGGGGTGATGGCCCCAGCGATAGCGCGCGCCGAGGCGAAATCCACATCGCCGACAAGCCGGGCCACGCCGTCAGCGCCGACGATGCGGTTGGTGCCGACATCGATCACCGTCGCACCCGGCTTGATCCAGTCGCCCTTCACCACTTGCGGCTCGCCAGTCGCGGCGATGAGGATATCGGCGCGCCGGGCAATCACTGGCGGATCGCGGCTGCGTGAATGGGCGATTGTCACCGTGCAGTCTGCCGCGACAAGCAACGCCGCGAGCGGCCGACCGACGATCTGCGAACGACCGAGCACGACCACCTCCAGACCCGCCAGCTCGGCGTGCACGGTTTGGAGCAAGATCATGCAGCCTTGCGGCGTGCACGGCACGAGGCTCGGCTGACGGCTCCATAACCGCCCGACATTGACCGGGTGAAACCCGTCGACGTCCTTCGCCGGGTCCACCGCGCCAAGCGCGCGCTGCGGGTCGATCTTCTCGGGCAACGGCAATTGGACGAGGATGCCATCGACCCGCTCGTCGCGATTGAGCTGTTCGATCAGCGCGATGATCGCGGCTTCTGAGGTATCTCCCGGCAGGCGATGCTCGAACGAGCTGAGCCCGGCCGCGTTGCAAGCCCGAGCCTTGTTGCGCACGTAGACCTGACTCGCCGGGTCATTACCGACGATGATCGCCGCGAGCCCCGGCGTCACGCCCTGGCGGGTGCGCAGGCCCTCGACGGCTGCCGCAACACGCTGCCGCAGCCGCGAGGCGACCGCCTGTCCGTCGATGATCGTAGCGTCCGGCATCCTGCGCATTATGCCGGACGGCAGCTACTGCGTCGCCTGCTTCAGGCTCTGCATCAGTGTGCGCAGCACCGCGTCGTCATTGATCCCAGGAAACGACATCCGGTTGCCGGGGAGCGTGTCTTTCGGATCGCGTAGAAAATTGGCGAGCGTATCGTCTGTCCAGACAATGCCGCTGTTTTTCATTACATCGGAATAGGCGAACCCGGGCACGGTCCCGGCCTTGCGCCCGAACACGTCATAAAGGTTTGGCCCGACCCGGTTGGTGCCGCCTTTGTCGAGCGAGTGGCAGATTTTGCATTTCTGCAGCTCTGCCGCGCCGGGATCGTCGGCCCGTGCGCTCCCGAGCAGCAGCAGGAAGACGGCGAGTGCGAAGATCGTTTTCATGCACCACTCCGCCGGCCCAATGCAGCGATCTCATCGGCAGTACCGAAGCTAAGCACCAGCTCGTCGACACCGGCCGCGCTGTATTGTGCCGCCTGCCAGCGGCATTCTTCGCCAGTGCCGGCGATCGCGAATGCAGCGACGTAGCGATCGTCGAGCACGGCTGCGGCGTCTTCGCCGCGGCGCAGCCGTGCGAGCGCGTCGACAAACTCGAGCCGCGGAATACCGCTTTCGGCAACGACGGCCTCACGCCGCTTTGGCCAGTCATCGCCCCGGGGCCATAGCAGCGTCAGCGTTTCGCCGATCGTCTGCTTGGCCGCGTCCCGCGCCGCCGCGCCATCGGCGCGGACAGCAGCGGGGGCGTATTGGACGACCCGCGGCTCCGGCCGGCCGACTCTGGCCGCGGCTTCGGCGACCATCGCCGTCATCCGCGCGGTCAAGCACGGCGGTGTCAGGTTCGAGAGGACCAAACCGTCCGCGATCTCGCCGCAGACGCGGAGCGCCCGCTCGCTGCCGGCGGCCATGTAGATCGGCATGTCGGGACGGCTCAGCCGAAAATCGAGGCGCACGCCGTCGAGCGCGAACACCCGCCCACGCATCGTGACGCTCTCGCCGGCAAGCAGTGCGCGGACAATGGTGATGGCCTCGCGCACCGCGGCGACGGGTCGGTCATTGGCGATCCCCATCCGCGCGATTGGCGGCGCGATGCCGGAGCCGATGCCGAGTACGGCGCGTCCGCCGCTGAGCTCGTCGAGCGCGGCTAAATCCATGGCGATCTGCACCGGGTGTCGCGTGTATGGATTGACCACGCCGATGCCGATCCGCACGTGCTGCGTCGCGGCGGCGCAAGCGCCAGCCGTTGCGAGCACCCCACGCTGAAGCGGATTTTCGGCAAACCATACCGAAGCAAACCCGGCGGCATCGGCGGCCCGCACCAGCTCGACGCAGCGCGCCGGATCGAGCGCGCCCGACAGGCGCAGGCCAAGTTCTGGCAGGGTAGGGGTCATGCGTCGCGCATTACACGCCGCCGGGGCGTGGTGCTTCGCTGGCCGGCGAGAAATGCACATGGATCACGCGCCAATCGCCATCTTCCTTGCGAAACACCATGGTCGAACGCGAGATGAAATCTTTCCCATAGGGGCGCGACGGGACAGGGTCGCTGCCTTTCCATTCCGAGCGGGTTTGCCGCTCGCACCAGATCACCGCGAGATCGCCATCGATGGCGCCGCCAATGTCGAACGGCTTCCAATAGCCGCTTGCGACATTGTCCTTGTAGTACTGCCACAACCTCGTCCAATGCTCGCGACCCTTGTAGGTGTGGCCGTTGAGATTGAAGAACACCGCCTCCGGCGCGCTGCTCCAGATGTCCTGAAGCTGATCCCAGTCGAAGCGCCCGTTGACATCGAGATACTCGTCCATGCGCTCGAGCAGGCGCCGGCGATCCGCCGCCGACCCGCCGACCAGCTTTGCCTCATCCATCGCCATGCCTCGCGCCGTCCCGGGCGATCCTAGCGCAACGCCAGCGCCGGCGATAAGGTCGCAGGATGACGCAAGCGCGCTACCTGTGCCCCGCATGCGGCACGACCCTCGCCGCGGACCGGCCGCTATGGCACTGCGCCTGCGGCAGCCATCTGAACTTGGCGCCCGGGCCGGGGATGCGGCGCGGTGACATCATTGCGAGCGATGCATCGCTGTGGCGTTATCGGGCGGCGTTGGCGCTCGAAAAGCCGCCGCGCGTCTCGCTCGGCGAAGGCTGGACGCCGCTCGTGACCCGCGACTGGGACGGCGCGCCGGTTCGCTTCAAGCTCGAAAGCCAGATGCCGACCGGCTCGTTCAAGGATCGGGGCACGGCGGTGATGCTGAACCACCTGCTGGAAGTCGGGGTCGGTCCGATTCACGAGGATTCCTCGGGCAATGCCGGCTCCTCGATCGCGACCTACGCAGCTGCCGCCGGGATCCCGTGCCGCATCTTCGTTCCCACGTCCGCACCGCGCGGCAAAGTGGTGCAGATCGCGGCTTCCGGCGCCGCGGTGGAGATGATCCCCGGCACGCGCCAAGCGGTCACGGAGGCTGCGCTCGCGGCCGCCGATAAGAGCTTCTATGCCAGCCACAACTGGCAACCCTTCTTTATCGAGGGAACCAAGACGCTAGCCTACGAGCTGTGGGAGCAGCTCGGCTTCAACGTGCCGGACAATGTACTGGTGCCAACCGGCTACGGCAGCAACATCCTAGGCTTGGAGCGCGGCTTTGACGAACTGATACGACAAGGCGAGGTAGCGCGACTGCCGCGCCTTTTCGCGGTGCAGGCGGCGAACTGTGCCGCCTTCACGGCCGTATGGAATGGGGATGAGAACTTCGCGCCGCAGCCGACAATGGCCGATGGCATCGCTACGGTGAAGCCGGTCCGTACCGCCGAGGTGCTGACGGCGTTGCGTCGCTCGGGCGGCGGGGTCGTCGCTGTGCCGGAAGACGAGATCGCACCAGCGTTGCAACGGCTCGGTCGGCTCGGGCTTTACGTCGAGCCGACCTCGGCAACCGTCGGCGTGGCGCTGAGCCGTCTCCTCGCCGACGGAATGATCCGCTCCGGCGAAACGACCGTCGCGGTCATCACCGGCCACGGTCTCAAGGCCGCCGACAAGATCGCTGAGCTGCTCGGCGTCGGCCCATGAAGATCGTCCTCGACCTCACCAAGCTGGTCGCCGAAGGCAAGCTCACCACGGCGCAAGCCGAGGAATTGCAGGCCCTCGCCAGGCCAAGCACCGGCCTGCTGGCGATCAACATCCTGATGGCGTTTGGTGTGTTCGCCATTGCCGGCGGATGTCTCGCGCTCGTGCCAAGCGTCATCACGGCCATCGCGTTGGGTGTCGTGCTGGCGGGTGTTGGTGTCGCGATCTCGCTTGGTGTCAGCGCGCAATGGTCGCTTCTCGGGACGGCGATCACGATTGCCGGAGCGCTGATCGCGTCGGCTGGTATCGTCGCACTAAGCGAGGGACAGTGGTTTGGGTTCGCCATCGCGACGGCCGTGCTGCTCGGGCTTGCGGTCGCGATCCGCAGCGCTCTGTTGAGCGCGCTGGCAGTCCTTACCCTAGCCGGAATGCTCGGCAGCAGCACCGGCTATGATTTCGCTACCTACTTTGTCGGCGTGCAGGAGCCGGCGATCACCATCGCGGTCTTCTCGCTGCTCGCCCTCGCCACCTACCTCATCTCCTTGCGGGTCCCGGCGGGTTATGCGCCTTTGGCGCTTGGCTTCTCACGGCTGAGCCTGGTGATGGTGAATTTTGGTTTCTGGATCGGCTCGTTATGGGGCGACAAGCCGGGACATAGCTGGCGCACCAGCGCCGATACGTGGGGCCTGAACATTCCCGACTACGTGTTTGTCATCGGCTGGGCCATCGCGCTGGTCGGGGTCGGGATTTGGGCGGCGCGAGCCAATCGCCGGTTTGTGGTGAATACGGTCGCGACCTTTGGCGCGATCCATTTTTACACGCAATGGTTCGAGCGCCTCGGGGCAGACCCGCTGACGGTCCTTGGGGCCGGCGTCCTCGTTGTCGCGATCGCTGTCGGGCTTTGGCGCTACAACGTGATGATGGGCCGGGCCCAGGCTATCGCTTAGCTTTAGGTTGCCGGCCGCCAGGCGCGGCTTTCGAACTGACCGTGCTTGAGGAAATGATCGCCTGCGTCGAGACCGGCGGCAGCGACATCAGGGTGTTTTTCGAGATACCAGCGCGCATCGAACCCGGCGGGTAGCCGCTCGCGCGGCTGGCGACCGCGCGGCGCCAGGCGTGCCGATTGCTCGATGACCCGCATCGCCGGCAGCGAGGCTTGGCCGAGATAGATCGTCTCCGGCCGCGGAAAGACAAAGTCCCGCCCACGCAACCGAATATATTCTTCGTGATATTCGAGATGCTTGTCGGGAACCGTCGCGTTGGTCGCGGCGCCGCCATGCACCTGGTGAAACGTGCCTTCGCCGAGCATCATGACGAGCCGCGCTTTCGGCAACTCGCAGGCGCGGCGATAGAGGTCGAGGTTCACGTAGCCACCGCCGGGGCTCGCGAACCGCTCGTCGAAGCCGCCGAGTTCGCGCCACAAGCGGCGCGGCAGGAAAAGCGCATTGGATTCTCCCGTCGGCAGGAAGAAGCCGCCTTCCGACGAGCCAGCGAGGCAGGCGATGTCGAACAGGCGATAGCCGTCCTCGGTCCACTCGGCCGCGTCGAGCAGCGCATCTTCCTGCATCCGGTCGTAGCCCTGGCGCACGCTCTCCATCTGACGGTCAAAGCCGAGATGAAAGCCCAGTGACGAGATGATGGACCGATCGTCGAGCTTTTCCGCGAGCAAGGCCGTCGCGAGTAGTCCCGGCGAGGCGAGGCGCGCGCCGTCGACCATCACGCCGATCAGCCGCCCGCGCGCCTGCTTCAGGCCGAAATTGGCCGCCGCCGCAGGCGAGGCGGAGGCGTCGGCGATATAGTGGCACGACACCTGCGCGCCGTAGGCCGGGTAATCAGCCATCGCCATCGGCTCAGGGGAGCCGTTGTCGATCAGGATGATCTCGTACTCATCGGCAGTGACGTCCCGCTGCATTGCCGGCGACAGCGAGCGCAACGTGCGCGGCAATTCGCGATCCATCCTATAGCCGATGACCACGACCGACAGGTCGGGTGCCTTTTTGGCCATGAGACTACAGCCGGTTCTCGACCCGCCACGCGGCGAGCTGGGCGCGCACGGCGGGGTAGTTGGCGCCGGCCTGCGCCAGCTCGCGCAGCAACGCGAGCAACGCGGCAATGCGCGGATCGTCAGGCGGCAAAGCACCCTGGCGGCTCAGCACCTCGGCCGGCGGCTCGGTCGGCGCCGTGTAAACCAACTCGCGGGCGATTGGGTTGTATTCGTCGCGCAGCACCCGGTTCGACGGATCGAAGCCGACGACCAGCAACAGCCCCGCCGGCTCGACGTCGAGCCGCAGCATCAACAGCTCGGGCCGATAACGAGCCAGGATGTATGGGATCTTCCATACATCGCCACACCACACCCGCGAGCAGCGGTCGCGCGCGGCTTGTAGCGGATGCGACGGCAACACGTCGTCAATCGCCGCGACCAGGGTCGGGCGCGCAAAGCGCTCAACATTCATGATGTCGCGTAACACGTATTCCGAGCGGTGCATGCCGTCGATAAAGGCGAGGTCGACGCCGCCCGCGAGCTCTTTCTGCGCCTTGCCGAGAAAGAAGAAATCGCTGGTCTCGCGGAAAATTGTTGCGCCGGCCGGCGGCGCGGCCAGCAAATCGGGTGCGGGATCGACCGCAACGGCTCTCCCGGACGCCAGCGCCAAGCTGCGTCCGTGCCGCACGCCGATCTCGAAATAGAGTTGCGGCGCGATCGCCTGGTGCAGCTGATGTAGCGTCGCGAGATACGACGCCGCGCCGTGAGTGCGGTCGGCGCCAGGCGGCGCGTCAAAGCTCGATTGCCCAACCATGCCGGTGTCATGCAACCGGCGCTGCACCTCAGCTTGCGACGCAACGAGATTGGCGCTGATCTCATTCACGTCCGGCGCCGGCGCCGCGGCATGACGGAAGATGCCCACCAGATCTTTCCACGGCCCACGGTCGTCGTTCCACAGATCAAGGAGCTGGCAGCCGGAATAGCGGGCCAACGCGCGAAACGCATCGGGATAGAAACGGTAGCAATCGACCGGGTAGTTGTGGATCGGCCCGCCCGACGGCGCGATCAGGAATAGATAGCCGTCCGGCTTCAGGACGCGCAGCATCTCGGCAAATGAGAGCCAGAAGAATTCGCAATGCTCGAGCATCTGGCCGGAGACCACATAGTCCGCCGAGGCGTCGGGCAGTGGCAGCTTATAGGGATCGTCGAGCACGATATCGACACCCGGTCCCGGCGCCCGATCGCAGCCAAGATAGGCAAACCGCTCGTCGGTGAAGATGTGCCGGTAAGCCCCGTTGAATTCCTCGGAGCCGATCTCGACGACCGTCAGCTTCTCGCTGGGCGCGACCGGCCGCGCCGCGACATAGAAGTCGTAGCAGCGCTGCATATTCTCCAACGACGACTGGTGCATTGGCCGCGTGCCCGACGAGTGAAAGCCAGACACAATATACAGCGGCCTAGAGCACCCTCTCATCCACCATTAGCGAAGCGGTCTGGAATGAGAGCCGTAAGTAGGCGCTATTTCTTCGCCGCGAGCAGGTCCTTGAGGCCTTTCAGCGCCAGCGCGTAACCATTGATGCCGAATCCGGCCACGACGCCCTGACTGACCGCCGCGGTCTGTGAGGCCGGACCGCGCCGGATCGGGTTGGAGATATGCACCTCGATCGTCGGGAATTTCACCTGCGAGAGCGCCGCGACAAGCGCCGGATAGCCCGTGCCGAACGCCGCCGGGTTGAAGATCGCAGCGTCTATGCCGGCGTCGTTGGCGGCATAGACCTTGTTGACCACCTCGCCCTCGATATTCGAGTGGAAGATTTCGACTTCCAACCCGAGTTCGGCGGCAAAGCCGCGGATGCGCTCGTCATATTCGGGAAGTTGCATTGGCCCGAAAATCTCGAGCTGGACCTTGCCGCGCATGTTCATACCGGCGCCATGGATCACGAGAATCTTGGGCATTTGTCGAGCGCTCCGTGGGTAGGTGGGGGGAGGGAAGCGCGATGCTAACGTATTTTCGTCGCGCGCGCCTATCGCTGGTGCGCCGCGTGCTCGGCGACTCGCAACCCGAAGACGCAAGCCTTGATGAGGCCGCCGACATAGCCAAGCGCACCGCCACCCTCCAGCCCACCGGTCGCGCCGCCCGCGGCGTAGAGGCCCGGGATTACCGAGCCGTTTGATCGTTTGACACGGCCATGCCCGTCGATCGCGATGCCGCCCATTGTATTGGTAATGCCGGCACAGATTGGGATCGCGAAGAACGGCGGCGTTTCGATCGCTCGCGGCTGCCCGCTCCGCGTCGAACGCTTGGGCGCGAGTGCATCGAGGCTCCCTTGATGGATCGCGGCGTTGTAGGCCGCGACTGTCTCGACAAGCACCTGTGTCGGCAGCCCGGCAATGTCAGCCAGCTTCTCGAGCGTCTCAGCGTCGTGCAGTGTGCCGCCGCCGGCGATTAGCTGAGAGTTGGGTGGAATTTGCGCAGCCTTGCCGGCGGTCTCCCAGATCGGGGCATCGCAAATCACCGTGCCACAAAGCGGATCGTCGAGGCGGGCCAGATCGTTGGTGATCGATATCCCGCCGAGGCCCTCGTCGAGCAGCCTGCGGCCGTCGCGATCGACGACGATCGACGCCGTGGCGACGGCGTCGATCTGCGGATATGGCCACAAGCCTTCATTCTCCATCGCGTCGCGGCTCAACAAATGGCCGTAAAACCGGTCGAGATTGACGAGCGCCGCACCTGCGGCTTCGGCCATCTTCAACCCGTCGCCGATGGCGGTACCGGCGTGCCGCATCAGCACCCGGTCAGGGCGCGGGCCGATATGGCGCTGGAACAGCTCGGCGCTGCCCGGAAATCCGCCGTCGGCGATCACCACGGCCTTGGCGAAGAGCGTCAGCGTCTCTTCTCCGCGATGCGCATCGATGCCGACGACGCGTCCATCGGACGACCGCAGCGACTGGGCTCGTGTGTCAAGAAACACCCGGCCTTGCCGTTCTTCGAGACGATGCCTGAGCTGGTCGATCATGCGGTCGGGGCCGCGGCCGCTCCAATCCTGGCCAGCGACTGCCGCCCGCGGCGGGGCGAGCGTGAAACGGTGCCAGTTGATCGGACTGCCTTGGACAAAATCGGCGCCCTGGCCGGCGAGCCAGTCGACGGTGCGCCCAGCGTCTTCCGCAATGGCGGCGGCGAGCGACGAATTAGCCTCCCCGCTGGTCTGCCGATTGATCGCAGCGACCAACTCGTCTCCGCCAAGCTTCACGTCGTGATACGAGACATGAAAGATGCCGCCAGCCCAGCGCGAGCTGCAGAGGTAGTTATCGTCGGCGCCGGCTTCGACGACCGCGGTGCGCAGGCCCAGCTCCGCGCCACGCAGCGCCGCGCAAAGACCCGCGAAGCCGCCGCCGATCGCAACGAGGTCGAAATGCAAACCATCGCTCATGTCATCCTCCGCTCCTGAGCGTACTCGGTGGCGAGCCAAGGGCATACCAGCCAAGCCCTTGGACGTCATGACATAACGGTGACGGGCGCGTATCGTTTACGTGATCACCCAGCAGGCAGCGGCCTGATAAAACAAGAGCGCTGCTCTCTTCGTCGCAGCGACGGAGGGGATAGCCAGTCGGGAAAAGAATTGCGCGGGGAAACGCCGACCGCGGTGCCCAATCGAGGCTGGATTACGGCCTCGATCATGTTGGCGAATATTATGCAAGGTGTCGACAACACGATCGCCAACGTCGCGTTGCCGCATATTCAAGGAAGCCTGTCGGCTTCGCAGGATCAGATCGCGTGGGTGCTGACCTCGTATATCGTCGCCGCGGCCATCACGATGCCGCTGACCGGCTGGATGGCCGGGCGAGTGGGCATCAAGTACGTCTTTCTGTTCTCGGTCGGCGGCTTCACAATCGCTTCGGCGCTGTGCGGCGCGGCGGAAAGCCTAGAGCAGCTCGTGTTGTATCGCTTCCTGCAGGGTGTGTGCGGCGCGGGTCTCATCCCGCTGTCGCAAGCGGTGCTGCTGCAGATCAACCCGCCCGAGCGGCACGGCAAAGCGATGGCGGTGTATGGCATCGGCACGATGATGGGGCCGATCAGCGGCCCGCTTTTTGGCGGCTGGCTGACCGAGGATTTCAGCTGGCGCTGGATTTTCTACGTCAACGTGCCGGTCGGCATTCTCTGCGTGACCGGGATTATCGTCTTCATCCGGTTCAACCGGAACGCCCATCGCGAGGCTTTCGACCCTTACGGCTTCCTGTTCTTGAGCCTCGCGATCGGCGCGATGCAACTGATGCTCGATCGGGGCGAGCTGAAAGACTGGTTTCACTCGCGCGAGATCTGGATCGAGGCGACGATCGCGGCTCTCAGCGCCTACATGTTCGCGGTGCACACCGCGACCGCCAGCGGCCGCACCTTTATCAGCCGCGAGCTGCTCGCGAATACCAACTTCATCGCCGGGACGGTTTTGATGTTCGCGGTTGGCGGCATCATGACCGGAACCTTGGCGCTGTTGCCGACGATGCTGCAGCAACAGATGGACTATCCGGTCTTCACAACCGGCATTGTCGTATCGCCGCGCGCCCTCGGCTCGATGATCGCGATGTTCGCGGTCGCCAAGGTGATCAACCGCGTCGACAACCGATTGCTTATCCTGTTCGGGTTGCTGCTGACGGCGTTCGCCATGTGGCAGATGACGCAGTTCTCGCTCGATATGGATTATTGGCCGCTGGTCATTTCCGGGTTCATCCAAGGCTTCGGGCTCGGTTGCACGTTTGTGCCGCTCAATGTGACCGCGCTTTCAACGCTACCGCGTCATATCCTGACCCAGGGTACGGCGCTGAGGAGCCTGATGCGCAATCTCGGCGGCAGCGTCGGGATCAGCGCGCTGGTCGCGATCCTCGCCGAGAACACGCAGACCGTTCATTCGCAGCTCGTCGAAGGGCTGCGGCCGGACAACCCGCTAATCCATTCGCCGCTATTCGGTTTTCCCTACAGCCTGACCGCGCCGAATGGGGTCGCAGCGCTCAATGCCGCGGTTACGCGTCAGGCGACGATGGTCGCGTATATCGACGATTTCTGTTTATTGATGGTGGTGTGCGTTGTATCGATCCCACTGCTTCTGCTGCTGCGCGATGGGTCACCGGTACGGACCGCGGCGCCCGCGCCGGTAGCCGCCGTAGCTGCGGCCGACGATTGAGGCCCGCGCCATGATGAGCGAGCGCTCGACCGTCACGGCACCGCCGCTCAACCGCGGCATGATCACCGCGACGGTGATCTGCGCCTGCGTGCTGCAGGGCATCGACACTACGATCGCCAATGTCGCGCTGCCCCATATCCAAGGCAGCATGTCAGCCGCGCAGGACCAGATCTCCTGGGTGCTGACGTCCTACATCGTCGCGTCGGCGATCACCATGCCGCTCACCGGGTGGCTCGCCGGGCGGTTCGGCATCAAGTTCATCTTCCTCGCCTCGGTGATCGGCTTCACGATCACCTCCGGGATGTGCGGTGCGGCCGAAAGCCTGCCGCAATTGGTGATCTACCGCGTGTTGCAAGGGGTGTTCGGGGCGGGTCTCGTTCCGCTCGGGCAAGCAACGCTCTTGACCGTCTATCCACAAGAGAAGCACGGCCAGGCGATGGCGATCTTCAGTTCCGGCGCGATGATGGGGCCGATCCTCGGGCCCACCATGGGCGGCTGGATCACCGACAATATGAATTGGCGCTGGTGCTTTTACATCAACCTGCCGATCGGCGCGTTGTGCGCGCTGGGCATCGTGTTTTTTATCCGGCAGACGCGCGCGGTGCGCCGCGACGAGTTCGATGCGCTCGGCTTCGGGATGATGAGCATCGCCATTGGCGCGTTGCAGCTGATGCTCGACCGCGGCCAGATCAAGGACTGGTTCCATTCGACCGAGATCTGGATCGAGGCAACCATCGCTGGGCTGAGCTTTTATTTGTTCGTCGTGCACACGATCACGGCGCGTGGACGCTCGTTCATCAGTCTCGAATTGATGAAGAGCCCCAATTTTATCGCCGGCAGCCTGTTGATGCTGGCAGTTGGTTGGATTCTCAGCGGCACGCTGGCGCTGATGCCGTCGATGATGCAGGACCTGATGAACTATCCGGTCTTCACCAGCGGCTGGATGATGGCGCCACGCGGCTTCGGCACGATGCTGGCGATGATCTTTGTCGGCCGCACGATCAACAAGATCGACGGCAGGTTGTTTATTGCCGTCGGTTTCGCGCTCACGGCCGTGTCGCTGTGGCAGATGACCGGCTATTCGCTCCAGATGGGGTCGTGGCCGATCATTTCCGCCAGCTTTCTTCAAGGTTTCACGCTTGGTCTGACCTTCGTCCCCCTCAACATCCTGGCGCTCAGTGACCTGCCGCGTCACCTGCTGACCCAGGGCACCGCGCTGCGCAGCCTGATGCGGATGCTCGGCGGCAGCGTCGGGATCAGCATCCTCGAGGCGTCGCTCGCGCAGAACACCCAGATCGTGCACTCGCAGCTCGTTGAGGGGCTACGCCCGGATAACCCCCTGGCGCAGGGGCATCTGCTCGGCCCGATCTACAGCCTGACCGCGCCGAACGGGGTTGCCGCACTCAACGCCGAGATCACCCGGCAGGCGGCGATGATCGGCTATATCGACGATTTCAAGATGATGATGCTGGTCATTCTCTGCTCGCTGCCGTTGGTGCTGTTGATCCGCGTCGGGCCGCGCCAACCTGTCGCCGCCGCGCCATCAGCCAGCCCCGCCGCAGCCGGCGAGGATTGACACGTCTCACTGACTCGCCATCGCTCGGCCGCGGTCGAATCAGAACAGATTCGGGTAATGATCGGTGTATTGCTCCGGATGATTTCTGTTCCGCCGTTATCGTAACGGTTGCCGACTCTGTCAAAACTTTAGCGTAACAGTATTTAATTGCGCTGAAATTCTTGCTTTTCTTGATTTAACCGGCGACGCGGATTGCTGTCGCTCGGACGTTGTGAGAAAAGGGATGGGGTAGGGGGTTTTAGCAGGTCGTCGTGATGACCTCGTTCGGCCTTGGTCGACGGGCGTTTCTGGCCGCGCCATTGGCGGCTGCGCTGTTGCGTCCAACAGGCGCGCTGGCCGACGTTGACGATTTTGCCGCATTTCTCGCCGGGGTGCGGCGCGACGCGCTCGCGCAGGGATTACGCGCCGGTGCCGTCGACTCCGCGCTGCATCGCGCGCAGTACCTGCCGCATGTCATCGAGCTCGACCGCCAGCAGCCCGAACACACGATGACTCTGGCTGGATTTCTGCAGAAGGTCATAACGCCCGAGAAAATCGCCGACGGACGCGCTCAGCTCTCGGAAAACTGGCCCCTGCTAACCGAGGTCTATCAGCGGTTTCACGTCCAGCCGCGCTTTGTCGTCGCGCTGTGGGCCGTCGAGAGCAATTTCGGCAAGGTAATGGGCAATTACTCCGTCATCTCGTCGCTGGCGACGCTGGCCTATGACGGTCGCCGCAGCACATATTTCCGACTCGAGCTGATCGCCGCGCTGCGCATCGTGGACGAAGGCAACATCAATCCCGAAGCGATGCTCGGCTCATGGGCCGGGGCGATGGGACAGTGCCAGTTCATGCCCACGACCTTCCTCAATTTCGCCGTCGATTTCGATCGCGACGGACGGCGCGACATCTGGTCGGACCGCGCCGATGTGCTGGGCTCGATCGCCAATTACATCGCGCAGCTGGGCTGGCGGGGCGATCAGGGTTGGGGCCGCTCGGTGAGCGTGCCGGCGAATTTCGACCAGAAGCTTGTCGGCCTCGAGGTCAGGCGCTCGACGGCCGACTGGGGCCGGATGGGCGTGCACGCGACCGATTCCGCGGCATTGCCGGCGACGGAAGCCTCGCTGGTCATGCCCGACGGCAGCGACGGGCCGGCGCTGCTCGTCTACGACAATTTCCGCGCCATCATGAAGTGGAACAAATCGACGTATTTCGCCGCTTCTGTCGGCATGCTCGCCGACAGTTTCGGGGCCGGGTAGGGGGCTCGGCCAGTACCAGTTTAGCCTGATTGTGCTGGGGGGCACATCGTGGGGTCTTGCGGGGAAGGGATACGGCGGGCCCTGCTGCTCGCTGCGGTCGGTGTTGTGTTGAGCGCGTGCGGCACGGTTTCGCCGCCGTTTGGCGGCGGCCACGAAGCTCTGGCGCCGCATCCGACCTACAAGATCGGTGCGCCTTACACGGTGAGGGGTGTCACCTACTATCCGCGCGTCGATTACGCCTACGATCAGGCCGGCCTAGCCTCGTGGTATGGCAACGGGTTCCAGGGCCAGTACACCGCCAACGGCGAAATCTTCGATATGAACGATGTTACCGCCGCCCATACGACGCTACCTCTGCCGAGTATCGTCGAGGTGATCAATCTGCAGAACAACCGGGCGCTGCATGTACGGGTCAACGACCGCGGGCCGTTTGTTCGCGGCCGGATCATCGATCTGTCACGCCGCGCGGCCGAGTTGCTCGGCTTCGCCGGAACCGGCACCGCGATGGTCAGAGTGCGGGTTCTACAGCAGCCGAGCCTCGCGGCCGCCGCGGCCGCCGAGCAAGGTGTGGTCAGCAACGGCGAGCAGGGCGGCACCGCCGTTGCTTACAGGGCGCCACCATCGCGCCAGTTCTTTGTCGCCTCGCCGTCCTACCATGTGCAGGCCGGGCCGGTCGCAACCGAGCAAGACGCCGATCGCCTGCGCGACAAAATGATTGGCAACGGCTATCGCGACGCGCAGGTCGTGATCGACTAAACTGGCCTCGTAATCCCCAGACCCGCGCCGCTTTACCGGCTCGGACGCGGAGACGGAAATGAAAGCTCGCTGGCGACAATCGATCGCCGCCGCGGTCGCTTCGGTGTTGCTGGTCCTGCCAATGGCGGCTGGCAGCGGCATTGCCGCGCAAACCAAGCCCGTCGCCGCGCGGGCGCCGACGGCTCCCGCCGCCAAGCCGAACCCGGCAGCCCCCGCGCCACCGCCCAGCGCGACCTTCGACACTTCGGCACGCTTCGCGCTTATCACCGAGGCCGACACCGGCACCGTGCTGTTCGCCAAAAACCCCGATGAGCGCATGGCCCCCGCCTCGATGAGCAAGCTGATGACCGCCTATGTCGTCTTCAGCATGCTGAAGGACGGCCGCATAACGCTTGGCGATGATTTACCGGTGAGCGAGAAGGCCTGGAAACTCGGCGGCTCGAAGATGTTTGTCGGCATTGGCGGCCGCATCAAGATCGACGACCTGGTCCGCGGCATGATCGTGCAATCGGGCAATGACGCCTGCGTCGTGCTAGCCGAGGGGCTGGCCGGCAGCGAGGACGCGTTTGTCGAACTGATGAACCAAAAGGCCCAGCAAATCGGCCTCAAAAACAGCCACTTCGCCAATGTCACCGGGCTGCCCGACCCGAACGAGTGGATGACCGTGCGGGACCTGACGACCCTCGGCCTGCATCTGATCCACGATTTCCCCGAGTACTATCACTACTTCTCCGAAAAGGACTTCAATTTCAATAATATAGATCAAGGCAACCGCAATCCGTTGCTGTACAAAAATCTCGGTGCCGATGGGCTGAAGACCGGCCATACGGACGAGTCCGGTTATAGCCTTATCGGGTCGGTGGTGCGCGGCGAGCGCCGGGTTATCGTCGTCGTTTCAGGACTGGCGAGCATGAAGGACCGCGCCTCGGAGAGCGAGCGGCTGATCGAATGGGCGTTTCGCGAGTACGCCGACTACAAGCTGTTCAGCGCCGGCGAAAAGGTCGATGACGCCAATGTCTGGCTCGGCCAGGAGTCGCGGGTCGGGCTGACCATCGCCGATGATTTGACCGTCACGCTGCCGCGCCGGTCACGTCACGACATGAAGGTGACGGTCAACTATGACGACCCCGTTCCTGCGCCGGTCAAAAAGGGCGATGCGATCGGCAAGCTCACGATCACGACGCCAGGCGCCGATACGGTGGAGCGGCCGCTTTACGCCGCCGCCGATGTCCAATCGATCGGGACAATCGGCCGCATGGCAACGCTCGCCGGCTACCTGATCTGGGGCACCCGGCACTGACCGCGCCTCATCAAATCACCCCGGGCAAATTCATCACCGTCGAAGGCGGGGAGGGGGCGGGAAAGTCGACCCAAGTCGCTCTCCTCGTCGCGGTGCTGAAACGTGCCGGGATCGACGCGCTCGCGACGCGCGAGCCGGGCGGATCACCGGGCGCCGAAGCGATCCGCCGCCTGCTGCTCAAGGGCGAAACCGAGCGCTGGGACGCGATCGGCGAAACACTGTTGTTCTTCGCCGCGCGTCGCGACCATATCGCGCGGACGATCCGTCCGGCGCTCGACGCCGGGCGATGGGTCGTGTGCGATCGCTTCACCGACTCGACGATCGCTTATCAGGGCTACGGTCGCGGCCTGCCGCTCGCCGCGCTGATGGCCGTGCGGCGCTTCGCGCTCGGCGATTTCGATCCGGATTTGACCCTGCTGCTCGATTTGCCGATCGCGGAAGGTCTGGAGCGCGCCGCGCGCCGCAGCACGGCCGACCGTTTCGAGCGGCTCGATCGTGATTTTCATCAGCGGCTGCGCGACGGGTTTCTCGCCATCGCCGCGGCTGAGCCGGCACGCTGCGCGGTGATCGACGCCGCCGGCGATATCGATGCTGTACACCGCGCGATCGTCGCCGCCGTCTCGACACGACTGGGCTTGAGCCTGACATGAGCGACGAAGCGCAAGTGCCGGCGCCGCGCGCCAACCTCGAGCTGGTCGGTCACGAGGCCGCCGAAGCGACCCTGAAGCAGCTTGTCGATACCGGCCGCCTGCCCCATGCGTTGCTGCTGTCGGGGCCGCGCGGCATTGGCAAGACAACGCTGGCCTTCCGCCTGGCACGCTACGTGTTGTGGCGCGGCGGCGAGGGCGCCGGGCTCGACATGTTCGGAGCACCCGCCGAGACCGGGTTGCCGGGGCTGGCGATTTCGCCGGAGAGCGGTGTGTTCCGCCGGGTGGCGGCGGGTGGTCATGCCGACCTGCTGACCGTCGAGCGCGCCTTCGACCCGCGCCGCAAGCGGCTGCGCAGCGAAATCGTCGTCGACGATGTGCGCGAGATCGGCGCTTTCCTGCACCTGACGGCCGCCGAGGGCGGCTGGCGGGTCGTGATCGTCGACGGCGCCGACGCGATGAACCGCAACGCCGCCAACGCGCTCCTCAAGGTTCTCGAGGAGCCGCCGCGCCGCACACTGCTGGTGCTGGTGGCGCATAGCCCCGGGAAGCTCTTGCCAACCATCCGCTCGCGCTCCCGGCAGATGAAATTGCCGCGGCTTTCGGATGGCGACGTGCGGACGCTGCTTGCGCGCTACTGCCCTGGGCTGGGCGAGGACGCCGCGCCCCGTGTCGCCGACCTCGCCGAGGGCAGCATCGGCCGCGCGCTCGAGCTGGCTGGGTCCGGCGGTGTCGAGCTCTACGATGCCATGCTCGCCATGCTGGCGCGCCGGCCGGGCATCGACCCGCTGGCGCTGCATGGTTTTGCCGACCGGCTCGCACGCCCCGATGCCGAGGGCTCGTACCACGCGCTCGAGGAATTGCTGGGCCAGCACCTGGCGCGACAGGCCGCCGCCGCTGCGCGCGCCGGACAGCGCAACAGTGCGGCGCGCTGGGCGCGCGTGTGCGCCGACCTCGCCGACAACTTCGCCCGCGCCGATGGTCTCAACCTCGACCGCAAGCAGACGATCATGAGCGCCTTCTTCGCGATTGAGATGGCCGCGAGCGCCGGGTAAGAGCAGGGGGCTGTTAGCTTCCAGAGAGTTGGGCTAGAACGCCGCCATGCTGGTCGACAGCCACTGCCATCTCGATTTTCCTGACTTCGCGCCCGAGCGCGACGCGGTGATCGATCGCGCCTTTGCCGCCGGGATCGGCACCATGCTGACGATCTGCACCCGGCTCGACCAGTTCGACGGGGTAAAGGCGATCGCCGAAGCCGAGCCGCGCATCTGGTGCTCGGTCGGAGCACACCCGCACGAAGCGGCTGACCACGCTGAGCTTCTCGCCGAGCGTCTCGTTGAACTGGCCGCGCATCCTCGGGTTGTCGGGATCGGTGAGACGGGACTCGATTTCCACTACGATCTGAGCCCGCGCGATATTCAGGAGCATGTGTTCCGCGCCCATATCGCCGCGTCGAAGACGAGCAGCCTGCCGCTGATCATCCATGCGCGCGAGGCCGACGCCGAGATCGCTGGAATTCTGACGGCGGAAAAGCCGCCGCCCGGCGTGCTGCATTGCTTCAGCTCCGGCCGCGCGTTGGCCGAGGCGGCGCTCGAACTCGGCTTTTATATCTCGATCTCCGGCATCGTCACGTTCCGCAACGCCGAGGATCTGCGCGCGATCGTGCGCGACCTGCCGCTCGACCGGCTGCTGGTCGAGACCGATGCGCCATATCTCGCGCCGGTGCCGTATCGCGGCAAGCGCAACGAGCCGGCCTTTGTCGCGGCGACCGCGGCCTTTGTCGCCGAGCTGAAGGGGGTGACGGCGGAAGAGCTTGCAGAGGTCACCACGACGAATTTTTTCCGCCTGTTCGCCAAGGCCGCGGCGCCACGATGAAGATCACGATGCTTGGTTGCGGGCCATCGATGGGGGTTCCGGCGATCGGCCCCGATTGGGGCGCGTGCGACCCCAACGACCCGCGCAACCGCCGCCGGCGTGCGTCGATCCTCATCGAAAGTCGCGGCAAGACGGTGCTGATCGATTGTTCGCCCGATCTGCGCGAACAGCTGCTCGACGCCAAGGTCAGAGGGCTCGACGCGGTGATCCTGACCCATGCGCATGCCGACCATTTGCACGGCATCGACGATATGCGCGCGGTCAACCGATTGGTCGGCGCGCAAATCCCGCTTTACGCCACGCAAGAGAGCCTGGGCGAGATTGAGCGACGGTTCGGCTATGTGCTCCGGCCGCCGCCGACCGACGGCTTTTTCACCAGGCCGAGTCTCGCGCCGCATCGTATCGACGGACCATTTCCCGCCGCCGGGGTGCCGGTGACGCCGTTTTTGCAAGATCATGGCTACGGGACGACGCTGGGCTTTCGCATCGGCGCGTTCGGCTATTCGACCGATGCGGTCGAACTCGACGATGCCGCCTTTGCCGCACTGGCTGGCATCGATACATGGATCGTCGACTGCCTGCGCTACGAGCCGCATCCGACGCACAGCCATGTCGCCAGGACGCTCGAATGGATCGAGCGCGTCAAGCCGCGACGCGCGATCCTGACCCATATGGATCGGCCGCTCGATTACACCGAGCTCGCCGCACAGCTGCCGCCGGGCGTCGAGCCAGGCTATGATGGCCTCATCGTCGAATTGCCCGATCCGTGACCGAGCGCTTCGTGGGTCCGATATAATTTTCCATAATATATATTATGCGACTTTTTGATCTTTAGAATGCGGGGGTCGCTGAACCGCGACGCTGAGCGACGTACTGCCCTCTCACCGGAGTCCGCGATGAATTTGCCGCCCGGTTGCCGGCTCAGCATCGAGAAGAACCCGTCATCGGCGGATCGCGAATTCATCGACGAGCGGCTCGGCGATTACAACGCAGCGTTTCTCGCGGATAGCGGCTACGATTATTTCGGTCTCTTCGTGCGCGACGATGGCGACACGATCCGCGCCGGGCTGATCGGTCACCTTTATGCCGGCTGGCTGTTTGTCGCGCTGCTGTGGGTCCATGGCGATCTGCGGCGTCAAGGCATCGGCAGCGGGCTGATCGCCGAGGCCGAACGTCGGGCCATCGCTTTTGGTTGCCACTCGGCCTATGTCGATACGTTCTCGTTTCAGGGGCCGAATTTCTATCCGCGCTTTGGTTATGAGGTGTTCGGAACCCTTGATTATCCTCCTAATCATAAAAGGATTTTTCTCAAAAAGCGGCTTGTTGCCGAGGAGGCATGAATGCCGATGCATCTCGAAGGATCGTGCCGCTGCGGCGCGGTCAGTTTTACCGTCGACAGCCATACGCCCTACCCCTATCAGCGCTGCTATTGCTCAATCTGCCGCAAGAGCGCGGGTGGCGGCGGTTATGCGATCAATATCATGGGGATAGCCGATACCCTTAAAGTGCGCGGCAAGCCGGCGCTGGGGGTGTGGAATGCGCCGATCGACGGGCAGAAAGGCTCGGCTGACCGCTATTACTGCAAGAAATGCGGGACGCCGCTCTGGGTCAGCGACGAGTCGTGGCCGGAGCTGATGCACCCGTTCGCGTCGTGCATCGATACCGAGCTGCCGATCCCGCCGGAAAGCGTCCATCTGCTGCTGCGTGACAAAGCGAGATGGGTCGAGCCGCAGGTCGGTCCGAACGACGACTGTTTTGACGGCTACCCCGAATTGTCGATCGAGGATTGGCACAAAAAGAATGGCTTATGGATCGAATGATGACGGATCGAGTCATGATGGATGAGGTTTTGCGGCGATGACCCATGCTTATCCGCCAATTGCGAAGCTGCTCAGCATCATGGCGCGGCTGCGCGATCCCGAGCATGGCTGCCCGTGGGACCGCGAGCAGGATTTCGCGACCATCGCGCCCTATACGATCGAGGAAGCCTACGAGGTCGGCGACGCGATCGAGCGCGGCGATATGGCGGCGCTCAAGGACGAGCTCGGCGATCTGTTGTTCCAGGTCGTGTTCCACGCCCGCATGGCCGAGGAAGCCGCGCTTTTTGCGTTTGACGATGTCGCCGAGGCGATCTCCGACAAGATGGTGCGGCGCCACCCGCATGTCTTTGGCGATGCCGCAATCGCCTCGGTCGCGGCGCAGAACGAGGCCTGGGAGACGCACAAGGCTGAGGAGCGGACGGCGAAGGGCGACGATAGCGTGCTCGACGGTGTGGCCCTCGCCTATCCGGCGCTGCTGCGCGCCGCGAAAATCTCGAAGCGCGCCGCGCGGATCGGCTTCGACTGGCCGGATGCCCACGCGGTCATCGCGAAAATCGCCGAGGAAATCGCCGAGATCGAAGCCGAGATGGATACGGGCGGCGGCAAGGCGCGGCTCGAGGATGAAATCGGCGATCTGCTGTTCGCCGCTACCAATCTCGCACGCAAGCTCGAGGTCGAACCGGAGATCGCGTTGCGCCGGGCGACCGCGAAATTCGAGCGCCGATTTCGCGCGGTCGAGACGCTCGCCAAGGAGCGCGGCATCGGCCGAGACATCGATGCCCTGGAGGCGTTGTGGCAGCAGGTGAAGCGAGAGGAGTGATCCGCCTGGAGCGGGTCATCGACGCCCTGCCCGCCGAGCTCGACGCGTTGCGGGCCGAAGCGCGCGCCAACGGCCACGGCATGCTCGACACGCTCGCCGCTGAATGGGCGAGCGGCGCGACGCGCTTCGACCGGCCGGGCGAGATGCTGGTCGCGGCCTTTATCGACGGCGCGCTTGCCGGGATTGGCGGCGTGACCCTCGAGCCCGCGATCCCAGGGACGCTGCGCATGCGGCGGTTTTACGTCGCCCTCGCCTATCGCCGGCATGGCGTCGGCCGAGCGCTGGCGGCGGCTCTGCTCGACGAGGCGCGCCAACAAGGCCGCGCGGTCACCTGCAACGCCGCCGCGGGCAGCGAGCGGTTCTGGGAGGCGCTGGGTTTCGCGCCCGACCGGTGCGACGGGCACACGCACCTCCTCGCTCGCTGACGCCGCCCTCGCGAACGACCGCCGCAAAAATCCTATTCACTGCCTAGTCCCGGTTTGTCGAGCGGTCCTCGGGTCGTGCCGGTGAGCGCGTATGGGCGAGGGCTGGGGTTTTCCTCTAGTCGCGGCCTTGCGGGATTGTTGGTGGTTATTTCCCGAGAGACGGCGGCCGGGTGCTTGTTTGTTGGCGCCCTCGACGCGCCTGCGTTCTATCGCTTTGGTGATCCTTGCGGCACGGGATCGTCGGTCTGCTCGATAAGCTCCGGTTTCGGACTTTCAATCAACGAGCCACTCGCGTGGCAACGCAGGGCGCATAGCGCCGAACGTCACGATAGTAGATAGGAACATATCAAGAACAGTCAAGAGGCGACAGGAGAAATTTCGCCTCCAGAAGCGGCGGATCAATCGTCGTTCGCAACCGTGAGGCGCGGGTTCGGCAGGTTGCCCGACAGAACCTTCCAGACACAGCCGATCAGCTCACCGGGTCGAAACGGCTTGGCGATGAATTCGTCGATCAGCGGATCGCACACCACGGGCATATGCCAGGCCGACATGAACAAGCATCGCAGCTCGGGACGCCGTTCCCTCGCCCTCCGCATCATGCAAAGGCCACTCATCCCACCGGCCAAATTAATGTCGGCGACGACCAGATCGAACCGCTCGCGCCCCAATCGCGACAGCGCGGGATCCGCGGCTGCTTCGCAGCATATGGTGAACCCGCCCTCGCGCAGTATGTCGACGACGACCTCACGGGTTTGATCATCGTCCTCAACTACCAGTATTTTCGGGACCAGTTTGGACACGTTCCGGCCCTCCTCAACGGAGGGAACATGCACAAACCCTTTGCGTTCCTAAAACACGCGCAACTTTTCGTGAGAATTATTCTGGTGCTCGATGCCTTGGCCGGTTGTGTGCCGCACCAAGCGTTGCGAGAACGGCGGCTAATGCACGCGCTGGCGATGACGCAGGCGGCCGAGATCGGCTTCGGACAGGCGGACCGACAGATGCGCCGCCTCGCCATCGTCACGGCGGCCGAGCACCTCGCCGCGCTCGTAGAGCCAAGCGAGGGTCTTGCCGTCGCTTAGCGGCACCTCGACACGCACCGCGCGGGCGGTGCTGACGAGCCGGCCCGACACGAGCGCGAGAAGGCCGTCGCACCCCTCCCCGGTCGCGGCCGACAGTGCGACGACCTCGTCGTTGCGCTGGGCCTGGTTGACCAGTGCGTCGCGCGCAGCTTCGTCGAGCAGATCGATCTTGTTGAGGACTTCGACCAGACCGTCCTCGACCAGCTGGCCGAGCCCGAGATCGGTCAGCACCGTCAGCACGTCGTCGCGCTGCGCGGCGCTGTCCGGGTGATGTGCGTCACGGACATGAACGACAATATCGGCCTCGGTCACCTCCTCGAGTGTCGCGCGGAAGGCGGCGACGAGATGCGTCGGCAGGTCGGAGATAAAGCCGACCGTATCCGAGAGGATCACCGTCTTGCCCGACGGCAGATCGAGGCGGCGCATGGTGGGGTCGAGGGTCGCGAAGAGCAGGTTCTCGGCGGTGACGCTGGCGCGCGTGAGGCGGTTGAACAGCGTGGACTT
>DATMLO010000026.1:0-2788 GCA_035570495.1 Allostellaceae bacterium | reverse complement strand
TTCCTTAGAGCAATTATTGGTTGTAACTTAGATCATCATACCACGCACGCGATCCTTGAGAACATAATAAGAACGCATGTCTTAGTATGCAAGTGTCGCCTTGGCTCGAATCGGTTATATCGAAACAGCGGTCAACCCCCTCGGGCAACCGCACGTAACCGCTAGGCACCGCGCGCCCCTTGCCCCACCCGCTCCCCCGCGCTACTCGTTGATCCAGCGAATCGGGCGTGCCCCTGACCGGGGCCGGATGGAGGAAGCGGGATGATTTCGGGCGAATATGATGTCGTCGTCGTCGGTGCGGGAAATGCCGGCATGTGCGCTGCCCTGGCGGCGCAGGAGAATGGCGCGCGGGTGCTGGTGCTCGAGTCGGCGCCGTTTGACGAGCGCGGCGGCAACAGCCGCTACACCGCGGGCGCGCTGCGGTTTGTGTACAACGGCGTCGACGATCTCCGGAAACTCTGCGACCTCAGCGACACCGAGCTTGCAACATCGGATTTCGGCACCTACACCCAGGACAAGTACTACGACGATCTCGGCCGGCTGACCGATTACCGCAGCAACCCCGACATGGCCGAATTGCTGATCACCAAGAGCCAGGAAACCTTGTTGTGGATGCGCGGCCAGGGCATCCGCTTTGCGCCGATGTACTCGCGCCAGGCCTTCAAGCATGACGGAAAATTCGTGTTCTGGGGCGGGCTCGCGCTCGAAGCCTGGGGCGGCGGGCCGGGGCTCGTCGAGGGGCTGTTCAAGGCCGCCGAGGAACGCCAGATCCAGGTCGCCTATGACGCGCGGGGCGAAGCCCTGATCGCCGACGACGGCGGCGTTCATGGGGTCATCGCCAAGGTCGAGGGCAAGACGACGCGCATCCCGGCGAAATCGGTGGTGCTGGCGTCAGGCGGGTTCGAGGCCAATGCCGAGATGCGCACCCGCTATCTCGGCCCGGGCTGGGATCTCGCCAAGGTGCGCGGCACCCGCTTCAACACCGGTCAAGGCATCAAAATGGCGCTCGACGCGGGCGCGATGCCATACGGCAACTGGTCAGGCTGTCATGCGGTCGGCTGGGATTATGGCGCGCCGGAGTTTGGCGACCTCGCGGTCGGCGACAACTTTCAGAAGCACTCCTACCCGTTCGCGATCATGGTCAACGCAAACGGCGAGCGGTTCTGCGACGAGGGCGCCGATTTCCGCAACTACACCTATGCCAAATACGGCCGGCTGATCCTCGAGCAGCCGCACCAGTTCGCCTGGCAGATTTTCGACCAGCAGGTCGTCCAGTATCAGCGCGACGAATACCGCATCCGCCAGGTGACCAAGGTTACCGCCGACACATTCGAAGCGCTGGCCGACAAGATGGCCGAGACCGGGGCGGCGGTGCACAAGCCGACGTTCCTCAAGACGATCGACGAGTACAACGCCGCGGTCGATCGCGGCATCCCCTACAACCCGACTGTCAAGGACGGGCGCACGACCAGGGGTCTCGCGATCGACAAGACCAATTGGGCGATGCCGATCGAAAAGCCGCCGTTCGAGGCCTACTGCACGACCTGCGGCGTGACCTTCACGTTTGGCGGGCTGCGCATCGACACTGAGGGCAAGGTGCTCGACACAGCGCAACAGCCGATCCCCGGCCTCTACGCGGCGGGCGAGCTCGTCGGCGGGTTGTTCTATTTCAACTACCCAGGCGGCACCGGGCTCGTGTCGGGGTCGGTTTTCGGCAAGATTGCCGGCACGTCGGCGGCGAAGGACGCGCGCCCGGCCTGACCCGAGCTTGACCGGCGGGCCGCGCCGACGACCCGCCGTGCCACGTGCGACAGATTACCGCCAAGCGTACGGGCGGTAATGCCAATAATGCGGATGCCAATAGTAGGCGTAAGGATGCCAATAGTGGCGATGCCACAACCACGCGTGCGGGTGCCAGCAATGCCAACCGTAGGCGTTCCACCAGCACCGCGCATCTGCTTGCGGCACCAAGGCGGAGCTGCCGAGAAGGGCAGCTGTCAGCCCCGCGAGGATCAGCTTCTTCATCGTCATCGTCTCCGTGAACCGGTGTTCTCCGGGACGATAACGGTGCAGCACGCCGGGTCGGTTCCGATTACTTATTATCTGCTGTGATCAATTTGGGATCAGACGGGACGGCAGTCGCCGCGCCGCCTCGGGCATCTGCCCCGACGTCTCGGTTGGGTTCGGCTCGGTTGGGTTCGGTTCGGTCAGTCGCGGCGGTAGGGGTAGCAGCGGGCGCGCTCTAACGCCAAGCCAAAATGGTGGCCGAGGGCGCGGATCGCGTCGCCGTGCTCGACGTAAGGGTCGCTGTTGGCGAGGCCGACGATAATCGGGCGAAAGGTGCGGTCGTCGTGGCCGCCGGGCGGCAGCATCGCGGTGGCGAGCGGGTTGCCCTCGTCGTCGCGCAACGTCAGGAACAGCGGCATCTCGCGCTGGATGTGCGCTTTCAGCCCGATTTCCTGCTCGAAATACACCTTGGACAGCGGCTGAAACGTCTGCGTCGCCTTTTCCTGTTCCTTGCGAAAGAACTTCTCGACGGCATGGCGCATCGCATCGGATTCGCTGACCGCCTCGGCGTCGGTCTCGATCCGAAACCAGGTTTTCCCGCCTGGAGCATCGCAAACGTATCTCATGCATCCTCCAACGTTTTGCCCAGCGGGCTGGAAGCGCGAACCGCCCGCGAGGGATGCTCCGTCGTCGGCGAAGGAGGCAAGCGCCGAGTGTCCCCGCCAGCAACCCGCGACGATTATTATAGCAGCATTGTGCCCCGGCCGGAGCCGGCTGTCGA
>DATMLO010000025.1:0-74699 GCA_035570495.1 Allostellaceae bacterium | reverse complement strand
GCATCTTGCCGGAATCCTTGGCGCCCTGCTCGCCACCACACGCGACAAAGTCGTCATACGAGATCGTCTCGGCGCGGAGAAAGCCTTTCTCGAAATCGCTGTGGATGACCCCGGCGGCCTGCGGCGCCTTGGCGCCATGCGTCACGGTCCAGGCGCGCGCCTCCTTGGGGCCGACGGTGAGGAAGGTGACGAGGCCGAGCAGCGTGTAGCCGGCCGTGATAACACGCGTGAGCCCCGGCTCGTCGAGGCCCAGGGCCTCCAGGTAGTCGCGCCGTTCGGCCTCGTCGCCGAGCTGCATCAGCTCGGCCTCGATCGCCGCGGAGATCACCACCGTCGCCGCGCCTTGTGTCGCGGCGTAGTCGGCGACGCGGCGGCTTTGCGCATTTCCCCCGGCGGCATCGCCCTCGTCGACATTGGCAACGTAGAGCACCGGCTTCGCGCTCAGCAGCTGCAGCGGCCGCAATTCCGCCTGTGAGATGCCCCCAGTGGAGATCAAGCTGCGCGCCGGCTTGCCGTCGCGCAACGCCGCGAGCAGCGGCTCGGCGATGTCGAGCAGGGCCTTCGCCTCCTTGTCGCCGCCTCGCGCACGTTTCTCGGCGGCGGCGACGCGGCGCTCCAGGCTGTCGAGATCGGCGAGCATCAGCTCGGTCTCGACCACCTCGGCGTCGCGAACGGGATCGACCGAGCCCTCGACATGCACGACGTTGTCGTCGCCAAAGCAGCGCAGCACATGGGCGATCGCGTCGACTTCGCGGATATGGCCGAGAAACTGATTGCCGAGCCCCTGCCCCTGCGACGCCCCGCGTACCAAACCCGCGATGTCGACGAACTCGAGCTGGGTCGGAATGATCTTGGCCGACTTGCCAAGCCGCGCGCACACCGCAAGCCGCTCGTCGGGCACCGCGACACGGCCGACATTGGGCTCGATGGTACAAAACGGATAGTTCGCCGCCTCCGCCGCCTGGGTCGCGGTCAGCGCGTTGAATAGCGTCGATTTGCCGACATTCGGCAGACCGACAATGCCGCAGGAAAAACCCATCTACGCTTCAGCCTTATCGTTGCTCTTGTCCGCGGGCGGCGCGATGCGGCGCGCGACCTCGCTCATAAACGCCGCCGCGTCGTCGGCGAGCAAGAGCGGGATCGTCTCCGCCACGGCGTCGATCAGCGGCGCGGCCCACTCGCTGATCTCCTCGGACGAAAAATTCTGCAGCACATAAGGCTGCACCAGTTCCTTGACTCCGGGATGGCCGACGCCGATCCGCACCCGCCAGTAATCGGCGCCCAACAGCGCGTCGATCGATCTGAGCCCGTTATGGCCGGCGCTGCCGCCGCCGCGCTTGACACGCAACTTGCCGGGCTTGAGGTCGATCTCGTCGTGGATCACGACGATCTCGCTGGGCGGGATTCTGTAGAAGCTCGCCGCCGCCAGCACCGACTCGCCGGAATCGTTCATAAAGGTCTGCGGCTTCAGTAAGAGGCGTTTCTCGCCGCCGATCACCCCTTCCGACAATTCGCCCTTGAAGCGGTCGCGAAACGCCGGAAAGCCATGCCGGCGCGCGATCGCGTCGACCGCGACAAAGCCGACATTGTGGCGGTTCTTCGCGTAGCGCGGCCCGGGATTGCCGAGACCCACGATAAGGCGCATGGCTGACCGCCCGCGCCCGGTGAGCTACGCCTCGGCCGCCGGCGTCGCCGCTGCTTCCGCACCTTCCTCCTCCTCGGGGCCCGTGGCGGCGGTCTGCGCCGCTGCGAGCGCCTCTTCGCGCACCGCGGAGGAGGCGGCGACGCTGGCGATCGTCGAGTCGCGCGACCCGAGGACCGCGCGCACACCCTCGGGCATCGTCACCGCCTGGATATGGATGCTGTCGCCGATCTCGAGCCCATCGAGGTCGACCATCAAACGGTCGGGGATCGCGTCGACCGAACAGACGATGTCGATGTTGTGCCGGACGATGTTGAGGATGCCGCCGCGCCGCAGCCCGGGCGAGCCCTCATGGTTGGTAAAGCTGACGGGCACGCTGACATGCACCTGCGCGCCGGCGCCGACGCGCATCAGGTCAACATGCAGCGCGGCATCGCTGACCGGGTGGTACTGCACCTCGCGCGCGAGCGTGCGATGCACCGCACCCTCGACCGAGACGTCGACGATGGTCGCAAAAAACCCGGCGCGATTGACCGCGCGCGACAACTCTCGCGGCTCGAAGCTGATCGGCACCGGCTCCTTGCCGTCGCCATAGATGATGCCGGGAACGCGCCCGGCCCGCCGCATCGCCCGGGACGCGCCCTTGCCGAGGCTGCCGCGCGGCTCGGCGCTGAGGCTGATGACTTCGGGCATACTGGGGCACTCCTTCAATTGAAAAACGGGCGGCGAGCCGCCCGTTTCGGCGTTCATATAATCGAGTTCGGCTCAGTTGAACAGGCTGGAAACCGACCGTTCCTCGCTGATCCGCAGCATCGCCTCGGCTATCAAGGGGGCGATCGTCAGCTGGCGGATGTTGCGCGACAGACGCACCGCTTCGGTGGCGACGATGCTGTCGGTCAGCACCAGCTCTTCGATCGGCGACGCCGCGACCCGCGCCACCGCGCCACCCGACAACACGCCATGCGTGCAATAGGCATAGGCCGCCTTGGCGCCGGCCTCGATCAGCGCCGTTGCCGCGTTGCACAACGTGCCGGCGCTGTCGACGATGTCGTCGACAAGGATACAGTGGCGGCCCTCGACATCGCCGATGATGTTCATGACCTCGGACACGCCGGCGCGCTCGCGCCGCTTGTCGATGATCGCGAGGTCGACGTCGAGCCGGCGGGCGATGTCGCGGGCGCGCAGCACGCCGCCGACATCGGGCGAGACGATGACCAGGTCCTGATTGGCGCGCGCGTCCTTGATGTCCTTCACCAGCACCGGCGATGCGTAGAGATTATCGACCGGGATGTCGAAGAACCCCTGGATCTGCGCCGCGTGCAGATCCAGCGTCAGCACCCGGTTGGCGCCCGCGGCGGTGATCAGATTAGCGACGAGCTTCGCCGAGATCGGCGAGCGCGAGCTCGTCTTGCGGTCCTGCCGCGCATAGCCGTAATACGGGATCACCGCCGTCACCCGCCGCGCCGAGCTGCGCTTCAGCGCATCAAGCGTGACGAGCAGCTCCATCAGATTGTCGTTCGCCGGATAGGAGGTCGGCTGGATCACAAAGACATCCTCGCCGCGCACATTCTCCTGGATCTCGACAAACACCTCCATATCCGAGAAGCGCCGGACGCTGGCGCGCGCCAGCGGCAGGCTCAAATAGGCCGAGATCGCTTCGGCTAGTGGCCGATTTGCGTTGCAGGTCAGAATTTTCATGCCGCAGCGACTGGCGACGGCGCCGCCGGGCCCAATCCCGCAGCGTCACGCGCACAGAAGTGTAATAAAACGCTCAGCCGGGGCAATCAACCAAGTTTAGAGCGTGACCCGGCTCGCCACCCGTTCAGAAATTCTGCGGGATCGGAATGCCGCGAAAAGGTAGCGGTACGGGGACATCGGGCGGCGCCCCCAACGGCTTCGGCATATCGGCCGGCCCTACATTGACCGGCGGCAGATTGACTTCGGGCGAATCGATGTTGCCGGCGACCGGCGGCGCCGACGGTTTACCGGCATTGGCGGCCGCATCGATCGACGCCGGCGTCGCGACATTGGCGGTCGGGGCGTCCGCGGTCGGAGCGTCGGAAGACGCTGCGCGCGCCGCCCCGACGCGCTTCCCCGCCGGCGCGGCACGATCGACCAGCGCCATGATCCCGTCGGCCGCGGAAATCGCGACGCTGTAGGAGATATCGCCCCAGGGCCCGTCGAGCCGGCCGTGCGGAATGTCGTTTTCTTGCGCAACCTGGCCGACCTCCCCACCCGCGGCACGGGCGACATGCCAGACGATCTTGATGTGCTGCTGGCCGCCGGGAATGGCGTCGAGCTTGACGGCGCAATCGATGTCGACATCGGGTTTGCCGTTCGCGGCATCAACGAGATCGATGTCGGCGTGCTTCAACACCGCCGTCAGCGAGTTAGCGAGCGATGCGTTGCCATCGCCTGGCGCGCCATCGATCTTGCGCACCGCGACGCGGACACGACCGCCGCCCGGCGCCTCCTTGGGGGTTGTGTCGGTCATCAGCGCGGCGAGGCCGGCGGCGCCGGCCGCCGCCAACTGCGCGACCTGCGCCTGGTCACCGTTATCCCAGTCGCGCGTCGGCGCGGCCAGCTTGTCGCTGCGCTCGCTGACGAGGTTGCCGTGCGGGTCGCGCAACTGCCAGTCGACGGTGACGACCGACCGGCCGGGTTGATCGGGGTGTTCGTCGATCCGGCCGGCGAGCTGATAGCTCGCCTTGCTCGCCGTTTCGTCGCTCGCGGTGATGTTGTGCTTCACCAGCTCCTGGGCGATCGCCCGCGGCAGCTTCTCGGCGGTCGCGTGCGGATCGCCCTCGACCCGGCCGACCGCGATATTGAAATTGTCGGGAACCGCGATCAGCGCCGCCGACGGCCGGTCATAATCGAAGGGATGCGGCAGCGGCTGACATGCGGCGAGCAGCAGGGCCAGCACGGCCCCGCCGACCGGCACGGCAAGGCGCCGCGGCGCCCGGATCACGTGGTCAGTGCGCAAGTAACCAGAAGGCCCAGCAGGCACGCGATGCCGAACATGATGAGGTACGGCATCAGGCGCCCAGACAGATCGCCGCGACCGCGCGCCCGTAGTCGCGCTCGCCCGCCAAGCACGCTCGCCGGTAGCTGAAGAAGCGCGCCGGGTCGGCGGCCGTGTCGCAAGCAACATCGGCGACCGCGGCGAGCCCGAACCGCGCGAGCCGATGCGCGATATAGCCGGGCAGGTCGAAGCGGAAATGCCCGGGCCGCGCGGCGGGCGCAAAAAACGATCCGCCGTCGACTTCGGCAAAGCGGCCGGGAAATTCCGGGCCAACCTCATAGGATGGCTGGGCGATGCACGGGCCGATCCCGGCGCGGATGCGCGACGGCGCGGCGCCGAGTTTTGTCATCGCCTCGACCGTTGCCTCCATCACTCCGCCAAGCGCGCCGCGCCAGCCGCCATGCGCCGCGCCGATGACCCGGGCCTCAGGGTCGGCGAACAACACCGGCGCGCAGTCGGCGGCGAGCACACCCAGCGCGATATGCGGTCGATCGGTGGCCATGCCGTCGGCTCGCGGTGCATCCTCCCGCCGCCACGGTTCGGTGACGGTCAGCACCGTAGCGCTGTGGATTTGATGGCAGGTGATGAGGCGATCCTCGGCAAGGCCAAGCCGGTCGGCGGCGATCGCGCGGTTGTGCGCGACGTTGGCCGGATCGTCGCCCGAGCCGTAGCCGCAATTCAGCGACGCGAAGAGCCCGCCGCTGACCCCGCCCTCGCGGGTGAAGAACCCGTGGCGCAAGCCAGCGCAATCATCGAGCACGTCGAGGGTGATCATCATGGGGCTATCACCAGTGGGCCATTATACGCCATCGGCAAACCCGGCGGGCGCCGCTAAGCCCGGAGAGACGATCGCCAGCGCCTGAAACAGGGTGCCCATCTCACTCGGATCGATCAAGCGCTTCAGCCCGGTTTCGAGCGCGGCGCGCTGATCGGGCGCGGCGCGGCGCGACAGCATTTCGAGGCGCAGCTCGGCGCCAAGTGCCTTGAGGAACGCGCCCTGCGGCGCCGGACCGCAGACCAGGGCGCCACTCGCGCGCGCGGCAGCAGCGATCGCGGCGAAATCGACATGCGCCGACAAATCGGCCGTGCCCGGCGCGTCGAGGATCGCGGCTGCGCGGTGCGTGTCGATCGCCGCCAGCGTCGATCTCCCTGTCGGCGCGGCATAGCCGTAATCGACAAACAGCGCCGCGCCCGGCTGACCGCGGAACCGCTCGGCCAGACCCGCCGACAGGGCTGTCGCCGCGAGGCAAAGCTCAACGATCGTGCCCGGCGCGGCGTCACGCTGCGCGGGCGGAATAAGAAGGGTTAGCGCCGGGCTTTCCGGCCCCTCGGCGAAGCACAATTGGCTGTCGCCATCGAGTGCGACCAGCCGTTCCGCCCAATGCTCGGAGCCGCGCACCAGCTGGCGGATCGGCAACGCGTCGAGAAACTCATTGGCAACCAGCAGCAACGGACCATCCGGCAAACCGCCGATATCGTCGAGCCAGACAGCGTCGGCATCCGCAAGCCGGCGTTGTTGCTCGGCGCGCAGCACCGGGCTCGCTTCGACAAGACACAGCCGCATCGCATCACGGAACCCAGCGACCCCCGACGCGGCGCGCAAGAAATCCGCCATCAGCAGACCGCGCCCCGGCCCCAGCTCGGCGACGATGACGGGATCGGGACTTCCCATGCGCTGCCACAAATCGGCGCACCACAGCCCGATCAGCTCGCCAAAAATCTGGCTGATCTCCGGCGCGGTGACAAAATCGCCGGCAGCGCCCAACGGCTGACGCCGCGCGTAATACCCGCCCTTGGGGTCGTGCAGCGCCATCGCCATAAAGGCGGCGACGGTCAGCGGTCCATGCGCGCGAATGTGGCGGACGAGACGTGCGGTGAGATCGGCCGCGCTCACCGCGGCGACGCGGCTGCGGCCGGCTCGCGTTGCATCCACCAGATGATGACCGCGCCGGCGATCAGCACCGGGATCGACAACAGCTGGCCCATCGTCACCCCGAAACCACCGATATAGAACAGAAAGCCCAGTTGTGCGTCGGGCTGGCGGAACAGCTCACCGGACGTCCGCGCGATCGCGTAGCCGATAAGAAAGATCCCGGTCTCGATCCCCGGCCGGCGCCGCACGCCGCGATGCTCGAAATAGAGCAGCAGCAAAAACAGCAGGACGCCCTCGCACGCCGCCTCGTAGAGCTCGCTCGGATGGCGCGGGCAATTAAAGCCGGGGCTGCCATCGGCGAAGGTAACGTTCTGGCACAGGCCGAGCAGGTTCGGCGGCACCTGGTTCGCGCTGACCGCCCCGCCGGGATAGATGATCGCCCAGGCGGTGTCGGTCATCCGGCCCCACAGCTCGCCATTGATGAAATTGGCGATGCGCCCAAAGAACAGGCCGATCGGGATCGCCTCGATGACGATGTCGCTGAGCGCGAAAATCGACAGCCCACGCTGGCGGCAGAACACGATGATCGCGATCGTCACGCCGAGCGCGCCGCCGTGGAACGACATCCCGCCATGCCACAGCTCGAACATCTGCAGCGGATGGTCGATGTAGAACGGCAGATTGTAGAACAGCACAAAGCCGACGCGGCCGCCGAGCACGACCCCCAGCGTCGCCCAGACGAGAAAATCATCGATTTCCTTGCGCCCGATAAGTTGCGGCGCGCGGTCCGCCAGCATCAGGCAATAACGCCAGCCGATAAGCAGACCGACGATATAGGCGAGGGCGTACCAGCGGATCGCGAACGGCCCGAGCGACACCGCGATCGGGTCGATGGCCGGAAACGGGATGGTGAGCAGCGGCATCGGCAGCGGCTAGATGGCCGCCCGATCAGCCGGCGTGCGGCGACTGCGTCTCGGGATTGGTCGGCGGCGCGCCGTATCCCGGCGGCCAGGTATCGTAGAAGCCGGGAATGACCGCCTCGGCCGGCACCGCGACCGGCTTGTAGCTCGGCGCGGGTGGTGAGGTCATGACACCGGCGAGCGCACCGAGCGCCGCGCCGGTCTCGGCGCCGATGATTGAACCAATCCCCGGGTTGATCGCGAAGGTCGCGCCGATCCCGGTGCCCAACGCCGTCCCCAGCGCCGCCCCGGCCACCGCACGCTCGGCCGGATCCTCGATATCCTGCGGGACGCAGGCCGGCAGCATCGCCGCCAGCGCCACCGCGAAAACCCCTGTCGCCGCAAGCCGCATGTTCAACATCCGCTCGCTCCCCCGACGGCCCGACCGTAACGAGATGGTGGGCGCGACAGGGATTGAACCTGTGACCCCTACGATGTCAACGTAGTGCTCTCCCGCTGAGCTACGCGCCCATCGTCACGATCGGTCGTGCCGAGGATTAGCCGAAACGTCGTCAACGGGCAAGGGAGGGCGCCCAGTGAACCGCACAGAGCCGACATGATCGTCGAGAGCGACATCATGATCGCCGCGCGCGACGAGGTGCGTCTGGCGACCGACATCTACCGGCCGGAGGGCGCGGGCTCTTTCCCGGTGATCCTCGAGCGCACGCCCTACGACAAATCGGCGCCGAGCCGTTCAGAGATCACCGCGACCGACCCGGCGCCGCGCTCGCGCGAGGCGGTGGCGCGCTATTTTGTCGAGGCCGGCTATGCCGTCGCCTTTCAGGATTGCCGCGGCCGCTACCGTTCGGAGGGCGGGTTCACGAAATATCTGAGCGAAGCGCCGGACGGTTACGACACCTGCGCCTGGCTCGTCGCGCAGCCCTGGTGCAATGGCCGCATCGCGACAATGGGTCTCAGCTACGCGGCGCATGCGCAGATGGCGTTGGGCTGCCTCGACCCGCCCGGACTTGCGGCGCAGTACATCGCTTGCGGCGGCTTCTCGAACGCGTTTCGCAGCGGTATCCGGCATGGCGGGGCCTTCGACCTGAAGCAGGCGACCTGGGCCTATCGCAACGCGCTCGCCGACGCCAAGGACCCGGCGGTGAGGGCGGCGCTCGCCGCCGAGGACATCACCGAATGGATGGCGCGCATGCCCTGGCGGCCCGGCGATTCCCCGCTCAAGGCCGCGCCCGACTTCGAGGACTACCTGTTCGAGCAATGGTCGCACGGCAATTTCGACGATTACTGGAAGCAGCCCGGCATCTACGCCGAGGGGTATTACGACCGCTACGCCGATGTGCCGATGGTGCATTTGTCAGGCTGGTACGACCCCTATGCGCGCACCGCGATGGAAAATTACACCGGTCTGTCGGGCCGGCGCGGCCCGGCGCGCCTAGTGCTCGGACCGTGGACGCATGGCGACCGCTCGCTGTCCTTTGCCGGCGATGTCGAGTTTGGCGCGGCGGCGCCGCTCGACGGCAATCTCGGCGACGATTTCTTCAGTGTCCGGCGGCGCTGGTTTGACTGCTGGGTCAAGGGCGTCGACAACGGCGTCGCGCGCGAGCCGACGGTGCGGGTCTTCGTCATGGGCGGCGGCCGGTCAGCAGACGGCGTCGCCTGGCGCAACGCGGCCGGGCGACTCCACCATGGCGGCTTCTGGCGGGAGGCGGATCACTGGCCGTTGCCGCAGACCGCGTTCACCCGCTTCTACCTGCATCCCGGCCGGTCGCTGCTGATCGCCCGGCCCGGCGAGAGCAGCGCCATGCTGTCCTTCATCGCCGACCCCGACGATCCCGTCCCGACGATCGGCGGCGCGCTCAGCTCGGGCGGACCGGTCATGTATAGCGGCGCTTACGACCAGCGCACCGGCCCAAATTTTTTCGGCAGCAAGCCACCTTACGGGCCGCTCGCCGGACGGCCGGACGTGCTGACATTCCAGACCCCGCCGCTGCCCGAAGATGTCGAGATCGCCGGACCGATCGAGCTCCATCTATGGGTCGCGAGCGACGGCCCGGACGCCGATATCCACGCCAAGCTCATCGATTGGTACCCGGCGAGCGCCGACTACCCAGACGGGTTCGCGATGAACCTCAGCGAGGGCGTGCTCCGGCTGCGCTACCGCGAGTCCTGGGAGGCGCCGACGCCGCTCGAGCCCGGCCGCCCTTATGCGGTCACGGTGGCGATGTTTCCTTGCGCCAATCTCTTCAAGCGCGGCCATCGGCTTCGCCTCGACCTCGCCGGCAGCAATTTTCCGCATTTCGACATCAGCCCGAATTCGGGCGAACCGGAAGGGTCGATGGCGCATAAGCGCCGCGCCACGACCACGGTGTTCGTCGAAAGCGCTCGGCCGTCTTATCTGGTGCTGCCGGTGATCCCGCCGGGGACTTGACACCGCGACTTAGCCGCCGCGCCGATCACCACTTCATCGGCTGGCGGCAGACCGAGTACCATAGGCCGAGATTCTGCTGCTTCCAGGTCTCGTCCAAGCAGTCCTTCTTGAGTACCTCGTCGGACGACAGGTTCGAAACGCCGGCGGGCGCCGTGGCTTGCTCTTCGCTTTTATGGCTAAACCAGCCGCACGCGGCGAGCGGCAGAGCCACCGCCAGAACCAGGAATTTTCCCTTCACCTTACCCTCCGCCGATCCCCCTCAGCGACGATGCGGATTATACCCGCTTTATGACGAAAATAAGCCGCCGATACGCGAACGCCCTTAGCGGATATCGCCGACCGGCGCCATCCGCAGGATGCCGGGGTCCTCGATCGCCAAGTCGACCGCGGCGATGATCATGCGCAACATCGTGAGCCCGCGCCCCAGCCCACCCAGAGCCGAGGTCTCGTCGATGTCATCGCCGCGCAGCCGCGCGATAAGCGTGGCGCTCAGCCCACGTTCGCGGGGATAGACCACCACATCGATCGGCGCGTCCTCCGGCAGCTTCGCCGCCTCGCGCGCCAGGTCGAACGCCGTCTCGTAGCCGCCGAGCGCATCGACGAGCCCCTTGCCTTTCGCATCCTCGCCCGACCACACCCGGCCCTTGGCGGCCGCCTCGACCTGGTCGGTCGTCAGATGGCGACCGGCCACCACGTGGTTCTTGAACCCGGCATAGGTGTTGTCGAGTTCGGCGTCGAGCCGCTCGCGCTGCGCGGGGGTGAAATCGCTGGCCGCGCTGAACATCCCGGAATTGGCGCCACGCTCGGCGGAATCGGTGGTGACGCCGAGTTTTTGCATCAACCCGCCAAGCACCAGCTTGCCGGCAAGCACGCCGATCGAACCGGTCAAGGTCGCCGGCTCGGCGACGATCTTGTCGGCCGGCGCGGCGACGTAATACCCGCCCGAGGCGGCGACGTCGCCCATCGAGACGATAACCGGCTTGCCGGCGCGGCGCGCCTCCGCGACGTTGCGCCAGATCGTTTCCGACGCGGTCGCCGAGCCGCCAGGGCTGTCGATGCGGAAGACGATCGCCCGCACGTCCTTGTCGCGCGTCGCGGCGGCAAAGGCGCGCCCGATCGAGCGCGCGGTGAACTGATCCTCGTCGGCGAACACACCGGCGGCGCTGCCGCCACGGGTGATGAGCCCGGTGCCATAGATCAGCGCGATCCGGCTGCCGCTGGCATGCGGCCGGCCGGCGGCCTTGAAGTATTTGCTAAAGTTCATCAGCCGCGCACTGTCGCCGCCATGGGCGCGCGCCTCGGCCAGCGCCTGATCGCGATAGCCGAGCTTGTCGACAAGACCCAATGGTTGCGCCTCGTCGGCGAGCAAGGGCGCGCGATCGGCCAGCGCCGTGATGCGCTCCGGGCTCAGATTGCGCGCCTTGGCGATGTCGCCGGCGATCTGGCCCCAGATCGAAGTCAGCAGCCCCTCGACCTCCTCGCGCTGCGGCGCGGTCATCTGCGTCTCGGTGAGGCTGTTCATCGCCGTCTTGAATTCCTCGCGATGATCGAAATCGGCGGCGATGCCGAGCTTGTCGAGCAGCCCTTTGAGGAATGGCGTCTCGCTGCGCAACCCGGTGAGGCTGACCTCGCCCAGCGGCTGCAGCCAAATCTCGTCGCACGCGGTCGCCAGGTAATAGGGCCGCGTGCCGGGGTCGCCCTCGCCAAACGTGTCGGCAAAAGCGACGGCGTATTTCCCCTTGGCGCGGAAGTGGGCGATCGTGTCGCGCACCTGCTGCGTCTTCGCGAGACCCAGCGAATCGTCGCCGAGTTCGAGGTAAAGACCCTTCACCCGCGGGTCGTCGGCGGCACGGTCGACCGCATCGACAAAGTCGCGCAGCGTGCCCTTCTCGTCGAACAGCAGGCGAGCCATCGGGTCCGGATCGGGCTTGTCAGCGAGGCCGCCGGTAAGATCGGCGGTGAGCACGATCGACTGCGGCAGCGGCGCCGCTTTGCCGGCGTATTTCACCAGGCTAACGGTCAGCGCGACGAGACCGAGAAAGCCGACAAAGGCGATAATTCCGACGACGGCGAAAAACCCGACAAAAAAACGGCGCATGGGGAATTCCATTCAGCTGCGGCGGCGCTTCCTTTTACCGCATCGCCGCCCGGCACCCAGCATTCCCTCGCTCAGCACCCACCACCGCCGCCATCTCCGCCACCACCGTCTCCACCGCCGCCGTCCGAGAATCCGGCGTCGAAGCTGTCGAAAGCCCCCGAATCGAAGCAGGCGAAATCGAGATGGCCGAAATCGAAGCAGAAGTCTCCATCTCCGATGCCGGAGGTCTCGCCGTCGGGAAAATAATAGCCGCCACCGTCGCCGCCGCTGCCGCTGCTGTCGTACTTCCGCATCGCCTTTTCGAGTTCCGGGTAGTGCGGCTTCAGCTCCTCGACGAGGAGAAAAGCGCTGCCCAGCGCGGCGATCAGCGCGGCGGCCTTGGCCGGGTCGCTCTCGAGTATGGCCGGCACGGTTTTGGCCTCGTGCATCAGGCCCAGGAGCCGCGCTCTCTCCGTCTGGCCCGCCGGGGTACAGACGAAGCGGTTGTAAGGGAAGATGCCGAGCGCCCGCGCGCGTTCCGATACGGCAAGACCGCGCGCCACCAGCGCCGGCCCGATGCAGTCCTTGATAAAGCCGCTCAATGTCTGGTGATAGTCGATATGACAATGACGCAGCACGGTCTTGAGGTCTCCGTCGGGCTCGGCGGCACGCACCATGCTGATGAGCGACGCCGCGACCGGCGGCAGCGGCGACGGCAAAACCGGCGCCACCCGTAAATGCGGCACGCGCCGGGTACGGAAGATACCGGGTCGCTCCTCTATCTCCAGTCGCAGGATTCCCTGCGCCACAAGCCCCATAAAGCCGACTTTCAACGCCAGCGGCGCATCCCAGCGCGGCATGTTGATCAGCAGGTGAACTTCGGGCGCGCTTAACCCGGGGCCCAACCTGGGTGCGTCACTCATAATTTCCTCACGCGCGCAGGAGTTTCCTGTCAGTCTAATCGTCGGCTGCGCCTTGGCGCCAGCGCTTGGCAGGGGCCCATGAGCGACTTTGCCTTTGCATCCGCCGTTGAGCTCGCCGACCTCGTCGCGCGGAGAGTCGTGTCGCCCGTAGAGCTGGTCGAGGATGCGCTCGGACGCATTGAGAAATCGCAGCCGAAGCTCAACGCCTTCATCACGATCTGCGCCGAGGAAGCGCGCGCCGCCGCCTGGGAAGCCGAGGCGGCGGTCATGCTTGGCGAGCCGCTCGGCCCGCTGCACGGCGTGCCGTTTGCGGTCAAGGACCTGGTCAACACGGCCGGGGTGAAGACGACATTCGGTTCCGTCGCGCTCGCCGAGAACGTGCCGACGGCTGATTCCGCCGCGGTGGCGCGGCTCAAAACGGCGGGCGCCATCCTCATCGGCAAGACCACGACCCCCGAATTCGGCCATAAATGCTTTACCGAGGCGCCGCTGTTCGGGCGCACGGCAAACCCCTGGGATTTGACCCGCACCTGCGGCGGATCGAGTGGCGGCGCCGCCGTCGCCGCGGCCGCGGGGCTGGCGCCGATCGGCATCGCCACCGATGGCGGCGGGTCGAGCCGCATCCCGGCCGCGTGCTGCGGCGTTGTCGGCTTCAAGCAGACACTGGGTCTGGTGCCACACGACCTCACGCCCGACGGGTTCGGCAACCAGTCGCACATCACACCAATGACCCGCACGGTGATGGACAGCGCGCTGATGCTTCAGGCGATGGCCGGCGCGGATCGCTGCGACCCGCATTCGCTGGGCCTGACAAAGCCCGATTTTGTCGCCGCCGCCCAGCCCGAGGGCGACCTCGCCGGGGTGCGGATCGCCTGGCGGCCGCTGCTCGGCAACGACAAGCTGTCGGGCGAGGTGCGGACGGCTTGCGAGGCGGCGCTCATCGTTTTCGAAGAACTCGGCGCGATCGTCACGCCCGTCGACGACTATTTCCGCACGACCGAGCCGATCTGGCTGGTGCTGACGCAATCGTTCTGGAATGCCCGTTTCCGGCGCTATGTCGGACAATACGGCAACCGCATGAGCGAGACGCTAACCCGGCAAATGGATACCGGCGCGGCGCATAGCGCGGTTGCGTTGCAGGAGGCGATGTTCGAGCGCACACGGGTGTTTCGCGAGATCGAAAGCTGGTTCGCCGACTACGACCTTGTCGTGACACCGACCCTGTCGCGCACCGCGCTGCCGATCGAGCACGATTTCTTTGCGCCGATCGAGATCGACGGCGAGACCGCCGATACGGTGCGCAAATCCTGGTATCCCTACACGCTGCCGTTCAACCTGTCGGGCAACCCAGCGGTGACGCTGCCCTGCGGGTTTGGCGCCGACGGGCTGCCGATCGGCGTGCAGCTTGTCGGCCCGCATATGGGCGACGCACGGCTGCTGCGCGCCGCCGCGCTCTACGAGCAGGCACGGCCATGGGCCGACCGCCGGCCGCAGGTCAGCTGGCTGTTCTGAGCCGTTGAAGCAGCGTGGAACCCGGCTGTCGCCGGGAAGACGCTATCGCGTCACTTCGGCGAGACCACCATCGTCATCTGGCGACCTTCCATGCGCGGAAACTGCTCGACCTTGGCGATCTCGTCGAGGTCTCCCTTGACCCGCATCAAGACATCCATGCCGAGTTCCTGGTGCGCCAATTCGCGCCCGCGGAACCGCATGGTCACCTTGACCTTGTCGCCCTCGCCGATGAATTTGTGCATGGAGCGCATCTTGACGTCGTAGTCGTGGTCATCGATCGACGGCCGGAACTTGACCTCCTTGACCTCGATGACCTTCTGCTTTTTCTTGGCCTCGTTCTTTTTCTTCTGTTCTTCGTATTTGTATTTGCCGAAATCGAGAATTTTGCAAACCGGCGGGTCAGCGTTCGGCGCGATCTCGACCAGGTCGAGGCCGGCATCCGCCGCCATGTCGAGCGCCTCGTTGCGGGTAACGACTCCCACCATTTCGCCGCGTTCGTCGACGAGCCGGAGCTGGTTGACTGAAATCTCGCCGTTGATCCGCGGACCATCGCGAGTTGGGGTGGTGTTAAAAGGTGGTCTAGCTATTTACCTTCTCCTTTGTCTGTACAGGCAAACCGTCCCGGAAATTACATCGTTCGGTCACGATGCTGCCGGAAGGGCGGCCTCTACTTTTAATTTATCAACCGCCTCGGCGAGCGCAAGCGCTTGTTGCGCATTGCCGCCCAGCCGGCGCAGCGAAACCGCGCGGTTTTCCGCCTCGCGCTTGCCGACCACAAGCATTAGCGGCACGCGCGCCACGCTATGCTCGCGGACCTTGTAATTGATCGTCTCGCCGCCCGTGTCGAGCACGACGCGCAGGCCCGCCTCGCTCATCACTTGCGCGACCTCGGCGGCGTAAGCGTCGGCCTCCTCGGTGATCGTCGCGACGATCACCTGAACCGGCGACAGCCAAAGCGGAAAGCGGCCGGCATAGTGCTCGATAAGAATGCCGATAAAGCGCTCCATCGAGCCGAGGATCGCGCGGTGCAGCATCACCGGAGCATGTCTCGCGCCGTCTTCACCTACATAGGACGCGCCGAGCCGTTCGGGCATCTGAAAATCGAGCTGCAAGGTACCGCATTGCCACTCGCGGCCCAGCGCGTCTTTCAAATGGAATTCGAGTTTGGGTCCATAAAAGGCCCCCTCGCCGGGACTCAGGATCGGGTCCAGGCCAGCCGCACGAGCCGCTGCTTCAAGGTCCTCCTCAGCCAGATCCCAGTAGACATCACTTCCCATGCGCTTCTCGGGGCGCGTGGCAAACTTGACCACAACGTCGTCGAAGCCGAAATCGTGATAGATCAATTTCAGCAGATCACAGAACGCCCTGGTCTCAGTCCTAACCTGACTATTCGGGTCGTTAGGCTTCAGCGCTTCGCAGAAAATATGCGCATCATCCTGGGTGAAGGCGCGCACCCGCATGATACCGTGCAGCGCGCCCGACGGCTCGTTGCGCGTGCAGCTGCCGAATTCGGCGAGACGCAACGGCAATTCACGGTAGCTGCGCAGCCGGTTGCGGAACATCAGGACGTGGCCAGGACAGTTCATCGGCTTGACCGCGAGCACCCGATCGTCGCGGCTCTCAGCGATAAACATATTGTCGCGGAAATTGTCCCAATGCCCCGTCGCCTCCCATAGCGACCGGTCGAGCAGCTGCGGGCCCTTCACCTCCTGGTAGCCGGCCTTTTCGAGCCGCCCGCGCATGTAGCTCTCGATAATGCGGAACAGCGTCCAGCCCTTTGGGTGCCAGAAGACGCTGCCGACCGCCTCGTCACCGAGATGGAACAGCTCGAGTTCGCGCCCGACGCGGCGATGATCGCGCCGCTCGGCCTCTTCCAACCGGAACAGGTACTGGTCGAGCTCTTTCTGGCTCGCCCAGGCGGTGCCGTGGATGCGCTGCAGCTGCGCGTTCTTCGCGTCGCCCCGCCAATAGGCGCCGGCGACGCTCATCAGCTTGAACGCCTGGCCAAGATGCCCGGTCGATGGCAGATGCGGACCGACGCACAGATCGACGAAGTCGCCCTGGCGATAGAGGCTGATCTCCTCGTCCTTGGGGATTTCGGCGATCCACTCCGCCTTGTACGTCTCGCCGAGGCCGTCAAAGAACGCGACCGCCTTGTCGCGTTCCCAGACCTCGCGAGTGATCGCCTCGTCGCGCTTGACGATGTCGCGCATGCGCGTTTCGATCGCCGCGAGATCGTCCGGCGTAAACGGCGTATCGCGCGCGAAGTCGTAATAAAAGCCGTTCTCGGTCGACGGGCCGAACGTGACCTGAGTCTCGGGATAAAGCTCCTTGACCGCCTCGGCCATGACGTGCGCGGCGTCGTGGCGCAGGATATCGAGCCCATCCGGCTGCTCGCGGGTGATGATCGCGGCCTTCGCGTCATGGTCGATGACGGTCGCGAGGTCGCGCGGCGCCCCGTCGAGCTTTAGCGCGATCGCGGCCTTGGCGAGGCCGGGGCCGATCGCGGCGGCAAGCTCCGCACCGCTAACCGGAGCGGGGAACTCGCGGGTTTTTCCGTCAGGGAGTGTGATTGTTACGCTCATGGCTATCCGTGCTCCGTCAAGGGCCGACGGTCGGGACGGGGCATGTGGTCACGAAAAAACCCCGTCCGTAACCCGGCGGGGTCTGCGAGTTCGAGCCGTACCGTCCGATCAGGCTGCGCGACCTCACACCCCGCTCTGCGGAGTGGTGGTCGTAGTCATGGTCGTCCGGCGGCGCATACCCGGAATATCGCGTTCCGCTCATCCGCCGTCAAGCCGGGAGGCCGAGAGTCGCGGCGACTTCGTCGACCGGCAGATCGACGAGATTGTCGCGCCGCAAGATCACCACATCCGGCCCGCGCGGCGCGGTCAGCGCGGGATCGGACGCAGCGGAATAGAGCACCGTCGCCGGCGCGCCGCCGACCACCGCCAGATGCATCGGCCCGGTATCGTTGCCGACCGCCCGACGCGCGCCCGCGCCCAAAGCGACGATATCGCCAAACTCGGTCTCCCCGGTCAGGTCGCGCGCTTCCGGGACCGCGGCCGCGATCGCCCGCCCAAGTTCCTTCTCGGCGCACCCGCCGACAATCACCGGCGTCAGTCTCGCCGCCGCGATGCGCCGCGCCAGCTCGATGAAACGCCCAAGCGGCCAGCGCTTCTTCTCGCGATGCGGCGCCGCGCCCGGCATCAGCAGCACGTAGCCCGGCGGCAACGCGAAGCGCGAGATATCGGCCGCCGCCCAGGACATGTCGGGCGGCGGGATCGGCGCTGTAATGCCGGCCCAGCGCAGCTGGTCGGCCTCGCGATCGAGCGTGTGCATACGCCGGCGCTCGGCCGTGTCGGGCTGGCGGTGCGACGCGCCGGGCACGATCCCCGACCATTCCGGGCCGGCATGGCTCCACAGCGGCCGCCGCATCAGCCGGTAATAAAGCGCGCTGCGCTGCCGGGTCGACAGATCGTAGACCCGGTCGAACCGCTCGGCGCGCAGCCGGCGCATGAGGCGCCACAGCCCGACGGGATCGCGCGGGCGCTCGTCGACCCAGACCTCGTCAAAATAGGGCGCCTGGCGCATCAGCTCGGCATAAGGCTTTGTCGTCAGCAGCACGATCGCCGCACCCGGATGATGGACGCGGATCGCCGACGCCGCCCCCATCGCCTGCACGATGTCGCCGAGCGCGCTCAATTTGATGACGAGGATTTTTGCAGCGGCCTTGTCGGAACGCAGGACGGCTCAGCCCCTCTTACGCCGAAATGGCGAGCGGCTCGTCCGCGCTCACCTGCGGTTCGGGAAACAGCAGCTCTTCGTAGACGTCAATGGTTCGCGAGCACATCGCCTCGCGCGTGAAGCCCTCGAAGATGTGCGCCCGGGCGCGCTGCGCGAAGGCGCGACGCGCGTCGGAATCGAGCCGCAGCGCATGATCGATCGCCGTCGCGAGCGCCGCGGTGTCGCCGGGCGGCACGAGCCAGCCAGTGTTGCCGGGGACCACCGTCTCGCGCGCGCCGCCATGATCGGTCGCGATGACCGGGCGGCCCATCGCCTGCGCCTCGACGATCGTGCGGCCGAACCCTTCCGGGTCGGTCGATGCGGACACCACCACATCGGAGAGCATGTAAGCCGCAGTGATGTCGCGGCAGTTCTCGACGATGCGGAATTGCCCCATCAGATCATGCCGGCCGATCGCCTTTTCGAGCTCTTTGCGAAAGCCGGCGCGCTGTTCGGCGCCGACCAGCAGGCAGCACACGTCGCGCCGCCGCAGCTTGGCCATCGCCTCGATAAAATCGAGCCCGCCCTTCCAGCGTGTCAGCCGGCCGGGCAGCATGACCACCGCGCAGCCGTCGGGTACGCGCCATTGCGCGGCGAGATCGGCGACCCGCTGCCCGGCGATACGGGTGGGATCGAACAGCGTCATGTCGACGCCGCGTGGGATCGTGCGCAGCCGGTCGGGCCCGACGCCGTACTCGTTCGCCGCGTGCTCGGCGACAAAATGCGAGATCGCGATGACTCGCTCGCCGCGCGCCATCACCGAATTGTACCAGTGCTTGAGCGGCGCCTTGTCGTCATAGGCATTGTGAAAGGTCGTGACAAAGCGCCGCCGGGTCATCTTCGCCGCACGCAGCGCGCTCCACGCCGGGGCGCGGCTGCGAGCGTGGATGATGTCGATCTTATAGCGGCGGACGATCTCGGCGAGCGTGCGGGCGTTGCGGCGGATCGCCAGCGGGTTCTTCGTATCGAGCGGCACGGTGATGTGTTTTGCCCCGGCGCGCGCCAGCTCGCGCTCCATCGGGCCGCCGGCCGAGGCGACATAGGCGGTCCAGCCGGCGTTGACCAGGGCCGACGCGACTTCGACCGTACCGCGCTCGACGCCGCCCGAGACAAGCGCCGGGATCACCTGCAGCACTGCCGGTGGGCGGGCTTCTTGGGGTCGCTGGTCGATGTTATCCTCGCGTGACATTTCGCTGTTGTGGCGCTTTTCGATGCAAATTCAAGAAGCCGCACCGGTGCCGCGCGCCGACGCCGGGAGTCTAGCACGCCCGGATGGTGCGGCAATCGCCTACCGCCGGCTCGCCGGCATGGGGCCGGGCATCGTTTTCCTCGGCGGCTTCCGCTCCGACATGACCGGCACCAAGGCCCTGTTTTTGGACGATTTTTGCCGGCAACGCGGCCGTGCGTACGTGCGCTTCGATTATTTCGCGCACGGCCAGTCGAGCGGCGATTTCGCCGACGGCACGATCTCGCGCTGGCGCGACGACGCGATCGCGGTCATCGATTCGCTGACCGAGGGACCGCAAATCCTCGTCGGGTCGAGTATGGGCGGGTGGATCATGACGCTCGCCGCGCTGGCCCGCCCGGAGCGTGTCGCTGCGCTTGTCGGCATCGCCGCGGCGCCCGATTTCACCACCGATCTCTTGCCGCAGCGCCTCAGCGAGGCTCAGCGGCGCACGCTGCGGGAAGAAGGCCGCCTCGTCCTCGCCTCGCCCTACGATCCCGCGGGCTATCTCTACACGCAGGCGCTGGTCGAGGATGGCGACCGCAATCTCGTGCTGCGCGGCGACATCTCACTCACCTGCCCGGTGCGGCTGCTGCACGGCATGGCGGACGAGTCGGTGCCGTGGCGGCAAAGCCTCAAGCTGACCGAGAAGTTGCAAGGCCGCGACGTGACCTTGACCCTCGTCAAGGACGGCGACCATCGCCTGTCGCGGGACGAAGACCTCGCCCGGCTGGCCCGAATCTTGGACGAAACGATTTTGCACGAGCTGACCTGACCCCTGGCATGGCCACACCGCTCGGGCCATGCTTCCGCGAGAGACCGAGGAACCCCGGATGCCCTATTCCCTGATCGATCATGATGACGGCGCGGTGCCGCTGACCCCGCTCGGCAAGGCGGAGCTCGCGGCGTGGCGCGAGAGCGCAGCGGCGCGCGAGCGCGACTGGGCGCAGGCCATCGACTTCACGGCGGAGGCCGGCAAGACCGCGCTCGTCCCCGACAAAAACGGCAAGCTCGGTCGCGTCCTCGTCGGGACCGGCGATGGCAAAGCATCGATGTGGGCGGTCGCCGGACTGTCGGAGACCTTGCCCGAAGGCAGCTACCGGCTCGACCCGCCGCCCAAGGGCGCCCCAAAGGGAATCGATGCGAGCCGGGTCGCGCTGGGCTGGGCGCTCGGCACCTATGCCTTCACCCGCTACCACGCGAAAAAGCGCGGCGCAGCGCGGTTGGTGTGGCCGAAGGGCGCCGACCGTGGCCTCGTCGAGCGGTTGGCCGGCGGCGTCTTTCTCGCCCGCGACCTAGCGACCACCCCGGCCTCCGACATGGGCCCCGAGGAACTCGCCGACGCCGCGCAGCACGTTGCCAAGGCCGAAGGCGCCAAATGCAAGATCATCGTCGGCGATAAGCTGCTCGAGAAAAACTACCCGACGATCCATGCCGTCGGCCGTGCCAGCACCCGGCCGCCGCGCCTCGTCGACATCAGCTGGGGCGACAAGGACGCGCCCAAGGTGACGCTGGTCGGCAAGGGCGTGTGTTTCGATACCGGCGGGCTCGATCTCAAGCCGGCGTCGAGCATGCTCAACATGAAAAAGGACATGGCCGGCGCCGCGATCATGCTGGGGCTCGGCCAGGCGATCATGCAGGCCGGCCTCAAGGTGCGACTGCGCGTGCTGCTGCCCTGCGTCGAGAACTCGGTGTCGGGAAATGCCTTCCGGCCGCGCGACATCATCAAGACGCGCAAGGGCCTCACGGTCGAGATCGGCAACACCGACGCCGAGGGGCGGCTCATCCTGTGTGACGCGCTCAGCGAAGCCTCGGACGAAAAGCCGGAGATGATCGTCGATTGCGCGACCTTGACCGGCGCGGCGCGAGTTGCCCTCGGCCCCGAATTGCCGGCGCTGTTCTGCAACAACGACACGCTCGCCGACGCGCTGCTTTCCGCCGGCCAGGCGGAAGACGACCCGATGTGGCGGATGCCGCTCTACAAGCCGTACCGGCGGCTCATCGACAGCAAGATCGCCGATCTCAACAACGTGTCCGACGGCCCGCAAGGCGGAGCCATCACCGCGGCGCTCTACCTCAACGAGTTCGTCGACCCCGCCGTGCCGTGGGCGCATCTCGACGTCATGGCGTGGAACCAGCGCTCACGCCCCGGCCGCCCGGAAGGCGCCGAGGCGCAAACCCTGCGCGCCGTCTACGCCTACATCGCGGACAAATTCGGCTAGCGCGAGCTACCACAGGCGCGCGACGCCGTAGCGATCGAACAGCCGCTCGTTCGATATCAGCGTCAGCGAATGCGTCAAGGCTTGGGCGATCAGCATTCGGTCGAACGGGTCCTTATGGTGCAACGCAAGGTCGCCAGCACGCTCGCCGTCCTGCATGGTGATCGGAATCGCGTAAAAGCCGTGCCGAACAATGGTCCCGTCGATGTCGCCAATAAGGCTCGATGCGGTCGGCAGTCTTCCCTGCTTGTATTTGATAGCGATCTCCCATACCGAGACGGCGCTGACGAATGTCTCGTTGCCATCATCTGCAATAGCCGCGCGAGCCGGCATGGAGAGGACCTCATTTCCTGACAACCACCAGAGGAGCACGTGGGTATCAAGAAGGATCCGCATCGCCGTACCACAGCGCGAGTTCTTCCTCCGACATCGGCTCGAAGAATTCCGGGCCGACCGTGAATTGACCCTTCATCGAGCCAAAGACGCGTTTTGGCTTCTTCGTCTCGATCGACACCAACTTGACCACCGGCTTGTTGCCACGCGCGATGACGATTTCCTCGCCGGCCTCGGCGCGCGCGATCAGGCGTGATAAATGCGTTTTCGCCGCGTGGATCGAAATCGGCTCCGACATGGTTTTTCTCCTAGACTTAGTCATGAACTTAGCTAAGTACCTTCGAATGTCAACCGGAAGGACATCGTTGTGAAAATCGAGACACAGCTGCCGCTCGGCGCCCTCGACCCTGGGCTGCGCGCCGCCGCGGGCGTGCTCGACATCGCGCGAGTCGGCGAGGAGGCCCGGCTCGCCGAGGCGCTGGGCTATGACGGCATCGTCACCGAGGAGACCAAGGACGACCCCTTCATCGTGCTGTCGTTGGCGGCGCAGGCGACCCAGCGGATCGGCCTCGCGACCGGCGTCGCGATCGCTTTCCCGCGCGCACCGGTAGTGACGGCGCTCGCCGCGTGGACCTTGCAGCGCCTATCTGGTGGCCGCTTCACGCTGGGTCTCGGCAGCCAGGTCAAGGGACATATCGAGCGCCGTTATGGCATGGCCTGGGCACCACCCGGCCCATGGATGCGTGATTATGTCGGCGCGCTGCGGGCGATCTGGGAGTGCTGGCAGAACGGCGGCACCAAGCTGCGCTACGAGAGTCCGCACTACAAATTGAGCCTGATGGTGCCGCTTTTCGCGCCGCCGCCGATCGAGCACCCGCGCATCCCGGTGCAGCTCGCAGCGGTCAACCCGTTCATGTGCCAGATCGCCGGCGAAGTCGCCGATGGCATCCGCGCGCATCCCGTCTGCACGCCGCGCTACATCGCCGAAGTGATGCTGCCGGCGGTGAAAAAGGGCGCGGAGAAGACCGGTCGCGACTTCACGAACTTCGAGATCGCGGCGATGCCGCTGATCGCCACCGCGCCGGACCGGAAAGGCCTTGAAGCGCGGGTGCGCGACGTGCGGGCGCGCATCGCGTTCTACGCGTCGACCCCGACCTACCTGATCGCCTTCGAGTCGCAGGGTTACGGCGAGGTCGCGCGCAACTTGCAGAGTTATTCGCGGGCGCAGCGCTGGGAGGAGATGCCGGCCTTCATCAGCGACGAGATGCTCGATCATTACGCGGTCATCGGTACGCATGACGAGATCGCCGCCAAGCTCAAGAACCGCTTCGCGAGCGTCGCCAACCATCTCGAATTCGCCATTCCCGTGGCGAACGACGCCGATCGGGCAAACCTGACCGCACTGCTCGACGACCTGCGATAGGCCGGCGTTCAGGCGCCTTCCCTATTCTTGTGCTGGGTCAACTGGATACCGGCGCCGATCAGACCGGCGACGCCGCAGACGATCAGCACCCAGTTCAAGATCAAGAGGCCTTGGCTCGGCGCCTCGTCTTGCGGGCCGAAAATACCGTAGAGATTGTACCCGACGACGACGATCATCACGACGAGCCAGAGACCCGGATTCTTGTACATGTGCTCCCCCTTGCCACGGTCTGACGGTCAGTACCCCTTGTCGCGGTCGATCACATTGGCGACCGGGCGGCCCGCCTCGAAATCCTCGATTGCCTGGGCATAGATCGCGCCCGCGGTCGGCGGATGCGTCTCGGCGGCGACATGCGGCGTCACGATGATGCGTGGATCGCGCCAGAACGGATGCGCCGCGGGCAGCGGCTCCTCGCGGAACACGTCGAGCACCGCGGCGGAAATCTGCCCTGAGTCAAGCGCCGCCAGGAGATCGGCCTCGACGAGTTGCCGGCCGCGCCCGGCATTAACCAGCCCCGCGCCGCGCGGCAGCCGGGCGAACAGCCTGGCGTCTAGGACACCCTCTGTCTCCGGCGTCATCGGCAGCAGCGACACGAGAATTTCGCTGCGCCGGAGCAGCGCGTTGAGCCCGGCCGCGCCGCCATAGGTGCGGAAACCCGGCACCGTGCGTCCCGAGCGGCTCCATCCGGCGACGTCGAAGCCGAGCCCCGTGAGTTTCGCCGCGGCGTCCTGCCCGAGCTGACCAAAGCCGAGCAGGCCGACCGTACGCTCGGCCGCATTTTTCTGCGCCAGCTCGCGCCATTCGCCGGCCGCCTGCTGTGCGCGATAGGCGAAATCCTGGCGATGCAGGCGCAGCACCTGCAGCACGACATACTCGCTCATCGCCTGCGTCATATACGGGTCGACAAGCCGGACGATCGGCACGCCGCGCGGCAGCTCGGAATCGCGCAAAATGTGGTCGACCCCGGCGCCGAGCGACAAGATCAGCTTGAGATTGGGCAGGCTCGCCAGCAGCCCCGGCTCGGGATGCCAGACCAGCGCATAATCGATCGTGCTCTTATCGCCAATTTCCGGCCAGAAGCGCAGGTCGCGCCCGGGCCACGCCTTGGTCAGAAACGGCCGCCAGCGCGCCACCGACGCCGGGGTCGATTGGAAGAGGATCGCCATCGGCGAACTATGCCAAAACCTATGATCGCGGCCCCGTCGCGAGGCGAATGGAATTCGTCTCGGCAAAGGCAGCACAGGTCGCGCGCAGATTTTCCGGCGAGGGAGGCAACAGGCCAAGCCGTGCGCCGCATACCAGCCGGAACTCGCGCGAGCCGACCCCTTTGCCACCGTGCCGTCGTGCCCAGGCCCAGGCGCGCGCCGCCGCCCGGACAAAGCCGAGCCGCGCGAGGCTCCGCGGCAGATCGGGCCGCTCGGCGACAAAATTCGCCAGCGCCAGGTTCATGTCGTGGAGGACCTGCGCCTGATTGTCCGACAGCCGCCCCGGAATCTCGGCCGCGAGGAGGAAGATCGGCTCGTCAAGCCGGGCCACGCGCGACACCGCCGCTAGGCGTAGTTCGATCGAATAATCCTGGATAAAGACCCGCTCGTCGCAGCCGCCGCATCGTCGTACCGTGTCGGCGCGCGCCAGCCAGGCCGACGGGTTGGTCTGGGCACGCAGCAAACAGCGGCGCAGCATATCATCGCAGCGCTCGATCCGGCCCGGCTCATGCCGGCACGCCAGGATGGCTTCCGGCTGGGCGGCCATGTCGAACCTCGGGCCCGGAGGGGCGAAGGCGACATCACAGCCCGTCATCTCGATCGCCTCGATAAAGCGCCGCGTGGCCCACGGGAACAGCAGGTCGTCGGCATCCATCGGCTTGATGAAATCGCCTTGCGCGCGGGCTAGTCCGGCGTTGAGAGCCACCGCCGGGCCGGCATTTTCCTGCCTGACGATCGTCACATTCATCCAGCCGTCGGTCAGCTGACGCAGAACCGCCGGGCTGTCGTCGGTCGACCCATCATCGACAAAGATGAACTCGCGCGCGAAATCGCCCTCTTGCGCGGCGAGCCCGGCGATCAGGAAAGGCAGCGCGGGCGCCTTGTTGTAGACCGTGACGACAAAACTGACGCTTGGCATGGCGGCGATGATGCCGAGCAACGCGCCCCGGCGCTACTGGCCTTGGGCACGACCTCAGTTTGAATAGACGGCCGGGTTCAGCGCCAAACGGCCAAACGGCCGCTTGGCACTTGCTCAACCTTATCCGGCAGAGCCGGCTTTCATGCAATCGTGAAGGCGACGCCGGGAGGCGTAAAAACCGCGCCGACACCTGGGGCATTTTGGGCGTAGTGCAGAACGTGGGGGGGCCGGTTTCAAAGTCTACGGTGACCGTGAAAGTCGCCGGTCCGCCCCAGTTAATGCCGAGGATAAGCAGCGTATATTCTCCGGGCTGCAGGATGTTGATGTTCGGGACGGAATACTTGATCGGCGCCGCGACGGTGCCGCCGCCTAATTTAAAATCGAACAGCTCGACACTGGCCGATCCGCCAGACGGGACTGCAAGACCGATCAGCTGGTTATCGCACTGCGTTACCTCGATGTTTTTGAGGATTGCCATCTCGATCTCCCTGGTTTCATTTCCCGGATTTTTGACCCGGCGGGGCGATATTTTGGAGCCGCGACAACCAGATTCAACCGATAGTGGTCAACTAAATTATCGAAATAACCAAATATTCAATATTAGTCAAAGTTCGAAAATTTGATTCTCAATGAATAAAAAAAGAAACAATCATTTTATCCTATGCATTTTGCGTCGATTTTAGCGCGAGAGAATTTCTCATATTTTTCGAAACATCAACAATATTCCGAGAAATCCAATGTGGAATCGGATGATTATTTCTTCCATGACAAGACTGGACTCGTTGCCACCCGCCGCCTCGCGGCGTAGCTCGCAGTCCTCCGTTGCCGCAGCCTCTGAATGTCGCATTGGGGGCGACAGCCGAAGATCGCTCTCGCCTAGCGCTCGGCAGCTTCGGTTCCCGGAGCGAAATTCAAACTTGCCTTGCTGTTGCTTGCTTTCGCCAGGGCTCGCCGGTATAACCCCGCGCTCAATCGGCGGCGGGCCCGCGCCAAGGGGAGTTGATCCCCGCGCCACATAGGGCATGCCTGGCCGCCACAGTCATAGGAACCCGAAATGCCCAAGTTGAAGACCAAGAGCGGCGCGAAAAAGCGCTTTAGCCGGACTGCGTCCGGCAAGATCAAGATGAATGTCGCGCATAAGCGGCACCGGCTGATCTCCAAGCCGAAATCAATGAAGCGCAAGGCGCGCGGCACCGTGACGTTGCAGCCCGGCGACGCCAAGCTCGTCCTCACCTATATGCCGTATCTGCGGGGCTGAGCGATGGCGCGCGTCAAACGGGGCGTCACGACCCACGCCCGCCACAAAAAGGTCCTCGACCTCGCTAAGGGCTATCGCGGCCGCAACAGCAAGGCCTATCGCATCGCGCTCGAAAAGGTCGAGAAGGCGCTGCGCTACGCCTATCGCGACCGGCGCAACAAGAAGCGCGATTTCCGCGGCCTGTGGATCCAGCGGATCAACGCCGGCGTGCGCGAGCACGGCCTGACCTACTCGCAATTTATCCACGGGCTGAAGCTCGCGGGGCTGGAACTCGACCGCAAGATCCTCTCCGACCTCGCGATCCGCGAGCCGGAGGCGTTCGCAGGCGTTGTCGGCACCGCCAAATCGGCGCTGGAACAGGCCCCGGCGGCGGCGGAATGACCGCCACCGCTCAGATCGCGTGCCGATTTACCGGCGGGTGTCTCACCTAGGCCCCGCCACATTGCGCTTGAGTCACGAAGGGGCCGCAATCGGCCCCTTTTCTATTGCGCTTAAAGGTTCAAGGATTGGTCATGGACGACCCACAGCAGCTCCAGCAAGCGGGCCTCGCCGAAATCGACGCGGCCGGCTCACCCGACGCGCTTGAGCAGGTGCGCATCAAGTATCTCGGCCGCCAGGGTCTGGTAACCGGGCTGATGCGCGGTCTTGGCGCCTTGCCGGCCGAGGAGCGGCGCGACGCCGGCGCGCGGTTCAACGCGCTGAAGGACACGATTTCCGACGCGATCGACGCCCGCGCCGTCGAACTCAACCGCGCCGCGCTCTCCAATCGCCTCGCCGCCGAGCGCGCCGATCCGACGCTCCCGGCGATGCCCGCTGCGCAGGGCCGCATCCACCCGATCAGCCAGACCATCGACGAGATCATCGCGATCTTTGGCGAGATGGGCTTTGTCGTCGCCGAAGGCCCGCATATCGAGGACGATTTCTACAATTTCACCGCGCTCAACATCCCGCCCGAGCATCCGGCGCGGCAGGAGCACGACACGTTCTACCTGCCCGAGCGTGCGGATGGTTCAAGGCTCGTGCTGCGCACCCACACCTCGCCGGTGCAGGTGCGCACGATGCTGGAGCAGAAGCCGCCAATCCGCATCATCGTCCCCGGCCGCACCTTCCGCTGCGACCACGACGCGACGCACTCGCCGATGTTCCACCAGGTCGAAGGCCTGGTCATCGACCGCACCACGCATATGGGTCACCTCAAGGGCTGCCTGATCGAGTTCTGCCGCGCGTTCTTCGATGTCGACGACCTGCCCGTGCGCTTCCGGCCGAGCTATTTCCCGTTCACCGAGCCGTCAGCCGAGGTCGATATCGGCTGCTCCCGCGCCGGCGGCGAATTGAAAATCGGCGCCGGCGAGGGTTGGCTCGAAATCCTCGGCAGCGGCATGGTCCACCCGCAGGTTCTCAGGAATTGCGGGATCGACCCCGACGAGTACCAGGGCTTTGCGTTCGGGATGGGGATCGAGCGCGTCGCGATGCTGAAATACGGCATCCCCGATCTGCGCACGATGTACGACAGCGATCTGCGCTGGCTGCGGCATTACGGCTTCCTGCCGCTCGACGTGCCGTCGATGGTCCGGGGAGCGCTATGAAGACGACGCTCTCCTGGCTCAAGACCCATCTCGATACACACGCAACGATCGACGAGATCGTCGAGCGTCTGGTCATGCTCGGCCACGATGTCGATGGGGTCGACGACCCGGCGAAGGCGCTCGCCGGGTTCAAGGTGGCGCGCGTCGTCTCCGCCGTGCAGCATCCGAATGCCGACCGGCTGCGGGTTTGCGTGGTCGATGCCGGTGACGGCGAGGTGCAGGTCGTGTGCGGCGCGCCCAACGCGCGGACGGGCATGAAGGGCGTCTTCGGGCCGGCCGGGGTGATCGTGCCGCGCAACGGCAAAAAGCTCGAGGAAAGCGCGATCCGCGGCGAAGCCTCGCGCGGCATGCTGATGTCGGCCTTTGAGCTGGCGCTCTCGGACGATCATGAGGGCATCATCGACCTCCCCGACGACGCGCCGATCGGCACGTCCTATGCGGCTTATGCCGGGCTCGCCGACCCGGTGATCGACATCAAGGTGACGCCCAACCGCGCCGACTGCCTCGGTGTGCGCGGCCTCGCGCGCGACCTCGCGGCCGCTGGCGTCGGCAAGCTCACCTCACTCGACGAGACGCCGGTGCCGGGCAAGTTCGCCTCGCCGATCGCCATCCATCTGACCGACCACCAGGCCTGCCCGCTATTTCTCGGCCGCCACATCCGCGGCCTCAAAAACGGACAGAGCCCGGACTGGATGAGGCGCCGCCTCGAAGCAATCGGCCTGCGGCCGATCTCGGCGCTGGTCGACATCACCAATTTCCTGACCTTCGACCTCAACCGGCCACTGCACGTCTTCGACGCCGGCAAGGTCAAGGGCGACCTCGTCGTGCGCTTCGCCAAGGCCGGCGAAAAGCTGCTGGCGCTCAACGGCCGCGAATACACGCTCGACCCCGAGGTCACCGCCATCGCCGACGATAATGGCGTGCAAAGCCTCGGCGGGGTCATGGGCGGCGAGCCGACAAGCTGCACCGACGACACGACCGAAGTCTTTATCGAGGCCGCGCTGTTCGATCCCGTACGCACCGCCGCGACCGGCCGCCGGCTCGAGATCATCAGCGATGCGCGCTATCGCTTCGAGCGCGGGCTCGACCCCGAATTTACTGCGTCAGGCCTCGAGATCGCGACACGGCTGGTGCTGGAGCTGTGCGGCGGCGCGGCTTCTGAAGTGGTCGTCGCGGGTGCCGTGCCGGAATGGCGCCGCAACTACGTGTTGCGTCCGGGGCGCGTGGCCGCGCTGGGTGGGCTGAACATCGCGCCGGACGAGAGCGCCGCGATACTGGAAACGCTCGGTTTCGCGGTGCGCCGTTTTCCCGAAGCCGCCGCACCCGTGGTTGCCTTGTCCACGCCCGTCGAGGGCCCGAACGACCTTGACGTCACCCCGCCGTCCTGGCGCGGCGACATCGTCGGCGAGGCCGATCTCGTCGAGGAGGTGCTACGCGTCAAAGGCTATGACGAGGTCGCTCCCGTCCCGCTGCCGCGCGAGACCGTGATCTCGCGCGCCGCGATCGAGCCGCGCCGCCGTCGCCTGGAACTGGTGCGCCGCACGCTCGCCGCGCGTGGCCTCACCGAGGCGGTGACCTTCTCGTTCCTGCCGGCGGCGCAAGCCGAGCGCTTTGGTGGCGGGCAACAGGCGCTGCGTCTCGTCAACCCGATCAGCGCCGATCTCGACCAGATGCGCCCCTCGATCCTGCCCAACCTGCTCGATGCGGCACGGCGCAACGCCGACCGGGGTCTCGCCGATGTCGCGCTCTACGAGGTCGGGCCGATCTACCGCGACGACACGCCGGAGGGGCAGGCCAATGTCGCCGGCGGTCTGCGCGCCGGCGCGCTCGGCCCGCGCGACTGGCGGGAGAAGCCAGGCGACGCCGATCTCTTCGCCGCGAAGGAAGACGCGCTCGCCGCGCTCGCGGCCGCCGGTGCACCGATCGATAATCTCCAAGTCTCGGGCGAGCCGCCCGCATGGTTCCATCCCGGCCGCGCCGGGGTGCTGCGCCTCGGGCCGACCGTGCTCGGGCATTTCGGCGAACTCCACCCCGAAATCCTCGACGCGTTCGACGTCAAAGGCCCCGTCGCCGCGTTTGAGGCGTTTATCGATGCTGTGGCCTTGCCGCGCGGCTCGCGTGCCCGGCCGCTGTTGCGGCTCTCGGTCTTCCAGCCGGTCGAGCGCGACTTCGCCTTCATCGTCGACCGCGACGTCCCGGCCGAAACCCTGCTGCGCGCCGCGCGCGGCGTCGACCGCAAGCTCGTCACGGACATCCGGCTGTTCGACGTCTACGAAGGGAAGGGCCTGCCCGAAGGCAAGAAGTCGCTCGCCGTCACCGTCACCCTGCAGCCGCAGGATGCGACCCTGACCGACGCGGAGATCGACGCGTTCTCGACACGCCTCGTCGCGGCGGTCGAGAAAGCAACCGGCGGCACGCTGCGCGGATGACTTTGCGCTGAGGCTGCGCGATAAAGCCGCATGCACCTGCGCATCCGCTCGATCACCTATCTCGCCGACGACGTCCTCGGCTTCGAGCTGACCGACCCTAACGGGCACGATCTGCCGCGCTTCACGGCGGGCGCGCATGTCGCCATCCGGGTCAAACCCGGCCTCTTGCGCGATTATTCGCTGTGCAACGACCCGGCCGAGCGGCGGCGCTACTGCATCGCGGTGTTGAAGGAAAAAGAGGGTTACGGTTCGAACGCGCTGCACGAGACAGCGCGGGTCGGCGACCTCCTCGAAGTGTCCTGGCCGCGCAATCTGTTCCCGCTGGTCGACGAAGCCGAGCGGCGCTGGATGATCGCCGGCGGCATCGGCATCACCCCATTCATGGCGATGATCGCCGAGCTGAAGCGCCGCCGTGCCGATTTCCACCTGTACTACTGCAACCGAGCGCCTGAACGGACCGCCTTCCGCGAGGACTTGTCGCTGCTCGCGGCGCTGGGCCGCGTGACGTTTCACTATGACGGCGGCGACCCGGCAAAGGGGCTCGATATCGCGGCACTGCTCAAGGAGCCGCCGCCCGGCACGCATGTCTATTACTGCGGGCCAACCGGGCTGATGGACGCCGTCGCCCGCGCCGCGACGCATTGGCCGCCGCGCACCGTCCATTGCGAATATTTCAAGGGGCCGGCCGCGGCGATCCCCGAGATGGTCGGCGAGGATTTGCCGTTTCGCGTACGCCTCGCGCGGCAAGGCGGCGAATACCAGGTGCGCGCCGACGAGACGATCGCGATGGCGTTGCGCCGCCAGGGGGTCAGGGTCGATACCTCGTGCGAGCTCGGCTATTGCGGCACCTGTCTCACCCGCTATCTCTCGGGCGAGCCGGATTTCCGCGACCAGATCCTGCAGCCCGCCGACCGGAAGAAGTACGTATTGACCTGCTGCACCCGGGCCAAGGGCGACGCTCCGCTGGAGCTCGACCTTTAAAGGGCCCTACTGCGTTCCCGGGTCGTAGAGCTTTCCGGGATAGACGAAGTCGTCATAGTTATTGACACAGGCGCCCAGCGTTGTCAGCGCCAGCAGGCAAAGCGCGCACCAGAAGAGCCGTCGCATGGGCACCTCCATCCGCTCGCGGAACGGCGAGCGCATAGGATGGTTCCGCAACGACCGCTCGCTGCATCCCCTGACTGCGGCAAATCGTGATGACCGGGCGAGTTGCCGCCCCCTTCGGGAACCGCGCCGTTCCGGCCCTGTTTGCGAAACACGCCGATGGAGGCGATGTGTCGCAGCCCTTTGAGCGCCGAACGAAGCACTCTCGCCCATCGCGCGAATTAAAATAAAATGACCCTAAGAAATCAAGTAACCCGGATCATATTTTCGCTCATACAGCGAAATTAACGAGACATTCTTGCAACTCGCCGTGTCTGTGGCAATTTAGCGACAGTGACGCGAATAATACGGAAAAGCCGGAACCGTCCCGTTCTCACCATGTTGTTTGGCTGAGCTCGAGGAACTGTGCTTGAGGTTGATGCTTATAACCTAGCGCTTTGTCTTCTCAGCATCTGCTGAACTTGGTTTAGAGGGGGTTTTATGAGGTTCACGGTAAAGACGTCGGCGGGCCTGGCGATCCTGGCATTGTCGGCGGTGCCCGCAGCGGCGCAGATGTTGCCCGCGGCGACCGGCATCGATTGGGGCGGACCCTATATCGGCGGCAGCGTCGGTGGTGGATGGGGGCAAGCGCCCGGCAAGATCAACCTCGCTCCGACGACGGCGGGCGCCGTGCCCGGCTCGGCCGCGGTGGCCGGCGGCACGCAGCATCTCTATGGCAGCACCGATGCCACCCCCACCGGCGGCATCCAGGGCGGCTACAACTGGCAGCTCCCCAACAATATCGTGCTTGGCATCGAAGGCGATTTCCGCGGCGGCGGTCTGTCAACGACGACCACCGCGAACGGCGCCGCTCCGGCCGGCATCGCGCCGGGCAGCACCTTCCAGGCATCATCCGATTGGAACGCGTCGCTGCGCGGCCGGGTCGGCTACGCCTGGAACCAGTGGCTCTTTTACGGCACCGGCGGTGTCGCGGTCGCCGACGCCAGTCTGAAGGGCAATTTCGCCGGGAGCATCGCGCCCGACGGCACCGCCGTGCCAGGCTCCTCGGCCTCCAAGAACACGACCTTGATCGGCCCGACTTATGGCGGCGGCGTCGAATACGCGTATGCACCCAATCTCTCGATCGGCGCGGAGTACCGCTACACCGATTACGGCCACGACACGATGAGCTTCGGCAACGTCCCGACCACCGGTGCGGCCGGCGCGGTCGCCACCGCCCCGGCCTCGGGTACGGTCGGGCTGCGCGACAACACCGTCCTGCTCAAGGTCAACTACCACTTCTTCGCGCCGCAGCCGGCGCCCCCGCCAATGCCGGCGGCAGCGCCCGCCCCGCCGCCGCCCGCGGCGCCGCGCGTGTTCATCGTCTTCTTCGATTGGGATAAGGACGTGATCACCCCGGAGGGCCAGCAGATCATCCAGCAAGCAGCTGACGCCTATAAGTCTGGCGCGCCGGTACAGCTGCAGGTCACCGGCTACACCGACCGCTCGGGCTCGCCGGCCTACAACCAGCGGCTCTCCGAGCGGCGCGCCAATAACGTGGCGCGGGCCTTGACGGCGCTGGGCGTGCCGCAGAACGAGATGGCGGTCTCCGGCCGCGGCGAGAACGACAACCGCGTACCGACCGCCGCGGGCGTGCGCGAGCCGCAAAACCGCCGCGTCGAGATCACCGCGCCTTAATCGGAGTTCTCGGCAAGCAAAGGGGGCGGCAGCAATGCCGCCCCCTTTTTTCTGCCTTAGTGGGGCTTGAGGTGAGACAGGGCTGTCAGTTTACAGGCTGACGCGCTTCCCACTCTCGCCGCGCCTCAATAATAGTCCCGTTTAAGTACGAGCAGCCCTCGAATTGTAGGTTGAGGCAACCCTGACGGCCACCAACAGGGATCACCCAATCCGGCGCGGTCACGCCGGTTCCCTCTAGGATTTTCGCGGTGACCGTGTACGCACAGTGCGTGCAGCCGATAAGCTTGAATTGGTCGCTCAAAGCGAACCCCCTCAATGGTGATGAGCGAACTTAAAGCGAGACGTGAACGGTTGCTTGGTCGCGTCCGCCACTAGCAACGTATCGATCTCTTTCGGCAAGTCGGCCTCTTGCACATGCTCGAACCCGTCGAACGCCGTAAAGAGGATTTCAGAAGGTACACCGACCCAATATGTGGCGATTCCAGACTGCTCTCCCTCCGTCGCTACCATAATAAATTCTTGGTATTGTTTGGCGTTCGCCAAAAGAAGCTGTTGAAGCCTGTTCTGATAGGGAGCGAATGCGGCTCCATTGAAAACTCGTTTCCCCCAAATCATCGCGCACCTTTAAAATAAAAATCGCATGCTTTTTACATGGGAGGCGCGGCACGACTTCGCAACCAGAGCAGCGCTCACGTTTCCCCCTCCGATGGCCGGGCTTGACCAAGCCATCCGCGAACAAGCAGCGATTGCTCGTAGACTCCCGGATCAAGTCCAGCGAAAGGCGGTTTTTGAATTAGGCACTCATCGTGCGTCCGCCAGGCTCTTCGACACCATCTCGAACGTGTTGGTCGACAGCCCCTTGGCATCGTGGATGCGCTGGAGTTGCGCCTTCATCAGCGCCTGCCGGGCGGGATCGAACCGCCGCCATTGTCCCAGCGCCTGCACCATGCGCGCGGCGACCTGCGGATTGTCGGGGTCGAGCGTCAGCACCTCGTCGGCGAGGAAGGCGTAGCCGGCGCCCGACGCATCGTGGAAATAGAGCTGGTTCGCGGCCGAGAAAGTCCCGACCAGCGCGCGCAGCCGGTTGGGGTTGCTGCGGGTAAAGGCCGAATGCCGGGTGAGCGCTTTGACCGCGTTGATCGTCCCGGGCAGCGACGAGCGCGCCTGGATGGCGCACCATTTGTCGACGACCAGCGGATCGTCCTGCCAGCGCTGATAGAACGCGACCAAGGCGGCGTTGCGCTCGGTGCTGTTGATGTCGGCGAGAACAGACAGCGCTGCCAGCACATCGGTCATGTTCCGTTGCGCGTCGAATTGCGCCTTGGCGAGCCGCGCACCCCCTTCGGGATTGCCGGCCGCGAGATAGGCAAGGGAAACATTGCGCAAGGCGCGCCGGCCGATCGACACGCCATCGGTCAGGTAGGGGCCAGGATTAGTCAAATTGCGATAGGTTTCGCCGAGCTCGGTCGAAAGCGCAATGGCGATCGTCCGGCGCGCGTCCTCGCGCACCGCGTGGATCGCCTCGACATCGACGATTTCCATCTCGTCGGCGAGCGTCGCTTCGCCTGGCAGGGCCAACGCCTCGGCGGCGAAAGCCGGGTCGTGCGAGGCTGCGGCGAGCGCATGCCGCATCGCGTCGATCAAATCCGCGTCGAGCGGCGGCAGGTTCGGGTCGGCGCGCCACTTGTCGACGCGATCCAGCAGCACCTCGGTCGCCGCGCGCTGCCCGGCATCCCAGCGCGCGACCGGATCGGTGTCGTGGATCGCGAGAAACTTGAAGCGGTCGAGCGGTACCCCCGAGAGCTTCACCGGCGCCGAAAACCCGCGCAATAACGACGGCACCGGCGGCGCCGGCACATCGACAAAGCGGAAGGTCTGCCGCGCCTCACCGCTGACGAGAAGCCGCGTCCCGTCCCGTGCCGCCGCCTCGCCGGCGAGCCGTGTCGGCATCTCGTCGCCATTGGGACCGATAAGCCCCATCCGAATCGGGATCGGCACCGGCTCTTTCTCGGGCTGACCCGGCGTCGGCGGCGTCTTTTGGCTGACGGTCAGCTCATAGCTCTTCGCGCCTGCGTCGTAATGATCCTCGACCGTGATTTCCGGCGTGCCGGCCTGGTGGTACCAGCGCGCGAATTCACTGAGGTCGACGCCGCTCGCGTCCTGCATCGCGCTGACAAAGTCGGGGATCGTCGCCGCCGAGTTGTCGTGGCGCTGGATGTAAAGATCCATGCCCTTGCGGAAGCCATCACGCCCCAGCAGCGTGTGCATCATCCGGATCAGCTCGGCGCCCTTGTTGTAGACCGTCGCCGTGTAGAAATTATCGATCCGCAAATAGGATTGCGGCTGCACTGGATGCGCCAACGGGCCGGCATCCTCGGGGAACTGGCCGGCACGCAGAGCACGAATATCACCGATCCGGCACACCGCCGCCGACCCCATATCGGCCGAGAACTGCTGGTCGCGAAAAACCGTCAGCCCTTCCTTGAGCGATAATTGGAACCAGTCGCGGCAGGTGACGCGGTCGCCGGTCCAGTTATGAAAATATTCGTGGCCGATGACGCTCTCGATGGCTTCGTAATCACCGTCAGTCGCGGTGTCGGGCTTCGCCAGCACATAGCGCGTGTTGAAGATGTTGAGCCCCTTGTTCTCCATCGCCCCCATGTTGAAGTCGCTGACCGCGACGATGTTGAAGACATCGAGGTCGTATTCGAGGCCGTAAGTGTCCTCGTCCCATTTCATCGACGCTTTTAGCGAGGCCATCGCATGGGCGCATTTATCCTCGTCGCCCTGCCGCACCCAGATCGCGAGCGGCACGGTCTTGCCCGAGGCGGTCGTGAACTGGTCGCGATGCGCGACAAGGTCGCCAGCGACCAGCGCGAAGAGATACGACGGCTTCGGGTGCGGGTCGTCCCACATCGCGAAATGCCTGCCGTCCGGCAGATCGCCGCGCTCGCCGGGATTGCCGTTCGACAAGAGGATCGGGTAGCGCTGCTTCTCGGCCTCGATCCGCACCCGGTACTTCGCCGACACGTCGGGCCGGTCGAGAAACCAGGTGATGCGGCGGAAACCCTCCGCCTCGCATTGCGTCGCAAAATTGCCGCCCGAGGTGTAGAGCCCGGTAAGCGCCGTATTGAGCTGCGGCTTGATGACGACCTCGATGTCGAGCGTAAAGCGCTCCGGCGCGTCGGGGATGACGAGCGCACCCTCCGGCTCGATCGTGTAGAGATCGGCGCGTAGCGGCAGCCCATCGAGCGCGATCGATTTGAGGGACAGCTCCTCGCCATCGAGACGCAGCGGCGATTTTGGCGTCCCCGGGAGCGTAACCACGGCCGGATTACGCCGCACCGCAAGACGCGAGCGCACCAGCGTCTCGTCCTCGCCGAGGGTGAAGTCGAGTTCGACCGTGTCGATCAGGAAATCGGGCGGCCGGTATTCGGCGAGCAGCGTGGGCTTGGGCGGGGCGGCATCATGCGGCAGGTCTAGCATCGCGGCACTCAGGACATTGATATAGAGCAAGCTCTATACCCAGGAACGGAGCGCGGCAATTTTTGGTTCGGGCCGCCTCCGGTTTAAGATACAGCACGCCGAAGGAGGAGCGGATGACCATCGAACAGTTTCCCGGCGAGCGCACAGTCGATGACGATCCCTATGCCGGGACCGGGCTCCCGGAGCTGGGCTTTCGCAACTACTGGTACCCGGTGATGGCCGCGTGGCGGCTCGGGCGCAAGCCGCGGGCCGTCAAGATACTCGGCGAGGACATCGTCATCTTCCGCGACAAGGGCAAGCTCTGCGCGCTCGCCGAGCGCTGCCCGCATCGCGGCGCGCGCCTGTCGCAGGGGCGCTGCCTCTACCCCGGCAGCGGCACGATCAGCTGCCCCTATCACGGCTGGACCTTCTCGGGCGAGACCGGGCTTTGCGTCGCCAAGCTGATGGAGGGGCCCGAGCCGGACACGCGGCAGATCGGCACCAAGTCCTATCCCATCCGCGAGCTGCGCGGCGCGATCTTTGTCTTTGTCGGCGATATTGAGGCGCCGCCGCTCGAGGACGAGGTGCCCGAAATCCTCACCGCCACCGATGACTGGCACGGCTTTGCGAGCTGGCGCACCTATCGCTGTAACTGGCGCATCATGAAGGACAATCTGTGCCACGACATGCACGCGCCCTTTGTCCATCGCAATTCGCCCGAGCTGATGTTTCAGCCGGTGTTCCCGTTTGCCTCGAAGCTCGCCGCCTTCCCGCTCGATGCGGATAACGGCGTCGGCTACGTCTCGAAAGACGGCCGCCCCTCGGCCGATTATCCCGGCCTCGGCCCATTCCCGCCAAAAGAGGAAACCTGGTATCGCTTCCTCAAACCCACCGGCCGCGGCAAGGAGATCAAGGTCGCGGATCAGGCCGTTATCAAATACGGGGTCAAATACCGGCAATCGTCGCTGATGCCCGGCGCCACCTTTATCGGCCGGCCGAGCGGCGACTATTTTGTGCTGCGCTGGGTGACACCGATCGATGCCGACAGCAATTTCTATTACAGCTGGAGCCTGTTCCGCCGGCACGGCGGATGGCGGACGCTGAAGCAGCGCCTGTTCTGGGTCTGCTGGCTGTCATGGGTGCATGACTGGCTGTTCTCCGATCAGGACAAGCGCATCCTCGAAAAGGTCATCCCCGGCAAGGAGACCTATTCGCGCACCGATGCCGGGGTCATCGCCTGGCGGCGTTACGCGGCCGATCATGCGCGCCGTCGTGCCGAAACAGGCGCGAAGGCCGCCGAGACCCTGCGTCCGCCGGCGGCCGAATGAGCGCACCTATCGAATTCCTGATGGTCGCCGGAGCGCCGACGCCAGTCGCGCCGTTCAGCCACGCCGTCGCCGCCGACGGCTGGGTCTTCGTGACGGGACAGATGCCGACCGACCCCGCCGACGACAACGCGCCGCTCCCCGACGGGATCGAGGCGCAGACCCGCCGGGTCGTCGAGAACCTGAAGATCGTACTCGCCGGCGCCGGCAGCGCGCTCGATAAAATCGTCTTCGCCCGCGTGTACCTGACGCATTTCGAGCGCGACTACGCGGCGATGAACACGGTCTGGCGCTCCTGTTTCGCCGAAGGAAAATTACCGGCGCGCACCTGCATCGGCGTCACCGGCCTGGCGCGCGGCGCGCTGGTCGAGATCGACCTGCTGGCGAAGCGCTGAGCGAGCGACTACGCTTCGCGCGAGCTAACCCACGGGGACGGGGGCCATGCAGCTGAAGCCGCTGTTCCGGCCGGAATCGATCGCCATCATCGGCGCGTCGGACAAGCCGACCCCCGGCCGCCGGGTCATCGCCACGCTCGAACGCCTCGGCTATGCCGGCCGCGTCCATCTGGTCAATCCGAACTACACGAGCCTCCTCAACCGCCCCTGCTATCCGAGCCCGGCCGAGCTGCCCGAGGCGCCGGACGTCGCGGTGTTCTCGTTGGGCCACGAGCGCGTACTGCCGGCCTTTATCGCGGCCGCGAAGAGCGGGATGAAGGCCGCGGTGATCTTCGATGGCGGCTTTGCCGAGACGGGCGACGAGGGCCGCGCGCTGCAATCGAAGATCGAAGACATCTGCCGCGAGCACGACATCGCGCTATGCGGGTCGAACTGCATGGGGGTGCTGAGCCCGCACCATAAAAGCTCCAGCTACCTGCAGGAGCTGCGCGACCCGGCCGGGCTCGCCGGCAATGTCGGCATCATCTCGCATAGCGGCGGCCTGTGCCTCCGCCTCCTGACCGACACGCGGCGCTATGGCTTCACCATATCGTCTCGGCCGGCAATGAGGCGGCGGTGACCGCGGCGGCCTATCTCGAATACCTGGTCGAGGACCCGGACACCGCGATCATCGGCGGCTTTATCGAGACCATCCGTGAGCCCGAGCGTTTCGCCGCGGCGCTCGACCGGGCCGCGGCGCTGGACAAGCCGGTGGTCCTGCTCAAGGTCGGGCGCACCGCGCGCTCGCGCTATGCCATCACCACCCACACCGCCAGCGACGCCGGCAACCCGGAAGCGATCTCCGACATGCTGCGCGCGCATCGCGTGATCGAGGTCGATGACCTCGTCGAGCTGACCGAGACGCTGGCCGCGCTGCAATCGCCAAGGCGGCCGAGGGGACGGCGCATCGCCATCGTCATGTCGTCGGGCGGGGTCGCCGAGCTGATCCTCGATGTCGCCGCCGCGACCGGCTTGCAAATCCCCCCGCTCTCTCCCACACAAAAGGCAGAGCTCGAAGCCGGCTGCGGCTTTATCACCGGCGACGGCAACCCGTGCGACGCCTGGGGCAGCGGCACCTTCGCGGCAAACCTGCCGCAAGCACTCAAAATGTTCGACGCCAGCCCCGGGCACGACATCATCGTCTTCGCGCGCGACAATTTCGACGACCAGCCCTTCGACTGGCCGCAGACCGCGATGACCTATCTCGACCTCTTCGCTGAGGCGGCGCGGCAGAGCGCCAAGCCGCATTACCTGTTGAGCACGCGCCCCGGCATCATGGACCGCAACTTTGTCGCCTATCTGCGCGAGCGCGGCGTCGCGGTGATCGGTGGCATTCGGGAGGGGCTGGGCGCGCTCGACCGCTTGGGACGTCATAGAAGCTAGGGAGGGCAGACATGGCAGACGACATCGTCCTCTACGAGGTCGACGACAAGGTCGGCATCATCACCCTCAACCGCCCCGACAAGCTCAACGCGATCAGCCATGAGCTGCAGCATGCGTTGACCGAGGCCTTTGCCAAGGCCGACGTCGACCCAGCCACCAGCGTCGTGCTGCTACGCGCCGAAGGCCGCAGTTTTTGCGCCGGCTACGACATCGGCGCCAAGCCCGAGCCGGGCGTTCCCGACTGGCGCGGCAACCCCACCACCGCGCACGCGCATCTCGCGCCGCAGCTCGAATTCGAGATGGCGCCATGGCTGATGCGAAAACCGGTGATCGCCTCGGTCCAGGGCCATGTGCTGGGCGGCGGCTGCGAGCTCGTGATGCTGTGCGACATGACCATCGCCGCCGACAACGCGACCTTCGGCGAGCCCGAGGTCCGCTTCTCAGCCGTAGGCCCGGCGATCGTGATGCCGATGATCATCGGCTACAAGAAGGCCCGCGAGCTCCTCTATTTCGGCGACCAGATCGACGCGCAGGAGGCGCAGCGCCTCGGCATGGTCAACCGGGTCGTGCCGGTTGGCCAGCTGCGCGAAGCGAGCCTCAAATTCGCCAAGCGGCTGTCGCTGATCTCGCCCGAGGCGCTCTATGCCACAAAACGCGCGGTCAACCGCGTCGCCGATGCCGCCGGCTTCCGTACCGCGCTTTACGCCGGGCTCGATGTCTGCGGCCCGCTCTATGCGACGACCACCGAACTGGGCGCGCGCTTCCGCGAGATCGCGCAGACCGAAGGCGTCCCGGCCGCGGTGCGCTGGCGCTCGGCGCAGTTCAAGGAATAGGCCCACTTCACGGACGCCCAATTCACAGATGATTGAGCGGCCGCGCCGCCCGCTGGCGGCTAGAAATGTGCCGTCAGCGACAGGGGAAATGCGGCATGAAATTCTACACCTACTACCGCTCGCAGGCGGCGTTCCGCGTGCGCATCGCGATGAACCTCAAGGGCATTGCGCATGACGACACCTTTCTGCATCTCGAAAAGGGCGACCAGTTCGACCCCGGCTACAAGGCCGTTAACCCGCAAATGGTCGTGCCGACCCTGGTCGACGGCGATGTCCGCCTGTTTCAGTCGCTGGCGATCCTCGAATATCTCGACGAGACGCATCCCACCCCACCGCTCCTGCCGAAGGACGCCGCGTCACGCGCCTGGTGCCGCGGCTTCGCGCTCATCAACATCGCCGACTCGCACCCGCTGATCGTGCCGCGCATCCGCCACTACCTGCTCGACGAGATGCACTGGAGCCAGGATCAGCTCGGCGCCTGGATCCATCGCTGGTACGGCGCCGGACTGGCGGCGATGGAGACGCTCCTCGCCGACCACAAGGAGGCCGGCACATTGTGCCACGGCGACCAGCCGACCCTCGCCGATATCGGCCTGGTGACCCAGGTCTACCCGGCCAAGACTTTTGGCGCCGACCTGACGCCGTACCAGCGGGTCATGCGGGTCTACGATACGGTGATGGCGATCCCCGCCTTCGCCGACGCCGCGCCCGCGCGCCAGCCCGACGCCGAGTGAGCCCTTAAAATCCCGTCGCACCCGAAGCGGCGCATCGGTTAAGATATCGGCATGTCCGCGCGCGCGGATGACGCCTTCGCAAAGGAGATGTCGGATGAGCCTTCAGGGAATGAATCATTTCACCGTGCTGAGCGACGATCTCGAAACGACCCGCAAGTTCTATTGCGACCTGCTCGGCTTCGAGGAAGGGCCGCGGCCGAATTTCCGCTTCCCGGGCTACTGGCTCTATGTCGGCGACCAGCCGATCCTGCATGTGATCCACCGCGACAAGCTGCAGGAGCACCGCGCCGGTGTCATCGATCACATGGCGTTCACCGCGACCGACCTCCCGGGCACCGCCGCGAAACTCAAAAAGGCCGGCGTCGAGTACGAACTGCGCCGTCTGCCGAAGGGCGGGGTGCGCGAGGGCCTGTGGCAGCTCTTCTTTGACGACCCGCATGGCGGCAAGGTCGAGTTCGACTTCGACAAGACCGAGGCGGCGCCAGCCGGCTTCCAAGAGTAAGGCCCGGCCCCGCTGTCGCGGGGAAGCCAGGGCAAACGTCAGAGAGGCGGCCCGCAAAGGCCGCCTCTTGAACGATCCCGAATGTTCACTATATGTTCCGTATGATCGCCACTCTTTTGTCGATCGTATCGCGACTCTGGCGCCTCGTAGCACCGCCGCCTAGGCTCGTCTCGCCTGTAAATTTCCAGCAAAAACAGGCAACGTCAGAAATCCGGCCGCGGCAGCGGGCGGGTCGGCATCTTGAGGGTCAACGGCGGCGGGATGTCGTCGGCCGCAGCGGCCCAGCCCCATTCGAGCAGCGGCCGCGCGGCGAGCGCGAAATCGACGATGCGGCCAATAAGGCCCGGCGACTGCATGTCCTCATCGCTGACCGCGACATCGGTCAGGAAATTCTTCCAGCAGACATAATCCGCGACCGGCGTGCCCTTCACCGCCTCGAAACCGCGCGGCGGCCGCGTCAGCCGCTCGTTCTCGCAGGTCACCGAATAGCCGCGCGCGGTCAGCCGCTCGGCCATCGCCAGGAACCCATCGGGGTCGCCGGCGACCGCGCCGCGCAACTTCGTGAGCAGCCCCGGTTCGGCATGCCAGAACCCGGCGCCGATGATCGACGCGCCCGGCTCGAAATGCACATAGAGCAGCCCGGGATCACCCTTGCCGCCCGAGCGGGTCAGCACCGCGCCCTGATGCGTCTTGTAGAGCTGCTTGTTGGCCGAAAACCGCACGTCGCGATAGATGCGAAAAATGCCGCGGGCCGGGTCGCCGACCAGCGGCACGCCGGCCGCGTCGAGCGCCTCGGTCAGCGCGGTCAGCAGCGCGCGAAACGGCGCCAAGACTTCCGCGTCATAGACCGCTTTGCGCGGCTTGAACCAGAGCGGATCGTTATTGACCACGAGGCCGCGAAAGAAATCGAACGCCGCCGGCCGAAAGCCGGCAAAGGGGCCAGTCGGAGAAATCATCGCTTGTTTTTACCATTCCGGCGAAGGCCGGAACCCATTTTTCCACTGCTCGTGAGATGGATGGATCGGCCACGGCCTTCGCCGGGGTGGAGGCTAAGGACGCCGCGCGTACAGCAGAAATTCCTTGTTGCCGGCCGGCCCGGTGATCGGGCTGTCGGTGAGACCGACGACCTCCCAGCCCTGCGCCGTGACCCACGCGGTCGCCGCCTCGCACACCGCGCGATGCACTTCCGCGTCGCGCACCACGCCGCCTTTGCCCACCGCGCCGGGCCCCGCCTCGAATTGCGGTTTGACGAGCGCGACCAGCCGGGCGCGCGGCTTGGCGAGCGCGAGCGACGCCGGCAGCACCGTCGCCAGACCGATAAAGCTCGCGTCACAGGTCACGATGTCGACCGCCTCGCCAATCTTGTCGGCGGTCAGATATCGCGCGTTGACCCCGTCATGCACGACGACGTGCGGATCTTGCCGCAGCTTCCAGGCCAGCTGTCCGCGCCCGACATCGACCGCGTGCACGCGCGCCGCGCCGTTCGTCAGCAGCACATCGACAAACCCGCCGGTCGACGCGCCGATATCCAGCGCGACCAACCCACTCACATCGATCGCGAAATGCTCGAGCGCATGCGCGAGCTTGACGCCGCCGCGCGACACCCAGGGGTGATCGCGGCCGCGCACCTCGATGGCCGTTTCATCGGCAACAGTCTCGCCGGCCTTGTCGATGCGCCGCTCGCCGGCAAACACCACGCCGGCGAGGATCAGCGCCTGCGCCTTGGCGCGGCTTTCGGCGAGCCCGCGATCAACGAGCAGCTGGTCCGCGCGGCGCTTCGAGGGCATCACCCTCACTCCAACCCTCCCCCATCCAAGGGGAGGGAAACCATTGCCGGCGCGCAAGCACAGCCCTTCCCCCTCGATGGGGGAAGGTCGGGATGGGGGTGGAGTTTCAGATTCGCGACGTTACGCGCGCGCCGGAGCCTCGACCACTTCGCGGCCCAGCGCGGCGAGCGCGGTTGCGACGATGTGCTTGGCGTTGAGCCCGGCGACCTCGTACTGCCCGCCCTGCGAATCGTGTTCGATAAAGATGTCGGGCAGGCACATCGAGCGGATCTTGAGGCCGTGGTCGAGCTGCCCGCTTTGCGCCAAATATTGCAGTACAAAGCTGCCAAAACCGCCGATGGCGCCTTCCTCGATGGTGATGACGACCTCGTGCTCGCGCACCAGGCGGTTGATGAGATCGGTGTCGAGCGGCTTCGCGAAACGCGCATCGGCGACCGTCGTCGACAGCCCGAAAGTGCCGAGCTCCTGCGCCGCCTTCAAACACTCCTGCAAACGCGCGCCGTAAGACAGCAGCGCGATCGTCGTGCCCTCGCGGACGATGCGGCCGCGGCCGATCTCCAGCGGCTGGCCTTCTGCCGGCATCTCGACGCCAACACCGTCGCCGCGCGGGAAGCGCAGCGCCGAGGGGCCATCGTCGATCGCGACCTGGGTCGACACCATGTGCACCAGCTCGGCCTCGTCGGCCGCCGCCATCAGCACAAACCCCGGCAGCGCGCCGAGATAGCCGATATCGAACGAGCCGGCATGGGTCTGGCCGTCATTGCCGACGAGCCCGGCGCGGTCGAGCGCAAAGCGCACCGGCAGCTTCTGGATCGCGACATCGTGCACGACCTGGTCGTAGCCGCGCTGCAGGAAGGTCGAATAGATCGCGGCAAACGGCTTCATGCCCTGGGTCGCGAGGCCGGCGGCAAAGGTCACCGCATGCTGCTCGGCGATGCCGACATCAAAGGTGCGCTTGGGGAATTTGTCGCCGAACAGGTTGAGCCCGGTGCCCGACGGCATCGCAGCGGTGATCGCGACGATCGTGTCGTCCTTCTCGGCTTCCTTGATCAGCTGCTTGGCGAAGACGCTGGTGTAGGACGGCGCCTTCGAGGTCGACTTCGCCTGCGCGCCGCTGACCACCTCGAACTTCGACACCGAATGCCACTTGTCGTCGGAATTTTCCGCCGGTTCGTAGCCGTGCCCCTTCTCGGTCACGACATGGATCAAGACCGGCCCGGTGTCCTTGGCGTCGCGCACGTTTTTGAGAACCGGCACGAGATGGTCCATGTTGTGGCCATCGATCGGGCCGACGTAATAAAAGCCCATCTCCTCGAAAAGGGTGCCGCCGGTCACAAAGCTGCGCGCCAGCTCCTCGGCGCGACGCGCCGCGATTTCCAGCCGCTTCGGCAGGAAGCGCCCGATGTCGCTGGCCAGATGACGCAACGAGCGGAACGACTTCGACGACAAAAGCCGCGACAGATAGAACGATAACGCGCCGACCGGCGGGGCGATCGACATGTCGTTGTCGTTGAGGATGACCACGAGCCGAGCATCCATCGACCCGGCATTGTTCATCGCCTCATAGGCCATACCGGCGCTCATCGCGCCGTCGCCGATCACCGCGATCACATCGCGCTTGTCGCCCTTGAAGTCGCGCGCCACCGCCATGCCGAGCCCGGCCGAGATCGAGGTCGAGCTGTGCGCCGCGCCAAACGGGTCGTATTCGCTCTCCGAGCGCTTGGTAAAGCCGCTGAGTCCGCCGCCCTGGCGGATCGTGCGGATGCGGTCGCGCCGCCCAGTGAGAATCTTGTGCGGATAGGCCTGGTGGCCGACATCCCAGATCAGCTTGTCATCCGGGGTGTTGAAGACGTAGTGCAGCGCCACGGTGAGCTCGACCACGCCCAGCCCGGCGCCGAAATGCCCACCGGTGATCGACACGGCGTCGATCAGCTCGTTGCGCAACTCGTCGGCGATCTGGCGAAGATCCGACTCGGGGAACTTCCGCAGATCGGCCGGAACCACGATCTGATCCAACAGCGGGGTCCGGTTCGAAATACGGGCGCTCTGCTTTTGTTCCACTCGCTACTGCTCCTCACGTCCGGCGGTCGATAACAAATCGCGCCACCTGTCGTAAAAGTTCCGCTCTTTGCTCAAACAAATCAAGATGGGCCACCGCCTGACCGACCAGCAACTCGGCTTGAGCGCGCGCGCGCTCAACGCCAAGTATCGAGACAAACGTGGCTTTTCCAGCCGCAGCGTCGGCGCCGACGGGCTTCCCCGTCTCCTCCGCCGAGCCTTCTACGTCCAGTAGATCATCAGCGATCTGAAAGGCAAGCCCAAGGTCGTGCGCATAGCCCCTGAGGGCCAGGCGAACCTCGTGCGGCGCCCGAGCGAGGATCGCCCCCGCCTCGCAGGCAAAGGCGATCAGCGCGCCGGTTTTCATCCGCTGCAGCCGGGTGATCGCGCCCATGTCGAGCGGCTGTTTTTCGGCGATCAGGTCGATCATCTGGCCACCGACCATGCCGGCGCCGCCCGCAGCGGCCGCCAGCGCCGCCACCAGCTCGCAGCGCACCGACGGGCTGCCGTGGGTGTCGGGGTGCGACAGTACCTCGAACGCCATCGTCAGCAACCCGTCGCCGGCGAGCACCGCCGTCGCCTCGTCGAACGCCTTGTGGCAGGTCGGCCGTCCGCGCCGCAGGTCGCTATTGTCCATCGCCGGGAGGTCGTCATGGATCAGCGAATAGGCGTGCACCATCTCGAGCGCCGCAGCGACCTGCAAGGCGCTGCCGCGGGCGACGCCAAACAGGCGCGAGCTCGCCAGCACCAGAAGCGGGCGCAGCCGCTTGCCGGGCGCGAGCGCCGAATAGCGCATCGCCTCGTAGACACGCGCTTCGAGACCGGGCGGCGGCCGCAACAGCCCATCAATGACAGAATCGGTAAGTTCCAGCGTGACCGCCGTCGCCTCGTCAACACTGGCGGTGTCGGACCACAGGCTCTCAGTCAAAATGCGTTCCCCGCCCCCTTAATCGAGCTTTGCTGGTTCTACCGTCACGCCGCCGTCCGGTGCGATGACGATGCGGTCGACCCGTTGCTGCGCCTCGTTCAATTTTTTCTCGCAATGCCGCTTCAGTTGCGCGCCGCGCTCATAGGACTGGATGGCATCGTCGAGCTTGACCTGGCCGCTTTCGAGCCGGCGTACGATGCCTTCGAGTTCGGCGAGCGCGTCCTCGAAACTCATCGCCGCAATATCGTCGGGCAGCGTTGCTTCGCTCATTCCGATCCCAGATATTATACGGACAGCAGCACGCGGACATGGGCGGCAGCGCTCGCGCCGAGCGCTTGTAGATCATACCCGCCCTCAAGGGTCGACACCACCCGTCCGCCAGCATGACGCCGCGCAATCTCCAAAAGCTGCTCGGTGATCCAAGCGTAATCCGCCACGTCGAGCAGCAATTGAGCCAGCGGGTCGCTGCGATGCGCGTCGAACCCGGCGGAGATCATCAGCAATTCCGGCGCGAACGCGTCGAGCGCCGGCAGCAGTACGCGAGTCATACCGAGCCGGAACGCCTGCGACCCCGACATCGCTGGCAGCGGCACATTGACGATATTGCCGGCCGCCCCGGTCTCACCCGCGGCGCCGGTACCCGGATAGAACGGCGATTGATGCGTCGAGCCGTAAAACAGGCTGCCATCGTCCCAAAAACAATCCTGCGTGCCGTTGCCGTGATGGACATCGAAATCGACGACCGCGACGCGCGCGAGGCCATGCACCTGTCGCGCCCGCAATGCGCCAACAGCGACATTGTTGAACAGACAGAACCCCATCGCCCGGCTCGGGCAGGCATGATGGCCGGGCGGGCGCACCGCGCAAAAAGCGTTGTCGGCCTCGCCGGCGATCACCGCATCGACCGCCGCGGCGACCGCGCCGGCGGCGCGCAACGCCGCCTCGCCCGATTGCGGCGACATCACCGTATCGGCGTCGATTGCGACATGGCCAGCCGAGGGGACCGCCGCCAGAAGCCGCTCGACAAAGCGCGGCGGATGGACGCGCGTCAAATCCCCGATCGTCGCCTGAGGCGCTTCGCGGCGTTCCAGCGCCGCGAAATCCGGCGCGGCCAGCGCATCCAGCACGAATTGCAGCCGCGCCGGCGCTTCCGGGTGGTATTGGCCGGGGTCGTGCTGAAGGCACGACGGGTGGGTGTAGAGCAACGTGGTCATGGAAACTCGCGGAACTCTGCAGCCGCAGTCTTACACGTTCAACGCCGGCGGAAGGCAAGAATCGCGATCGATACCCAGCCGAGAATGAACGCCGTGCCGCCAAACGGCACGACAAAGCTGAATTGCCGGAGGCCAGTCGCGGCATGCGCGATCTGGCCCAGGCTGAAGAGTACGATCCCCACCGCGAAGCACCATCCGGCGAACGACGCCGCGCCGCGCCGCGGCTCGCGCCCTTGGGCGACGCCGATGAGCGCCAGCAGCGCCGCCGCGTGGATCATCCCGTAAAGCGCTGCATTGGTGAGAAGCGTGTGCACATCCGGATCATCGCCAAGATGCGCGGCCGCCGCGCCAGCAAGAACCGACGCCGCTCCCCCAACACCGGCAATAAACAGCCACAACCGGATCATCGTCCCCCACTCTCCCCATCCATCATTGAGCGTAGCAGCGCCACGGTCTGCCGTGCGATCGTCGCCTCGCTGAATTCGCCGACGGCGCGCTGCCGGCCCTTCTCCCCCATTTGCCGGCGCAACTCCGGATCGCCGGCGAGTCGCGTGATCGCCGCCGCCAGCGCATCGACATCGTGCACTGAAATGAGAAGCCCGGTCTCGCCGGGGATGACGACATCACGACAACCCGGCATGTCGCTGGCGATGATCGGCCGCGCACAAGACGCCGCCTCGAGCAGCGCCTTGGGCACACCCTCGCCATAGCTGGACGGCAACAGCGCGATCGCCGCGCGCCGCCACACCTCCCGCACATCGTCGACATGGCCGAGCCATTTGACGCCCGGCTCGCGCGCCAGCGCGGCGAGCTCACTGTTGCTCAGCGAATCGCGGCTGTCGGGATCAGCCGCGCCGGCAAGCACCAGTTCGACCGCCCGCCCCTCGGCGCGCAACTTCCGCACGGCCGCAACGGCATCGAGCACGCCCTTGCTGCGCAGCATCCGGCCGACCATCGCGACGGCCAGCGGCGGGCCGGGCGGATCGGGCAGCGCCGCGAAATGCTCGGTATCGACGCCCGAGCCGGGGATCAGCGCGATGCGGCCGGGATCGATCCCAAAGCCGGCAAGCGCCGCCCGGTTCTCAGGATTCTGCACGACGATGCGCCCCGTGCCTGCCGCCAAGCGCAACCCCCAGCCGAGTGCGTGCTGGCGCCAGCCCGCGCCGCCGGTGAACTCGATCCCCAGCCCCATCACCGCCGATACCACGCCTCCTAGGCGGAGACCGGCGAGCCGCGCCGCGATTCCGCCAAACAGCACCGGCTTCAGCGCCACGTGGTAGACGAGGTCGGGCCGCTCATGGCGGTAGAGGCGGACGATCTCCACCAGCGCGCGCAGATGGCCAAAGAGCCCATCGCCGCGCCGCTTCCAGCCGAGAGCGTGAAGCGCAAAGCCCTCGGCGCGGATCGCAGCGCCATGGTCGCGCACCCGCGTCGCGACGCTGACCGCAAACCCAGCGTTACGCGCCGCCCGCGCCACCGGCAGCCGGTGCGAGCAGAAATACCAATCCTCGGTAACGAGAAAGAGCAGTTTGGGCTGAGGGTGCGTCTCTGCCACCTGGCGACTCAATCAGGCGGCAAGGGTGGAGTAGGCCAATAAACCACTGAGTCCCCCTCCCCGGGCTTGACCCAGGGGTCTACGTCTTTATTGCTGATGCTGGGTAGAAGACGTGGATGGCCGGGTCAAGCCCGGGCAAGGGGAAGCCAAGGGTCGTGGCGCGCATTCTCGTTACCGGCGCGGGAGGGTTTATTGGGACGGGCCTGTGTCCGGCGCTGGCCGCGCGTGGCCATTCGGTTGTCGCGGGTTTGCGACGCGACGCGCCGGCAGACGGCGTCGAACACCTTGTCCTCGGCGATATCGGCCCCACGACCGACTGGTCACCCGCTCTGCGCGGCGTCGAGATCGTTATCCACCTCGCGCAACGCGCGCATGTCGGGCCCGATCCAATAGGGTTTGCCGCCGAGCCGGACGCCGTCGCGGCGATCGTCCGCGCGATGGGCCTCGCCGGAGCACGGCGGTTGGTGCTGGTCAGCTCGATCAAGGCGATGGGCGAGGCAACCGCGCGCGGTCGGCCGTTCCGCCCTGACGACGAGCCGCGTCCGGAGGACGCCTACGGCCGCGCCAAACTAGCGGGTGAGCGCGCGGCGCTGACCGCCGCGCAAGCTGCCGGGATCGAATTGGTCATCGTTCGCCCGCCGCTGGTTTACGGACCGGGCGTCCGGGCTAATTTCGCGGCGTTGATCCGTCTTGCGGCGAGCGGGTGGCCGCTGCCCTTCGCCGCGGTCGACAACCGTCGCAGCCTGATTTTCCGTGACAATCTTGTCGATCTGCTCGCCGTCGCCGCGACCCATCCAGCCGCTGCGGGGATGACCCTGCTGGCACGCGACGACCTGGATTTTTCCACCCCCGAGCTGATCGGCGCTCTCGCCACCGGGTTCGGCCGCACGGCGCGGCTCTTCCCCGTGCCGGCCGCGCTGTTCGCGGCGTTCAGGCCGTTCCCCGGCATCGGCCTGCGCCTCCAACGGCTCACCGGATCGTTGCAGGTCGATGACCACGCGACTCGCTCGGTGCTCGGCTGGGCGCCGCCGATTCCGGCCGCCGTCGCGCTTGAGGCGACGGCGCGCGCTTTTGCCGCCGGGCTGTAATATTCACGACGCCCGCATTATATCGCAGCCCCAAACCCGATTCCTGAGAGCGCACCCATGCCCAGCTTTGATGTCGTCTCCCGCATCGATCTCGCCGAAGTCGACAACGCTGTCGCCGGCATCGACCGCGAGATCACCACGCGTTTCGATTTCAAGGGCAGCAAGTGCGAGATCAAGCGTGAGGAGGGAGCGATCAGCCTCGTCGCCGACGACGACCTCAAGCTCAAGCAGATGCATGAGCTCCTCAAGGTGCATCTGACGCGCCGCAAAGTCGATCCCGCGGCGCTCGACTTCAAAACACCTGAAAAGGCGAGCGGCAACACGATCCGCCAGTCGGTGATGCTCCGCCAGGGAGTCGATTCCGATCTTGCCCGCCGTCTGGTGCGCGAGATCAAGGACAGCAAATTGAAGGTGCAGGTCGCGATCCAGGGCAGCGAGCTGCGCGTGTCGGCCAAGAAGCGCGACGACCTGCAGGCGGCGATCACCGTTATGCGCGGCCTCAAGATCGAGCAGCCGCTGCAATACCTCAATTTCCGCGAATAGCGGCGCGGTGCCTGACCAACGCTTGATCCACGGCGCACCAGAAGCTATCTAACGCGCCTGCCTCTTGTCCCCTTCGTCTAGAGGCCTAGGACACCGCCCTCTCACGGCGGCAACACCGGTTCGAATCCGGTAGGGGACGCCAATCAAATCAACAATTTCAATGATACCGAGAAAGTCTTTCCCAAAATTTTCCCAAAAAGATGTTGCTGGATAACCCTGGACGCGGCTCCTTTGAGGCGACGTTCTCAGTGACCTGAGGGTAGCGGCCTGATCGACCAGCTTGAGGATATCCCGCTGGTCATGTCGGGTGCCCTCGAATGAACATGTGGCCTAGCCCCCCTTTAGCAACGCGGCCACCTTTTCGGCGATTTCCGTCGATAGGTCGCCGGTATCGGTGCTTGATTGGCCGAGTGCACTTATGATCTCGGCCTGCCTTTCCGTTGAAACCGGGCCATAACTGCCAATCGTGGTCAGCACGCTGTCGTGGCCCATGTTTTGGCTCCAGGCCTTCAACTGTTCCGGGTTGAGCTGAAGTTTGTACGCAAACTGGGTGAGGGTATCGCGTACCGTATGCGGTTTCACATACGGCAAGCCGATCCGCTCAAACGCGGTTCGGAAAACCTGGCGGACGGGCGAGGCATTCGCCCAGTGATCACGGGTCAGACCTCGGGCAGTGAAGCTGAGATGGCGGTCGTGCCCGACCGCCGCCTTTGGGAAAAGCGGATCGTTGGGGCCGAAGAGCTTTACCGTCGTCAGGTAGGTGACCCAGTCAACGACAACCGTGGCAACGTCCTCGCCCACCGGGAAGAAGAAGGTCTCAATCGCCTTGGCGAACTTGGTGCGGACCTCGCGCGGATCTTGAAAGACGCGCCTCCGCTCAATCGAGATGTGCTTCACCTTCAGGCTGACCGCCGCAGCATCGCGCATTCCCGTGAGTAGCAAGAGCGCGAATAGGGCCTGATCGCGGCGCTCGCTCTCATTGTCTGTCGGCATCGCAAACAATGCTGATCGGTATTGGTCAAAGGTAGCGTAGGATTTCGGACTACTCGCCCGCGCCGCCCGCTCCTCGTTCGCAGTCAGACTCAAGTACGCAATATCAGCGATGTTTATGCGGCGCCTATAACCCGGTCTACCTTGCAGCCATGCCAAAAACTCCTTGAGCGCCTGCAAGACATGATGGGCTGTCGTGGTGCTGATTGGCCTGCCGGTACGCTGTCCTTTCGTGGCGACCAGAGCTCGCTTGAATCCACGCGCCTGTTCTTTATTGAACGTGCCGAAGTCCTTTGCCCCGGTGTAAGCTTCAAGGCGATCGATGGCGTGCCGAACCTGTTCTACCGTGGCCCGCGACCGCTGCCGTGCATCCTTCAAATAGATCAGATACTCGCGCTTCATGCGATCGTTGCTCGGGTTGGTTTTGTGCATGCTCACCTCAGGTTGCCTGAGTCACTGTTAAGGCTGGGATGGGCAGAGCCCAATAAGTGTTCCCCTTCCAGTTCTTGGACGTTGAACTGAGAACGGATTTTCTCCAGATCGCGGACGCGCTGGACCTTGTTAACCAACGTGCTGCAAACCGAGCAGAGCGCTTTGAGCCTCAGTCTGGACGGAGTCTCAATCACCACATCGACGATGCTTAGGTAGACTTCGCGTGGGGCACGGCACTTGAAGCAGTAGAATTGGGTGACTGTGCATTTCTGCCGCTTATCTGCCTGCCGTGCTCTCAAGAAGCGTGCGAGCTCATCTCCCCGGATTAAGAAGGGGCGGCGATCCCGATTTGCCGACAAACCTTCCCTCAACCACCGCAGCACCGCGTTTTTGTGGACGCCTAGTAACTCGGCGATCTCATGCACGGAGTAGGGCCAGGTGGCTTTAATTAGGCGAACGTTGTAGCGGCGCTTCCGTCGAACGGACCGTACCTGATCAGCTAGGCGGCGAGGCATCTCAATTAACCGCGATCCCCAATCGCGAACCGTCAGCCGTGGTTCGGGGTTAACGCTGCCGATTGAGGAGGGCCGTCTGCAGCGCTGTCGAGCGAGAGGAGCCACGCCCGTAGATCTTCCGCCAGTACCAGAGTGCGACGGCCGGCTTTGACTGTCCGCAGGCGGCCGGCACGGATCTCCTCATAGAGGTGACTTCGGCCGAGCGAAACGAGTTCAGGAAGCTCCGCTATGGCGTATGCAAGTTTTCCACTTGTGTCCGGTCGCATGCCAATCGCTCCACAGGGACTACGTGGGGCGAAGATCGTGCGCGATCTGTGCTCTGCCGAGTCTGCAAGGTTAAATCACCATGAAGACCCCGAAGATCGTATCGGTGAATCCCCTTCCTTGGACTGCCTCAGCGACGGTGCAAGCGCCTTGCACTCTGGGCAGTCGGGGTGCATCTCGGCGAGGAGAAAGCGACATTGGTACTCAAAGACCAAACGTCTAAATAATGGTCTACGCACCAGAACCTTCGTGTCAGCCCAAGACAGCCCCGAGGCTTGCTGGATACTTTTGACCGAGGGTGGCCGGCCATTTAGCATAGATCCTGCGTCGTACGCTGCCGCGCGTTCTACTCGTCGGAAATGTTCTCCTTGTCGATTTGCGTCGAATTCGCCGAGCAGCTCTAGTGCGAGCGCCGTTCCTACGGCCTGAGCGGGGGGCGTCTCGTGCAAATAATGAACCGGGCTCGGATTTGCCAGATAATCAGAATATCGAGTCGCCTTTCCGCTCTTGACACTGGCAGACGGGGGCGGTGTTACGAGTGACATCAGACGAATGAGCGCCGGATCAGGTGGAAGACGCTGCGCCGCGCACTGGTGCAGAAGGTAGATACCCAACCTATGCAACCAGCTGTTGCCGACGGGCGTGCAATCCGCCTTGAACGGTTCGAGCGGGTTGTTCATCAAATCTGCTAATTCTTCCGCGGCATAACAAATCAGTGGGAGAGCTGGCACGCCCATAGCCACAGCCGGAATAAGCCAAGTCATTTGGCTCAAACGACAGCAGGGTTTATAAATTACAATGAAGCTTATTATATCGCACATAGCGATCGTTTCTTTATATAACTCCCATCCTCGTCCTATTTCAGCCTTGTCTTTGGCATGCACAATAAATTTAGTGCAATCTACTAAAATTGCGTCCCGTAATCTAACGTATTCGAGCTCCAGGGTTCTGTAGTCCCAACGGTTTCCTTTTTCTCCTGCGGACAAAAATAATTTCAGTAGCCTGTCCATGTAGTGGGATATCGGGCCCATCGTCATGATAGCGGCGGCGGCCGCCGCGGTCTTTCCCGCTATCTCATATGGGTCAGCCCAGTTGATCCACGCCTTTTGATGCTCGAGCATTTTGACGGCCTGATCGAAGATGGTCCCACCTTCGCCGGTGCACTGGCTACCTGGGGTGGGGGAGGACAATTCGTGAGACACGATCGCTGCTCGTCGCAGGTCTGAGGCACCGCAGATTTTACGACACTCATACAGCGCGATGGGGTCTATCGGATGATTAATTGTCTAGAAGCGCCAAAACCCGACCCTGCTGCGGGCGGCATACCAAAATAACCCCGAATCGGTTGGCATACGGAGGGACTATATCGAGGCGATGCGCTGGTTGGGCCGAAGGCGACGCGATCGCCCTTTACGATGTCGGCAGCGGCCGACTTCGGTCCGGCGCAGCAGTGGTTGCGTGCCAATCGCCACCGCTTCCGCTCTTGACGAGAAGCGGGTCCCTGTTTCGACGCCGCCGACTGCGACGCCCGGAGCAGGCGGCCGCGATTGCTCGTCGGCGCATTGGTGCTAGGGGACTCTGCGACCGCGGACCGAGGTTGCACCGGGAGAAAGAACTTGACCATCGCCGCGAGCCGCGGTGCCACCGGCTCGATACCACCTTGGCCGGGCAGCCGGCGCGGTCCTGTTAGAGCCGCCGTCTGGCGCCCCGATGGGTGGCACTGAAGCAGAATTCCCAGAGGTTCGCACACATTTGGCCGCTTTGGGGGCAGAAGCGGCCATTTTGCGCGGCGCGTCCAATGGCAGGTCATGCCCCTTAGCTGCCCTCGCGCAGGAAGGTCGAGAACGTCCGTTTAAGAGTGACGGCCCAAAACAATGTCTTGTATTAAATTCGGCATGGAAAAAGACTCCAATCAGCCCAGCTGCGCTGCGTGTCTGATGGTTGCGCTGGCGCGCTGAACCTCTACCGACTCGGGCAACGGCTTGCCTCTGGTCTCGGGCAGGAACGGGGCGGCGAGGAACCCCAGGAGATAGAACAATCCGACGAGCGTCGCTCCTGGCCCATAACCTCCAAGCGCGACGATCAGGGTACCGGCAATCAGCGGGCCCGCACTTGAGATGAACCGCGGCGCATTGAAGATAAACGCAATCGCGGTACCGCGCATCCGGGTCGGGAACAGCTCGGGAAGCCATATCGGCGCCCAGGACCAGATCCCGAGGGTGAAAAAGCCGAACACGCCAACACAGAACAACAGGACGTGGATCTCCTGGGCCCAAAGATAGACTACCGGGGTCAGGATCAAGCACGCCAAATAGAACAGCATCGCCACCGTCTTGCGGCCAATGGCGTCGGCGAGAAAACCTAGGCTGACAGACCCGGCCACCCCGCACACGGTGGAGACGAGACCGGCCAGGCCCGACCATTCTGCTGCCGGGAGACCGGCTTTAGCGGCGATCGAGCCGACGTAGGTCGGGATAAAGGTGCCAACACCCCAAAAGGCGAATGTTACCGACAACATCATCAAAAACGAGCAGATCAGCGGTCGTCGAACCGTACGGTCGGCAAACAGATCAACCAGGGTGAAGCGCATCAGCGCTGCGTGTTCGCCGACCAATTTGGCGCCACGACGGCGCAGGTCACGAGCTTCGGCGCGGCGCTCGTTTGATCGCTCCCATCGTGACGACTCCGGGATGCCACGCCGGATCCACAGCGTCGCCAGAGCCGGCAACACGCCAACCAGGTACATCCACCGCCAGGCGTTGGGTCCGGTACCGCCAATCACCAGCCAGACGCCAGAAGCGCAAATACCGCCAAGGGCGGCACCGCATTGCAATAGGCCACCTCCCTTGCCGCGCGAATGATCCGGCCACAGCTCCGAAACAATCGAAGCCCCGGTTACCCATTCCGAGCCGATCGCGACGCCGACAAAAAAGCGGAGGATCGCAAAAGCCTCCCAGTTCCAAGCGAGCGCACTCAACCCTGTCGTGAGTGAGTAGGCGAAGATCGCCAACATCATCGTCCGCTTGCGGCCAATGTAATCAGCGATGATCCCGCCGATCACCCCACCAATCGCCCAGCCAAAGACGGTGGAGGCAACGATATAACCGGCGTAGCGGGGAATAGCCGCGTATTGCGCCGCGTCGAGCAATTGGCGCAAGGCGAAGCCGACGGTGAGCAACAGCGCAAACAACTCAAAACCGTCGAACGTCCAGCCGAGATTCGCCGCGATCAGCGTCTTCCACTGCGGTGCGTTGAGCGAGCGGTACCAGACTTGGGACAGAGCGGCTTCTTTGCTGGTCATTGATTCGAGCTCCTCGTTCGTCGTCGCCTCTCATACAGGGAGGTGATCGCCAGGGGAGGGGCGCCTTCAGTCTACCACTCGTACAAGTTTATGGTGGGCAAGCAATTGCGGGTAGTTCCAATATCCGATAGACCCATAGCCGTTCAGCTATGGGGAAATACCATACAGTGGACCGACGGCGTCGAACGCCGCATCAAATTGCGCGACCTGCATATCCTGCTTGCGGTGGTCGAGTCTGGAAGCATGGGGCGCGCGGCGAAGCGGCTGGCCATCTCTCAACCCGTCGTGTCGAAGACAATCGCTGACCTGGAGCTGGCGCTCGGCGTCCGCCTGCTTGATCGGACCGCGAAAGGTGTCGATGCAACTGTCTATGGCCGCGCATTGCTTAATTGCGGTACCGCAGTATTCGACGATCTCCGTCAGGGAATGCAAGAGATCGCATTCCTCTCAGATCCGACGGTGGGAGAATTGCGAATTGGCGGCGCTGGGCCGTTCATCGACGGGCTCATCCCTGCCGTAATCGCGCGCCTCGCTGACCTATATCCGCGGATTGAATTCCACGTTACCGAAGCCGACCCTCCAACCTTGTGTAGTATGCTGCGTGAGCGTCGGCTTGATCTCGCGATTTTGCGAACATCGAGCGCGATTTACATCGAGGACTTGGAATCGGAAGCCTTGTTCGATGAACCTCTATTGGTGATTGCTGGACCCAATAATCCATTATCGCGTCGTCGCAAAATCGATCTCAAGGACTTGCTGGGCGAACCCTGGGCCCTGCCAGAATTAGACAATGTCGCCAGTGCGCTGATCGCCGATGGTTTCCGTTCTGCTGGTCTAACGCTACCGACGGCGCAGGTTGTTTCCGATTCCATGGCGGTCCGCACGCGCTTGGTCGAAATGGGGCGATTTCTCACCTTCCTGCCAGGCTCGGCATTGCATTTCGGTGCCGGGTGGCTGCGCGTCAAAATATTGCCAGTCAAGTTATCTATGAAGGCGCCACCGACAGAGATCATCACCCTGAAAAATCGGACGCCAAATGCAATCGCCAGACTTTTCATCGCTGAATTGCACACCTTTGCAAAGCCGCTGAAGGATGCCCGCCAGAAAATGCGCGACGCTTCGTGCCCCAACAGACAGACGACTTCGTCTGCGCCGTAAAGTGATCGGATCACGCCGAGACACTTCCGCTGATTGCAGCAGTCTGCCAATCCGTCCCATGGATCGAATACCGCTTTGGGTCGAACTCGGCGGTTCCGGCGCGGTCCGCCGAACGGCGGAAATCGGCGCTGAACGGCCGGCTGGCCAACGAGCGCCATTCGGCTGAAGTTGCCCCGTTCCGGACCTTCCCGGACACCAGTTACGTCTCTATGGTTGCCTTACTCGGCGTTTAGCTCGCACCGCTAAAGTGCTGTTCCAACGATCCGCCGCAAATTCTCTGGCGCGTAATACTCCGGAATCGAGACCGTGCCGCCGAGCGTCCCGAAAAAGCGGTTTCTCTCGACCGGGTTGGAGCGCAGTGCGCCGAAGAGCGCCAACATCTCGGGTGGCGGAGGCTGCAGGCTCGCCTGGCCGCAGTTGAAATCGTACATCGGTGCCAAATGTTCATCGCGGACGCGTTGGTACGCCGCAAGCGCTTCGCTCAGCGGCCGCGAGCCTGAAAGACCAGCATGAACCGCGTCGGCGAGCCATTGTGCCGAGCGGAACGCATCCGAAATTCCCTGTGCGAGGATCGGGTCCTTGTGATAGCCCGCGTCGCCGACCAGCGCCCAGCCCTCCCCGCGGGGCTTGCGAAAGAAGTTCGGAATGGTGCCCAACCCTTTGACCTGCTCGACCCGTCTTGCGTGGCTGAATGGCTCCGCAAGATCGGCAACCATCGCGATACCGTTGGCAATATGCCGGTCGAGGTCGGAGCGGATCGCCCGGAACTCGTCGCGCGGACACGCAACGTAGGTGATCGTCAACCCGTCGTTGGTCGGAAAACTGATGATCGTCCGTCTCGGGCGCGGATGCACCGCCGGCAAGTGTGACGGTACATCGCTCCAATAGGCGTAATAGCCGCAGCTGAGCGGCGGTCGGACGTTGTATTCGTCGGCGCCGACCGTCTTGGCGACCAGCGAATTTCGCCCGTCTGCGCCGATCACGATCCGCGCTTGTTCCTCGACTTCCGGTCCGCCCCGCCGGTGACCGCGGATGCCGGTCACCCGGCCGTCGGACGAGGTCAGGCCAGTCACCGAGAAGCCTTCCCTGACCTCCGCACCGGCTTCTGCCGCGGCGTCGAGCAGCAGCTTGTCGAGCACCGTTCGGCGCGGCACGCACATTTCCGCCACCCCGTCGATCGGCGGTAGGTCGCCGATCAGTTGGAAGTCGCCTAGGTCCAAACCCATGGTACGGATCGGCGGACAATTTGTCGCAAAAACGCGATCGAGCAGCCCCCAGCGCTTCAGGCATGCGATCCCCGGCGGCCAGATCCAGTGCGTGGAGATGGTATCGCTGGGGAAGCTTGCTCGGTCGACCAGCAGCACCCGATAACCATGTCGCGCTAAAAGCATCGCCGTCGGCGAACCGCCGCAGCGCGCTCCCACCACGATCGCATCGAACATGTCGCCTCCGTTCGCTTGCCTCACCGATCTAAGGGTTGATTTCCCTCTGGGCGATTAGGTCGGCATTCTGTCGTTTATGGGAGCCGTCCTGGCTCGCCAGCGGTGCCAAACTTCTATCCGGCCGAGCAAAACATCATCGTGACACTTCTACTGGGTTGTCAAAGGGGTTGGTAGTGTCTCAGTTTGAAATTGAGCGTGCCAATTAGGGCCGACCCAGATAAGCGCCGACCAGCAATACCATGCCGGGCACGCCAAAAAACAAGGCGAGACCATCCAAATAATGATGGGGGAAAAGCCAAAAGCCGCAGCCTATAAGGGTCAAAAATAAACCAAGGGTCAAGCCGGCAAGCCAGATGAAGTTTGGCATTAAGCAGCCTTCGGCGCGCGCGGCTTGTAGGTGCCACGCTTTGCTGGTGCCTGTGGCTCGCAGAGCTTCGCTACGTCTTCCATTGACCACAACCGGGTTTCGACCCCTGCGGCCATCGCTGGCGTTACCCGCAGCGTCTTGTGGATGCGCACGAAGTTGTACCAGAGCGTATAGAGCGCGACCATGTGCGCGTGGTTTTCGATCTTCTTGCTGAAAGCGTTGGTGAGTCGGGTGAAGCGGCGCATGAGACACTACCAAGGGGTTGAAGGCTTCTCCCTGAGGTACAAGTCGCTCGGGCGCCACTCGATCGTCCGATACGAATGTCCGAAATCGGCGCCCAGCCGACCTTGAACGAGCGCCCCGCGAACGACCGGCTATTCCCCTTTTCGGCCATTGCGGAGGATTGACCACTGTCGACGGGCTTGGTGCAGTGCACACGCTCGTGAGTGCGGCTCGTCATGCCGTGCCAAGGTCGGCTTTTGCACATCGGTTGGGATGACGGGTCGTTCTGCGCGTTTGTGGACACTGCACAAGCGCCCAAGTGGTCGCGTCGTGTAACAGGAAGAGGTGCCTAATCATGACAAAACCGAGGAAGACGGCGGGCGGCCCGGACGACTACGTCGGCCTGCGCATCCGCGAACGCCGCATCATGCTTGGTTGGAGCCAGCAGCAGCTCGCCGAGATGATCGGTGTCACGTACCAGCAGGCTCATAAATACGAGCGCGGTATTAATCGCGTCTCGGCGGGCCGGCTATACGAGATCGCGCGGGTGATGAATACGTCACTCACGTATTTCTTCGAAGGGCTTGTCGATAAAACGCCACATCGCGAGACGCCACGTGAGCGGATGCTGCTCGGAATTTCCCGTAATTTCGCGCAGATCGAGAACGAGAAACATCAGGAGGCGATTAGCCAACTAGCCCGTGTCCTATCGGAGCAATGAGGGCGCGACTTTCCCATAATGCGGCTTATGCGACCCGCGCCAACGGCGGCTTCGTGGCCTTAAGGCGACCTCATCAGCGCGACTGTCCGACGGCCAAGTTTGCCCCCCTTGGCGGACATCGGGCTTCGCTGGGGCATTGGACTCTACCCTGTGGCTATCGCCCCAGGGGCCGACATGACATGTTCCTCTCGGAATACGCCGATCGCGCCGAGAACTCGCCTGGGTGCTGGCATGTCTCTGCCTCTTTCGGGCCAATTTAAATCATCGGAGAAGCCTTATGGAAGATAGGCACTCGCACATGCACGCTGCTCCGGATCTAGGGCTCCATTCGGAGCCTTGGGATCAGCTTCTAGCACACGCCGCCCCGCAGGATCACATCGTCCATCTGTATCAGGACCAGGACTTTCTTAATCGGGTCGTCTGCCGGTTCGCGGCAGCGGCCTTGGCAAATGGCGAAGGCGTCATTCTTGTTCCCACCGTGGCGCATTGGGAAGCCTTCAGACCACGGCTCGAGGCGGAGGGGGTCGATATAGAAGGCGCGCAAAACAGCGGGCAGCTCAACATCGTCGATGCCGACGAACTGTTGCCGCGGTTCATGCAGCAGACCATGCCGGACGGGCCGATTTTCCTTGGTCTCGCCGGGGAAATTATCGCGAAGACCCGTTCAGCCGGTCGTTTCAGCAACGTGCGCTGGTGGGGCGAGATGGTGAATGTCCTGTGGGAGCGGGGGGACGTCGCTGCCAGCATGAATCTGGAGGACTTGTTTGATCGTGTTAGCCGGGAGCAAAACATCGCGGTCTTCTGCTCGTTCCTAATGGATAACTTCAACGGCGATGTCCATACGCACATGCTGCCACGGCTCGGGGACAGTCACTCGCATTTGATCCCGGTTGAGGACTATGCGCGGCTGGAAAGCGCTGTCGCCGAAGCGCTCCGCGAAACCGTCGGACCGGACGAGGCGATGGTGCTGCAAGACCGCCTCCTGACGCGATATCAGGCGCCGTTCAAAATGCCCCCGGCCCAGGCGTTGCTACTGGCGTTGCGGCAAACGCTCCCGGCGGTGGCAGAGTCGGTCCTGCAAAGAAGCCGAAGCCTTTACGCCGGAACCGCGGACGGGTGACAGTGCCATCCATGATCCGCTCTGACGGCTGGATCCATTTCGACCAGGACCATCGGCATAGCGCAGGTGCGTGTTCGACCACCGACGATTTGATCGGCATCCTCGATGCCGTCGATGTTCCCATTGTCGTCGTATCGCCGGAGTTTAGGGTTACCTGCTTTAACCGCGCCGCTGCGGAATTGCTTGGATTCGAGCCGTCGGATATCGGAGGGTCCCCGGCCGACATGCCGCTGCTCCGGAGCTTTAGAGAGCTGGAAGCGCGGTGCGCGCAGGCCATCGCCACGGAGACTGCATCTCGGTATGACTTTCGTGACCGTGACAAGTCGTATCTGCTCCGCGTCGCGCCCTATGTGCAGAGCGACGGTCGCATCACCGGCTCCGTGCTCACCTTCGCCAATGTGACCGCATTTCGCGCCAGTATCGATCAGGCGGTTTACGAACGCGAATACACCAAGACAATCCTCAATACCGTCACGGATCCGCTTGCCGTGATCAACCGCGAACTCCGTTTCCTGACGGGGAATCGCGCCTTCTACACAATGTTCGGCTTGTCGCGTGAACCCCTGCAAAGCTTTTCGCTCGGCGAGATCGGCAATGGGGCGCTGGACCGCGCGCCTTTGCAGGAACTGCTAAAATCGGCGCTGACGGAGGGGGGTGAGTTTGAGCCGTTTGAGATAGATCACGCCTTTCCGGGGATCGGACGTCGGATCGTCTTACTCAGCGCCAGCCGATTTGTGCTGCCGGGCAATCCGGGAAACATGCTTTTGCTCGCTATGCGGGACGTCACCGCCCAGCGGCATGCCGAGGATGAATTGCGGGATCGCGAACGCCGCATCCGGGAATTGATCAATGCACTGCCTGCGGCCGTCTACACGACCGATGCAAAAGGACGGGTCACCTTCTACAACGAGGCAGCGGTTGAATTCGCCGGCCGCCAGCCGGCATTGGGCACCGACGAATGGTGCATCTGCTCGCGCCTGTTCTGGCCGGATGGCAGGCCCATGCCCCATGATGAATCTCCGATGGCCGTCGCCCTGAAGGAACACCGACCCGTTCGAGGGTCTGAAGCGATCGCCGAGCGACCCGATGGCACCCGGGTCACGTTCGTCCCCTACCCAACGCCGCTGCACGATTCTTCGGGCAACCTGATTGGCGCGGTCAATATGCTGGTCGACATCACCGAGCGAAAGAAAGCCGAGGAGGTCGTGCGGCGGCTTGCGGAAACGCTCGAGGAGCGCGTTGCTCAACGCACCAGGCGGCTCGAAGAAGAGATCGCCGAGCGGGAAAAGGCCCAGGCTGCTTTGCGGCAATCGCAGAAGATGGAAGCGGTCGGCCAACTCACCGGCGGTGTTGCGCATGACTTCAATAACCTATTGACGGTGGTTACCGGCAATCTCGATCTGCTCGAGCGATGGGCAGAAGCGAATGCACCAGCGCGGCGTCAGATCGAAACCGCGCAGCGCGCCGCGTGGCAAGGCGCGCGCCTGGCGCAGCAGCTTCTCGCCTTCGCGCGACAGCAGGATCTACGCCCTGAAATCGTTCACCTGGGTCAGGCAATGGGCGAATACGAAGGCCTGCTGCGCCGTGCCTTGGATGAAGCGATTGAGGTCACGATTACCTGCGACCCAGATTTGTGGCTGTGCCGCATCGACCCGCCCCAATTTGAAAACTCGATCCTCAACCTCGCGTTCAACGCGCGCGACGCGATGCCGGCGGGTGGCGAGCTTACGATTTCGGTACGGAACATTGAACTCGATGGTACCAACGGGCCCGCGAGTGCAGCGCCAGGGCAGTATGTCTTGGTGGCGGTGGTCGATACCGGGGTGGGCATCGCGCCCGACCGGATCGAGCGGGTTTTCGAGCCCTTCTACACGACCAAGGAGGTTGGCCGGGGAACCGGCTTAGGCCTCAGTCAAGTCTACGGTTTCGTTGAGCAATCGGGCGGCTACGTTAATATTCAAAGCACCGTTGGCGTCGGGACGAGCGTAACGATCTATCTGCCGAAAACGGCAGGTGTCGCGGCAGGCCGAGAACGGCGCAGCTCCCTCGCGGGGGAGCCGATGCTGGGCTCGGAAACGGTCCTCCTCGTCGAGGACGATCCGGATGTTCTCGAAGTCGTGACAGCGATGATGGAGGATTTGGGCTATCGCGTCCTCACAGCACAGAACGGGGTAGAAGCCCTATCTATCCTTGAAACTGGCGAGCCGATCGAGCTGCTGTTTACCGATTTGGTTATGCCGCAAGGCATCAGCGGGGGCGATCTCGCCATGCGGGCGCGGCATATGCGCCCGGAACTCAAGATCCTGCTGGGATCTGGTTATTCCGCGGGGGTGTCGCCGGACGCCGCGATATTGGTCGCCGACCTTCCCATCCTCGGCAAGCCGTACCGCCGCCACGAATTGGCTGCCAAGCTTCGTTCGGTGCTCGCGAGTGGAGACGGTCTAGCAGCGAAGAATATTCGGCGCGGTCCGTCTGGCTAGCTCGGCGGCGAAGCCTGCCAATTTGGGCTGCTAGCTCTCCTGGCACGCCGGATCGATTACCGTAACGCGATGACCGCTGTCGGCGCTTAGCCGACTACGAGCGAGCGCCCGGCGTTCGACCGGTTATGCCCCATACCGGACTCTTGGCCCGTCGGCGGGAATGCCGGCCAGCGCCCCGACTCTGCGGTGTGCGCCGGTGGTCGTGAACGTCACTTAAGTGCCAGGAGCCGTCGCTATGCGACGTCCCTTGTGCAAGGTTCCGTCAGCGCGGCCGCCATCCTGCGAGTTCCGCGAATGCGGCCCTCAAGGTGCGTAGCGCGTAAAGATGAAGTCGCGCGCTTTCGCGGGCTCGTGGCAGGGGAAGCACGCTTTGAGCGTCGCCTCGTCGATCGGTCTGCCGTCGTTGAACTGAGCGAAACCCCAGCCGCCGGTCGAGGCATATTTCGTCGAGTCCTTGACCATGAACTGAACCCCTTCTTTGGGCGTTCCGGCGACGAAAGATTGGCGACGGCCGAAGACCTTGTCGTTTTCCTCCGACGGATCATAGCTCCAGGCCAACCGCGCAATGACGGTGCCGTCCGGAAACGGAAACGTCCCGTCCCGATAGGCCTTGATCGCGACATCGTTGCCCAGGATGGCCCGCAGATCGTTGAGGGTGCCCTCCTCGTGCGCCACGGAGATCAACCTCCAGTCGCGGTATCCGGGGAAACTTTTGACGCCAAAGATCGGGACGGCCGCGTCATCGGCGCGCCCGAAGCGGAACGGAATTGAAGCGATGAGGCATGCAGTCACCATCGCCGCGGACAACAGGGCAAGATGCTTCATGGGATGTCCTTTCACCGGGACAAAGGCCACCGCTCCCGTCGCCATGAGGCCTTCGAAGTCCCATGAAGGTCGAGACGTTCTCTCCGGCGGCAATCGGGATGGCGCGCACAACATGCGCGCGCCGTCGTCAGGCGCGCGCGCATGGGAACTGCGGACCGCGACTGACCTCGCGAGGTTGTTGGCTGATCGGGGGCAGCGCGAAAATGCGCGCGCGGTTCTGCGACCGGTGTTCGACCAATTCGTTGAGGGCTTCGACACGGCAGATCTGAAGTCTGCCGTGCGCCTGTTGGAGGTGCTGAGCTAGTTTAGCGGACGCTTCTATCCCGTGTCGGGCGCCGAGGTGCCTTCGCCGATACAGCTCGATCGAGAGGCGACCGTTTATCTGCCACTGTAAGGGCAGGCTGAGGGTCTAATCGAGCGGCCCTAAGCTAGGATTGCGAACGGCCGGAATCGGCGCTTAGCTGACGTCAAGGAGGCGACTAGCGTTCGACCGAATTTGCCCCTAAGCCGGGTTAAAGAGCGTGCTGGCGAATGCTGACTTCCGTCTTTTCCGCGAACGGCTGGCCGTACATCGATCCGGGATACATCTGCTCGCCATCGGCGATGAGCGCGTAGCGTGCCAGCGGCATGAAATGCTCCAGCAGGCGAGCTGCCCGATGCGCCCAGCGCGCTGTCGACGGCGCGCAGGCCTGACGCATCGCCTTGGCCCCAGACGATGCGCTCGTAGTAGGTGGGGGTAAGCTTGCGGCGGCGTTGGATCAGCGTGCCGTCCGCGTCGAAGAGAAGCTGCGTATTGTAGACAGAACCGCCGTCACGGTCGTTGACGCCGATCGACACGACCATGTTGGCCGACCGCGCAGCCTCGCCGATCGCGTGCGTCTCGACGGACGGGACCGTGACCGACTCCTCAATGAGGCGCAGGTGCTCTTTGCCCATTTGAAATGCGGGCTGCAGAAACGAGAAATAGGGGTAATAAGGAATGACGGTCTCGGGGAACGTCGCGAACTGGACACTCTGTTCGGCGAGCTCCCGGATTTTCTTCACAACCCTATCGACCGTGCCCCGGCAGCGATAGAGCACCGGGCTGATCTGCACGGCGGCGGCTTTGACGACGGTGGTCATCATATTGCCCTTTCCGATTGGGCAAAACGTATAGGCGACGACGGTTTCGCACATCTTCACCGAGGTCTCAGCGTTCGGCGACCTGTTCAGTTCAGGGTGTAGGTGCGTAGCGAGTGAAAACGAAGTCGCGATCTTTGCCAGGCTGGTGGCAGGGGAAGCATTTTTCGTGCAGCGCTTCACTGCCCGGTTTGCCGTTCGTGAAGTCGGCAAATCCCCAGCCGCCGGATACGGCGTATTTTTTTGAGTCCTTGACCATGATTTGAATGTTCACGGCAGAACCGGCAAAGGTGGAGGCGAGGCCGAGGCCGGGAAAACCCTCGGCTAAGGCTTTATTGTCCGCATCCGACGAGTCTTCATTCCAATGCAGCGCGACGATGATTGCGCCATCCGGGAATGGCAGGGTCCCGTCGCGATAGGCCTTGATCGCGAGATCGTTGCCCAATTCGGCCCGCAACTGCCTGAGCTCGCCTCCGGCACCCGTCAGCTGCTTGCCTGTCAGTCGCTTCACTGAGATTAAGCGCCAGTCACGATATCCCTCAGGGATTTTAACTCCGTAGATCGGTGCGGCGTCTCCATTGGATTGTCCGGATGCGGACTGCGTGTAGGTGGCCACACCGGCGACTGCTGTAACGGCAACTGCAACTGCAGCCAGCGTAATCCGTCTCATAAGCCCCTCCTTGTTCGGCCCTATCAAACTGGCTTCGTCACTTCCATGACCGCGTCGGCAAAGACCTTCGGCGCTTGCTGCGGTAGGGCGTGGCCCGCATTCGGCACCCGATGGTGAATTCGTCTGCCGGAGAACTTCGCCGCGGAAGAGCGGCCAACGCGAGAGCCGTTGCCCCCACAAGACGGCGTCGGTGTTGATCGATGGTGTCGCCGTTGTTTGTCATGATGACGTCTCCACTTGGATCATCAACGCGGATCAGCGCTGCTGTCGGTTGCTTGGTATCGCGGGATGACGCGCCGCGACGAAGTCCTGCTTCGACGGCCAAGTCAGCCAAAGGTGAAGACATAGGCGCGGACACCGGGGTCCGAGAATTCGATCTCGAAAGTGCGATCGGCCACCGGCCCTGTCTGACGCACGAGCTGGTAAAGCCGGGGCTCTTGAACGATGCCCGCGCCGTCGGCATCGGCATCGCCGCCGTGATCGGCGCCGGGAGCGACACCATCAAGTTTGATGCGAAAGCGAACCGGCCGATCTGGCGTAGAAGAGGCGAGCACGATATGCAGATCACGGGAATGGAAGCGGAAGCGGATGCCGCCGGACGCCTCGCTCAGCGTGGCGAATTCGCCCGCGACGTTCCAGATCCCAACGAGGCCCCAATGATTGAGCCCCAATGTCGTCGGCACGCGATAGGATTTGGCGGAACCGCCGACGGGCCCGCCGGGCGAGGCGAAATTCTCCGCTTTCGCGTCCCCAACATAAGTTTCGGGCGATAAGAGATCGGCATCGTCCGCCGGAGCTTCGGCACCCTCGCCGATGACGGTGGTGAGATCGCCTGTCACGGGAACGCCGTTGGCTTCGGAAAGCAATTGCTGGATGGCCCGCTCGGTCTTGTCGTAGTCCCCTTCGCCGAGCATGCGCAAGCGCACGCGCCCACTGGCGTCCACCAAATAAAATGCTGGCCAGGCCTCGTTGCCAAAGCCGTTCCAGATTGTCGATAGCGACCGGATAGTGGACGCCGTAGCGGTCGGTCGCGGGCTGGACATTTGCGATGTCGTGCTCGAAACCGAACTCCGGCGCATGCGCGCCAACGGTTATCAGACCCCGGTCCTTGTATCTGTCCGCCCAGGCCCGGACATAGGGCAATGCCCGAAGGCTGTTGATGCAGGAATAGGTCCAGAAATTGACAAGAACGACCTTGCCGCGAAGACCAGTATCCCGGAGGGGCGGCGTGTTGAGCCATTGCTTTGCGCCAAGCACCGCCAGCTCGGACGCCGAGGCGGGGTAGCCGGCAGCAATGGTGCTCGTCGTTGCCATATCGATGGTTCCACCCGCGAGTACCGCGAGGGCGACCCCTGCCGCGAGGGCAGGGTAAAGTGGGTTCTTCATCGGCTTGCCTCCGGTTCGAGATGCGTTTTGAACGGCTATCTCGAACAGATCATCGCGGTGTCAGTTCGCTCCGCTGCCGCCAGGCACAACAACGTGTTCCGAAAGTTCCTTGGCGAGACGTCGTACGCGGCTCGTCTGCCGGCGTGACAGCGTCACCGGATCGCCCTGGGCCGTGATCTCGTTCGTATCGATCCGGTGTCGGACGCACCGCCAAATATCCATCAGAGGGGACGTGCCGCCGATCTCGATAAAGGCACCCCGGCGCAAATCGAGTATCCACAGGCGGGCGATCAGATCGGTCGACGTCACGTTTCTCCCGACTTCCGCTCGTGAAGCAGCTGACTGCCGCCTCACAACGGTAACTCCTCGCCGGCCTGCTCCCGGACGATGTACGCCGCGTACCAGTCTGCCCAGTTCGCGTCGGGCTGACCTGTCCGCTTCTCGTTCTCGCCATGCGCGGCTGCCGCGCGCCGGAGCGCGGTCGCGAGCTCGGCCGGTGAGGTGAAATGGGTGTTGTCCGCGGCGATGCGTCCGGGCATTCGCAGGGTGATCTCCTGCAACAGCCAGCCATTGCCGTCCGGATCGCTGAACGAAGTGAACGAGCGGTAGCTGCGACGCTCAGGATGCACACCGGCGACCCGGCATCGCCCCAGCAAGTAGCGTTCGCTCGCGCCGGTGTGCACATCGCCACCGTCATGAAAGATTTCACCGATCTCGACTCCGCGGCTCAGCAGCTCGTCGCGAACGGCCTGGATGTCGGAGACGATGAGGTACATTCCCTGGGCGGTTCCGGGCGCCGCTGGGGTCACGTTCTTGCCGAAGATAACTGAGCATCCGGAGCCAGGCGGCGTGAACTGGATCACCCGGAAGTCATTACCGGAACCGAAATCGGCGTCGAGCCTCCAACTCAAGCCGCCGCAAAAACGCTTAGCGCGATCGACGTCCGAAACGGGGATTACGACGATCTCAAGCCTCATGCCGCGCGTCTGCGCTCTGGGCGTGTCCATCGCGAGGCCGCCGCGCACTTCACTGCTGCTCACGTCTAGCTCCTCAGCTTTTGCGTTTAGACGGGCCGTCGCGTGCACTAAAATGAAAGACGGTGGCGCTTTGCGTGCTACTTGCCTCAGACTGATTTGCGCAGTGACCGAAAGCTGCACGAACCTCGCTCAGACGGTTTCCAGTGTCTTTCGTGTTCGCCGCTTTTGTCGAATAGGCACTCCCACGAAGTCCCTACGTGCCCAGGTTGAGCCCCGCGGTGGGTCAGACCCGCAACCACGCACGAAAATCGCGACACTCCAAAAGACCCGTTACGTGGGGAGGTCGAACCGCCAAAGCGCACCTTCGTTGTTCCGGCCGGCGGTAAATACGATGCTGCGACCGTCGGGCGACCATGCGGGATGCAGATTATCGCCTTCCGGCTGTTCAATGCGCTGCACTTTCCCGCCGTCTGCACCGATAAGCAGAATCTGGAAGCCGATACTGTCGATTTCAGCCGAAGCGGCTAGACGCAGTCCATCGGGACTCCAGAACGGTTGCTGCCAGTTGCCTGTTCTGGTGAGCGCTCGCACATCCGCACCGTTCGCTGCCGCGAGACGCACCTGGAAACGTTGCGTTCCCTCATCAGCCGCGAATGCCAGTGTGGTGCCGTCCGGCGACCACCACGGCTGGCGGCTCTCACCCGGCCGATTGGTGACTTGCCGCCGATCCGAGCCGTCGGGCGCAACCGTCCAGAGGTTAAGGCCCTTGCCACCTTGGCGCGCAAAATAGGCTATCCGGTCGCGCGACGACCAGCTTGGGCCAAAACTCCAAGCCATCGTGTCGGAAATCGGCGTGATTGTTCCACGGCTCGTGTTGAGGGCATAAACGACATTCTGGCCGCTGCGGTCCGAACTGAAAGAGAAGCGCGTGCCGTTCGGGCTCGGCGCGACGCGGCCGTAGTCGTTGGCACCACTTTCGTGGAACCGCCTCGGCTTGCCGCCATCGTGATCCATGATCCAAATCTGCGACCGGCCGCTGCGATTCGAAGCGAAGAGCAGCGCCGAGCCATCCGGCAAATAGGTGGCGCGGTTGTCGCCCGTCCCCGGTGCAGTAAGTTGCGTTAGGCGGCCACTGAGTGTGGTTGGCGTGGCGGCGTGCACAACCGTCGTGTCCAGCGCGAGCGCAGCCAGACCGGTCACAAACTCGCGCCTCCGCATGGCTTGGTTCCTTCAGCCGACCCCGACCACCCGGATCAATCAGCTGGCGACTTGCACCTGTGCCGGTGGGCCGGGCTTGTCCGGGCGTCCGGGCAGGATGACCAGATATTGCTTGGCCGAGGATTCATCGCTCTGAACGATCTGCCGGATCGGTCCGATCGCGTTGACAATCGCCGCCCCGGCCGGGTTGGTCATGAAGGTCGTCAGGGGCTGCGACGGACCAGTGCCATCCGGCTTGGTGGAGAGCGCAAGGACGTAAGATTGCTTCGGCTCAAGGCCTGTTACGGCCGCCTCCAGCACCTGGATGAGGCCCTGGTCAAATAGAGTCACAGTCGTCGGGGCCACTCCCTTTTCGGCGTCGGGCGCCGCCATCGTGAGGTGCGCCGCGTGGCCGGCCAGGCCCAGCGGATTTAGGTTCTGCGTTCCGTCCCCGCTGGGCACGGCGTTTGGAACGTAGGTCAGCGCCTGCGGCGCCTGTCCGATCGCCGTCGTGCCGATGACCTTGTTGGTCAGCGTATCGATGGCGGTCACGGCGTCCCCGTTCTCCAGACCGACATAGATGCGGGTGCCGTCGCCTGAGGGCCAGAGGCCGTGCGGCAGCTCGCCCACGGGGATGGTCGCGACCTGCGAGAAGTCGTCGGTGCGGAACACCCTCACCTCGTTGAGGCCGCCGATCGTCACGTAGGCGAAGGTGCCGTTCGCGTTGTGGACGATGTTCACGTGATTGCTGATGGGGCCGGTGTCGAGGATCTTCAGCGTGTTGAAGGGCGGCTCGGCGTTGAAGACCTGGGTCTTTCCGGTATCCTTGAGGGTGAACCAGACCTGCTTGCCATCCGGCGTAGCCGCGATGTTCGGGCAGAAGGGGCTCGCCTGCTTGACCGTCCCAACGATCTTGTGACTGGCGACGGAAATCACGTCGGTGACAGGGTTGAACGACGAGCAGACGTAGCCGTATTTGTCGTCGGGCGAGAAGATGGTCATGCCGGGGCCAGGTGGCGTGATGATTCGGGTCTTCTCCTCGAAAGTTTTGCCGTCGAGCACGTCGACGTAGTTCTCGCCGCGCACGGTCACCCACACCTCCTTGCCGTCCGGCGTCCAGAAGGCTTCATGCGGGGCACGCCCGACATAGGTGATGTGCTTCACGGTATTCGTTGCTGTATCGATGAACGTGACCGAGTTCGAGCCGATCGAGACTACGCCGATCGTGCGGTGATTCGGGGAGAAGCCCATGCCATGCACGAGTACTTGGCCCTTGTACAGCGGGCTGAAATTCGCCGGCGAGGGGTCGCCAAGCGAGATGACGCCGAGCGTCTTATTGTCGACCGGATCGACCACCGAAACGGTATTAGAGAACTGGTCGCCGGTGTAGACACGGTCATGACTACTAACCGAAATGTCTGGCGCGGACGCCCCGTAAGGCGCCTGGCCGGCAAAGGCCGGAGACAGGCCCGCGAGTAGTGTGCCGCCGAACAGTGCCGCTACAAGAGTTTTGTGCTTCACGGTCGGTACTCCTTTCCTAGGAATGGTCAGCGGGCTCCAACGGGACCGATTGGGGCCATGTGCATCCCCGGAGGCATCCTCGTTTGGGGCCCGTCGTTGTCAGATTCGTTTGCCGGTGAGGTCTGCATCGCGTCGGAGGGGGCCTGGGTCGGCGAAGGCACCGATTGCGGAGGAGGTTGACCGAGCGCGAGGCGCATCAGCGTGATCTCCTGCAATTGATCGACGATGATTTCTTGCGCGGCCGTCTTCAGCAGCGGATTCTGCCCGTACTGCAGCTCAGCCTGGGCCATGTCGATGGCCCCCTGATGATGCGGCACCATTATCGCAACGAAGTCGTGGTCGACGTTGCCCGTGGGCGTGACGGCCATGTCGGTCATCATCGCGTCCATCGCCGTATTCGAGCGAATTACGAATGCGGCATCATTAGCCGGTGTGGTCTTCACCGGCGACGGCCCAGCCGGCGCTTCATGAGCTTTATTGGTCATCCATGTGGGCGAAGCGTGCTCGCCGATCGCGAGCCGCATCGCCGCAATCTCCTGCAGCTGCTCGACCACGATCTCCTGGGCGATGCGCCGAAGCTGCTCGTTATGACCGTACTGCAGCTCGGCTTGGGCGACGTCGATGGCGCCCTGATGATGCGGCACCATCATCGCAACGAAGTCGGGGTCGACGTCGCCGCTTGGCTCTATTGCCATGCCGATCATCATCCGGCTCATCGCGGCCGAGTTTCGCGCGAAAAACGAGGTCTGCTCCGGAGCCGCCGGGTGAAACGGAGCGCTGCAAATCCGTATGATGGTGCCGGCGAATTTGGGGGCGCCGCCCGGCCAGGCCACAGTCCATATTGGGATCCCAATACCACCCAAAAGGAGGAAAGCGCCAATACCGAACCAGGACCGCTTATCTGAGGTGGGGAGCATGCAACATCTCCTGGCCGATCTTCCGCTGCGTCGACCGCCGCTCGACCACTCCGCGGGACCGGGCTACCTGGAGAGCACAAAATCTTAACGTGGCGGCCCGAGGCACCGAGTGGCCCCGACAGCTTCTCGACATTTACCGCAACTCTCGGCCTCTGCTCGATCAAGCATGGCGCGGACGACGAACTCAGGCGATCTCTATGCGATTTTGGCAACGTCGGTAATGGCTTGGGCAAAGTCTTTCGGGGCTTCCTGCGGCAGGTTGTGGCCAATGCCGCCGGTGATCGTCCGGTGTTCGTACTTGCCGGTAAACTTGTTGGCGTAGCTGGCGGGCTCGGGATGCGGCGCGCCATTGGCGTCGCCTTCCATGGTGATGGTCGGCACGCCGATCGTCGGAAGTGCGGCAAGCCGTTTTTCCAGGCCCTCGTATTTCGCTTCGCCCTTGGCCAGGCCGATCCGCCAACGGTAATTGTGGATGACGACGGCGACCTGATCCGGGTTGTCGAGCGCGGCCGCGCTGCGATCGAATGTGGTGTCGCTGAAGTTCCATTTCGGCGACGCGAGCTGCCAGATGAGTTTGGCGAAGTCGTGCCGATACTTATCGTAGCCGTGTCGGCCGCGGTCCGTCGCAAAGTAGAACTGATACCACCATTGAAGCTCGGCTTTGGGCGGCAGCGGCGTCTTGCCCGATTCCTGGCTGCCAATGAGGTAGCCGCTGACCGCGACCAGAGCCCGGCAGCGCTCGGGCCATAGCGCGGCGATGATGCAACCCGTGCGCCCACCCCAATCGAAGCCGCCGATCGTCGCCTTCTCGATCTTCAGCGCGTCCATCAGCGCGATGGTGTCGAGGGCCACCGCGGATGGCTGGCCGTTGCGCATCGTGCCGCTCGACAGAAAGCGCGTGGAACCGTAGCTGCGCAGGTAGGGTACGATCACCCGATATCCCTCGGACGCCAGCGCCGGCGCGACATCGACAAAGCTGTAAATGTCGTACGGCCAGCCGTGGAGCAGAATGACGACGGGCCCAGCGGCGGGTCCGGCTTCGGCGTAGCCGACATTCAGAAGGCCTGCGTTGACCTGCTTCAGCGAGGCGAAGGAAGTCGTCGTGTCGGCCCGGGCGAGCCTCGGCAGGCCGAGCTGCGCGACCGCCGTCGTCGCGGCCGCTATTCCAAAGAGGCGGCGGCGGTCAATGCTTGTCTCAGTCGTAATCTGACTCATGACCATTCTCCTTTGAAGTAAGCGGCCTCTGGCAATTCACGGGTTCGGTCGCCGCCGGTGTTCCGCGTAGTTCGACAACAAGGTCACTGTTGTGGGTGCGTGGCGAGGCGGCGCACACAGCATTGCGCCGTGTTCAGCCCACCTTCCGCAGGGGTCTCAAACCCGCACGAACGTCTTCTGCGTATAACTGCGGCCGCTCCCACGCCGCGAAGTGCCCACCTCTGGGCGGCGTATTGTAATAAATGAGCTTCGGGTACGCCTTCTCTGCCCAACTGCGCGGAGCGGTATAAATCTCGTCGGGAAAGGCGCTCACGGCCACGGGGATGGTGGCACCTTTAACGTCAAAGAAGCCCTTTTTCGCCGTGGAGCTATAGTCCCAATACGAGCGCGCGGAAGACACAGCCGTGCGCGTCAGCCAATAGAGTGTGATGTCGTCGAGGATGTCGTCTC
>DATMLO010000024.1:0-4907 GCA_035570495.1 Allostellaceae bacterium | reverse complement strand
CGGGTCGCGGCGAGAACGACAACCGGGTGCCGACGGCGCCGGGTGTGCGCGAGCCGCAGAACCGCCGCGTCGAGATCGTCGCGCCGTAAGCGACACTCGTCTCTGCCAAGAAAAGACAGGGCGGCCTTCGGGCCGCCCTGTTTTCGTTTGCGCACGGCACTTCACACAATCGGGACTTGGCCGCGCGGACGCTTTGCGATATGCCGCCGGCCGTGTCGAGATATTCTCCCATCACGCCGCTCCTTGCGCTCTTTGTCGCTGCGCCGGCAGTCGCCTTGGTTCCCGCGACGGCCCTCGCGGCCGATTGGTCCAAGGCGCAACGGTTCGCCGTGGCGCTCGTCGATGATGCCTTCAAGCCGGCCGATCTCAGCTTTCATGTCGGCAAGGCTTATCGCCTGCACCTCGAGAACAAGGGCAAGGAAACCCACGAGTTCACCGCGCCCGATTTCTTCAAGACGATCGATGCGCGCGACCCCGACATGACCGGCGCCGACCATACCGAGATCGTCATTCAGCCCGGCCAGAAGAAGGACTTCTATTTTGTCGCCAAGCAGGCCGGCTCCTATGACCTGCGCTGCTCGGATCACGATTGGGCCGGCATGGTCGGCCACATCACCGTTACGCCCTGAGTTGCCGGTTTAGCGCCGTCTCCCTATCATCCCGGCGACCATCGTCGGGAGGGAGAGTTCATGGAAAAGCGGCGCAGCATCGATGTCGCCGGCGCGCGGCACGTCAACCCGATCCCGAGCGCGAGCCGCATCGGGCCGTTTGTCATGTCGGGCGCGATCTCGGGCGCCGACCCGGCGACCGGCAAGGTGCCGGAAGACCTCGATGCGCAATGCGCGGCGATGTTCGCCAATGTCCGCCGCGTGATCGAGACCGCTGGCGGCACGCCCGGCGACATCATCAAGATGACGGTCTGGATTACCGATCGCGCGCTGCGGCCGACCCTCAATAAATATTGGGTCGAGATGTTTCCCGACGAGCATTCGCGCCCGGCGCGGCACACGGTCGCGAGTGGTGATTTCACCCCGCCGATGCAAATCCAGTGCGACCTGATCGCCGTGATCGGGGACTGACCATGAAGATCAAAGATATCCGCACCATCGCCCTCAGCTACAAATGCGACCCGCCTTACGCGAGCGCCTCGGGCGTGCAATCGCGGCGCGGCGCGCTGCTCGTCGAGGTCGAGACCGATGAAGGCCTTGTCGGCATCGGCGAGGCAGGACCGGGCGGCGGCTCGACCGCGACCTGCATCGAAAAGGATTTGAAGCCGCTGCTCGTCGGCCAGGACCCGCTGATGATCGAGGGTCTGTGGCAACTCATGTTCACCCGCACCCGGCAGTACGGCCGCCGCGGGATCGCGATGAACGCGATCAGCGGTATCGACATCGCGCTGTGGGACATCGCCGGCAAGGTCGCGAAGCAGCCCGTCTACAAGCTCGTGGGCGCGTGCCGCGACCGGGTCGAGGCCTACGCGAGCGGTGGGTTCTACCAGGAGGGAAAGGGCGTCGACGGTATCGGCGCGGAAGCCGAGGGCTACCGCGCCCGCGGCTTCAAGGGCATGAAAATGAAGGTCGGCCGCAACCCCTCGACCGGCACGCATCTGCGCCAGCTGTCGGGCAATGTCGATTTCTGCGAGACCGACCCGTCCGAAGACCTCGCGCGCATCGCCGCCGCACGCAAGGCGCTGGGACCGCACGCCAAGCTGATGGTCGATATCAACTGCGCCTGGAGCCCCGCTTTCGCGATCGAGATGGGCCGCGAGATGGCGCCCTATAAGCTCTTCTGGATCGAGGAGCCGGTCGCGACTGACGATATCGACGGCAGCGCCCGCGTCGCCGACGCGCTCGATACCGCGATCGCCGGCTACGAGACCGAATTGGGACTTTACGGCTTCCGCGAGCTGATCACCCGTGGCGCGGTCGATATCGTGCAGCCCGACATCGCCTGGACCGGCGGGTTTTCCGAGGGCAAGCGCATCGCCGCCTTTGCCCAGGCGTATCATCGCATGGTGGCGCCGCATTCCTTCGGCAGCGCGGTGCTGCTCGTCGCTTCGCTGCATTACGCGGCGTCGATCCCGAACGGCCTCGTACTCGAATGGGACCAGAACCCCAATGCGCTGCGCAGCGAGTTGCTCAAGGAGGCGCTGCGCCTGCAGGGCGACAGCACCGTGCGCGTGCCCGACCGCCCCGGTCTCGGCATCGAGCTCGACCGCGGCGTGATCGACAAATACCGGGTGGGATAAATTTATTGTCATTCCGGGGGGGCTCGCAGCGCCGAACCCGAAACCCATGAACACAAGCCGGCACGAGGGAGTTTGTCAGCTATAGGAGCCCTTGGTGAAGCCTCGCATCACGATGAATTTGTCCGCTGGTGGCGAGCTAGAGATATGGCTCAACGCGGCAGGCCGGGACGTGCTTGTTCGCGAACTTAATGCGTTGAACGAGACAAACGAGCATTTCCATCTCTTTCCTGCCGGTGAGGTCGATACGTCCGCCACCGCCTATCGGCCGACCGATAAGCTCATTTTTTCGGGTAAAGTCCTCTTTCGCACCGACGAATGGGACCGGGAACACTTCCCCCATGTCATGACAGACTGAGTTCTCGTGCAGCACTCCGTTATCTTCACCATCGGTTACGAGAAGGCGCGGGTCGTTGATGTCGTCGCCGCGCTCAGGGGCGCAGGCGTCGTGACCTTGATCGATGTGCGCGACCGGCCGCAATCGCGCCGGCCGGGCTTTTCGAAAAACCAACTCGCGGCTCAGCTCGAAGAAGCCGGCATCGGCTATGTCGGCCTCAAGGCGCTGGGCACGCCGCCCGAGGGCCGCGAGGCGAACCGCAAGCGGCAATGGGAACGCTTCTGGCGTATCGTCGACGAGCGCCTCGCGACCATCGAGGCCGAATTTGCGTTTCAGGAAGCCGCGGCGATCGCCTCAAAAACGCCAACTTGTCTCTTATGTTATGAGGCTGATCACCGGATCTGCCATCGCAGCCGCGTCGCCGACATCCTCGCGGCGCGGCATGGCTTTGAGGTCCGGCATCTTGGCATTGATGGGATAGGGGAATGATGGTGCGGGCAGCAACGTTGGCGATGATCACCGGGCTTCTTTGTATTGCCGTCATCCCCGCGAGCGCTCAGTCGTCCGGGCCGCTGGCGGCCAGTCCGGCGTCGGGCCCGGCTCCGCTCAGCGTCACTTTTACGATTTCACCCTGGTCTTCGTATGACAGCGCCATCGACTTTGGCGATGGGTCGGCGGCAAGCCAGCCGCGTCCGACGCCGTCTTGCGCCAATTGCGGGGCGGTCACGCATGTCTATCAGACCAACGGCCAATACGTGGCGCGCCTGAGCGCCGGCTCGAATGTGGTTGGCAGCGCGACGATCTCGGTCGGGCAGTAACCACCATCCGGATCAGCAATCGATCGGCGTGTTGCGAAGCCGTTTGAGCGCGGAGCGGCGGCCCTTTGCCGCTCGCCGCTCTGCGCGTTGCCCGGTGCTGGGCCGGGTCTTACGGCGCGGTTTTGGCGGCTCGGCGGCCTGGCGGATCAGTGCGACGAGACGCTCGCGCGCGTCTGCGCGGTTGCGTTCCTGCGAGCGGAACCGTCGCGCGGTGATGACGATGACCCCATCCTCGGTCAACCGGCTGCCGGCGAGGCGCGCGAGCCGTGCCTTGATCGGCTCGGGCAACGATACCGAGCCGCGCAAGTCGAAGCGGAGCTGCGCGGCGCTCGCCACCTTGTTGACGTTCTGCCCGCCCGGCCCCGAAGCACGGATAAAGGTTTCGGAAATGTCGCGCTCGTCGAGCGCCAAGTCGTCGTTAATTGCGATCATGATAGGTCGTTGGTATTTACCGAATATAGCGCTCTGCGCATAAGCACTCAGCCATCAGAATACTACTTCACGCGCCGGGTTCTGGTAGTGTAAGCCAAGGAGAAGCCCTCCGCCTACCCGGCGGCGGTAGAGAGGGCGCGAGCGCATTTCGAGGAGCGAACATGCCCAGGGTCAATTACGAAGCGCCGACCAGTGTCGATGACGCGGTCAAAATTTTAGCGGGTGCCAGCGGGCTGGCGAAGGTGCTGTCGGGAGGAACCGACCTCCTTGTTCAGCTGCGCAGCGGTCGCCTCAAGCCCGATCTGATCGTCGACACCAAGCGCATTCCCGGCCTCATCGGCATTCGCGAGGAAGGCGGCTTCTTTGTCATCGGCGCGGCGACACCGGGCGTCATGCTGTCGGGCAACGCAAAGCTCGAACATGCCTGGCCGGGCGTCGTCGAGGGCGCCGATTTGATCGGCTCGACGCAGATCCAGGGCCGTTGTTCGCTCGCCGGCAACCTGTGCAATGCCTCGCCGGCGGCCGATAGCGTCCCGGCGGTTATCGCCGCGCGTGCGACAGTTGTCATCGCCGGCCCCAGCGGCCGCCGCGAGGTGCCCGCCGAGAGCATCCCCACGGGCCCCGGCCGAACCTCGCTCGGCAAGGGTGAGTTCATCATCGAATTCAAAATCCCGAAACCCAAGCCGCATCAGTGCGACTCCTATCTGCGCTTTATTCCGCGCACTGAGATGGACATCGCGGTCGTCGGTTGCGGCACCAATGTAACGCTCGACGCCAACGGCGTGTGCATCGATGCGCGGGTCGTGCTGGGCGCGATCGCGCCGACGATCGTTGTCGTCGAGGCCGCCGCGAAGGCGCTGATTGGTCACAAGCTCGATGAGCCGACGCTCGCAGCGCTCGACGCCGCGGCGCAAGCGGCTTGCAAGCCCATCAACGACAAGCGCGGGACGATCGAGTACCGCACCAAGGTCGCCGGCGTGCTCGCGCGCCGCACCGCCGCCATCGCCTTCGAGCGCGCCGCGGCGCGCTGAGCTGAGTCAGGAGAATCCCCTATGAGCAAGCATCACGTCACCAC
>DATMLO010000023.1:0-12499 GCA_035570495.1 Allostellaceae bacterium | reverse complement strand
GACTATTCAGATGCCTCCAGCGGCCAGGCCTCTTCGCACCTCTCGAACGAGACAGCACCCAACGGGGCAAAGACCCTCCCCGGCGGTCGTATGCAAGGCTGGACGATAGAACCGGGGCGTTTGATCAGGATAGAAAAACAGATCGAAGGATTCCTCGTCGAAACGATCGCCATCGATCTTGCAAGATCAAGCTGCAGCGTATCCTACGAGGTCCGTCCCGATCCGCAGACCGGCCGCGTCGTGAGGCAATTGCTCACCGGCCAAACGGCGGTGCTTACAGCCTACCCCATCAGCGAGGCGACGTGTGCCTTGCGAAAAGGCAACATCTTCGCCAGCGACCAATAAGCTACCGATCTCTTGGAGACGCCGCGTATTCTGTCGCAATCGTCTGTCGGACGTGTGTTCAACGTCGGGAAATGGGGCCCGTCATTCGCCCCGGCTAATGGGCTGTAGCTGCATCAAAGGTCGTCCCAGGCGAATTTTTACGCCTTCACATATACCGGCGGCAAGGCTCGCCCCGCGCGGTGCGAGCATGATGATGGTCGATCCGTGCTCGAACCAGCCCATCTCCTCGCCCTTGCCGAGCGAGGCGTGACAGGGAAGCTCGATTGCTCCGCGGTTGAAGCTGTTCATCAAAAGGTCGAGGAAACGAAGCCGTATGCCGGCGACGAGGATCGCGGCCACCGCGACCAACGTGACGATTTCCTTCGATCCTTCAAGAACCAAGCGGATGACCGCTCGCTCGTTCCGGCAATAAAGGCCGGGAATACGCTTCAGCGCGGGCGGATTGACGTTCCACGTATCGCCCGGGATGTAGCTCACATGCTCGACGGTGCAATCGTAGGGCGCGTGGAAGCGGTGATACATGCTCGGAGTCAGCCGCAGGGTTACGTATTGCCCGCCCCGATAGCGCCCGACCAGCTCCGGATTCATAACCAGATCGCCGAGCCTGTAGGACGAGCCCTTCACCTGCATGAGCCGGCCCTCCTCGATGGGGCCGCAGGCGATGACGATTCCGTCGCAGGGGCTGGTCATGACGCGAGGGTCGTCATCAATGGGCCTCGCGCCCGGTTTCAGTTCGCGCGTAAAGCAGGCGTGCAGGCTGGAAAAGCGATCGATTCGCGCATCGGCCAGATCGAGATCAGAGAACCGCCGCCAAATGGCGATGGATATGCGCGCCAAAAACGGGCTTTCGATATGGCTGAACCAGCCCATCAAACGCGTGGCGAACCGCCGCGGAATGCGGTTCGAAAGCAGAAAGTTCAGGCTTTCTCTCAGGCTCTCTAGCCCATTCGGGCGCCACGCCACTGTCATGTATTTATCAAAATCGGCGCGTAATCAGCGGGGTAATGGAGCCGATTTTCTTTTCGTATCTCGCGGCGGGCGCTGCCGCCTTGAGCATCCCGGCGGTCAGACTGAGATCGCGCTTGCAGCTTTCGCGGGCCAAGCACCCTTCGCTCGCCGGGCATGCGCGGATCGCGCGCCGGGTGGCGGCCCTGGTGCCATTCTACCAATACGACGACGGCCGCTTTTTCGCTGCCGACAATGCGCCCGATGAGGTCGTGGCGCGGCGGCGTGTCGATTTTGAGCGCCTCGCCGCGCTTTACAGGGCGAGATATCCGCGCACGCTCGAACTGACGGCCGAGGTCACCAGCCTCATTTCGGATTTGCAGTTCATCGAAACGTACCGCGTGCCGTTCCAATTCAGCCAATACGTGCGTCGTCACCTGCCGGTCGGCGCGTTTTCCGAAGCGACTGCGGACGTCCGCGCAACCGACCTCGACGGCAATGTCTTTTACGATTTGACCGGGTCCTACGGGGTCAACTTGTTTGGCTACGACTTCTACAAACAATGCATCGACCGGGCGAATGAGCGCGTGCGCGCGCTTGGACCGATCCTCGGCTACTACCACCCGGTCGTCGCTGACAACGTCAAGCGGCTGACGCAACTCTCGGGGATGGATGAGGTTTCGTTCCACATGTCCGGCACGGAAGCGGTGATGCAAGCCGTCCGGCTGGCGCGCTTCCACACAAGGCGCTCCCATCTGGTACGGTTTTGCGGTGCCTATCACGGCTGGTGGGGCGACGTGCAGCCCGGTGTCGGCAACCCGGTACGGGCGCGCGAGACCTATACGCTGAAGGATATCTCCGCGGATTCGCTGCGCGTTCTTCGCACCCGAAAGGACATTGCTTGCGTCCTGGTCAACCCGTTGCAGGCGCTGCACCCGAACCGGAACGCCCCGGGCGATACGACCCTCGTCGACAGCGGCCGCAGCGCCAATTTCGACCGCGCAGCTTACGCCGAGTGGCTGAGGCAACTGCGCCAAGTCTGCGATGAGCGCGGGATCGTCTTGATCTTCGATGAGGTTTTTGTTGGCTTTCGCCTCACCCCCGGCGGCGCGCAGGAGTATTTTGGGGTCAAGCCCGACATGGTGACCTACGGCAAGACACTGGGTGGTGGGCTTCCTGTCGGCGCCGTCTGTGGGCGCCGCGAGTTCATGAAGCGCTTTCGCGAGGATCGGCCCGCCGATATCTGCTTCGCACGGGGCACGTTCAATTCGCACCCCTACGTCATGGCGGCGATGAACGAGTTTCTGCACGCGCTCGACGAGCCGAAGGTCATTGCGCTCTACGACGATCTCGACGCGACTTGGAACCGGCGGGCGGCTTTCCTCAATGGGCGCTTGCAGGCTGCCGACCTGCCAGTGCAGGTCGCGAATCTGTCGTCGATCTGGCTGGTCTATTACACATGCCCATCTGCCTATAACTGGATGTTCCAGTATTACCTTCGCGAAGCTGGACTGGCGCTCAGCTGGGTTGGCACGGGACGGTTGATCTTCAGCCTGAATTACACCGAGGCCGATTTCGCGGCGGTCGCCGACCGTTTTATCGCGGCGGCCGAAGCGATGCAGCGCGCCGGATGGTGGTGGAACGACGCGGCCACCACCAACAAGCAGATCCGGCGACGCCTCCTGCGCGAGACCGTCGCGCATGCGCTGTCGCCTCGCCGAATTTCGCATTAGCTGCGAAACGTCAACCCAGCCGAGCGGTCTCTCAGCCGAAATGCTCGGCCGTCACCGGTTCGTCCGCATCGCGACGCAGCAGGTGGATCGGCGACATGTAGTAGAGTTTGATGTCGTGAAACGGGTCGGTGACGATTTTCGTCGCCCAGACCAGTCCGGTTTGCATGCTCTGAGTGAGAAACAGCTGCACCGAGCGGAAAATGAGCCCACCAATGCCGAGGAACAGCCAAAGCATCCCGGTGTGGCGCATGAAATCGATGGCACCGCTATACGGGTTCGCCAGCCCTAGCAGCCGCGGATCCAGATAGAGCACGAGCGGCGAGGCGGCCCAGATCGACATCAGCACGACCTTGCGCCGCAGGTTGTACCCAACCTTAATCTCTTCCTTGTATTCGTGCGTGGCCTGGTTGACTGCGTCGTACCCTTTCGGCTCGAAGAAGAAGTGGCCGATCTGTCGGCTGGTCATCGAGATCATCCAGGCGACGATCGCCGCCATCCATGGCGCCCAGAAAACCAGCAGATAGGCGCAGATGAAGCTGGTCGCACTCAACAAATGCAGGGACTGATTGACCAGGCTGTGGTGATAGTAACGGTGATCATCCCAGCGCTGCTCTCTGAGCGTCTCTCGAAAGCTAGACAATGAGCATCTCCGTGTTTTGCGATGTGTATCGGGCTTGGACGACGGGCGCGACGAGCGAACCAGTCCCAAGTTTCAGATTTGCGGCTGCGGCGGCGACTTGCCGAATCGGAGCAGAGAGAAATGGTCGAACGGCGGCATCGGGCGCCGTTCGATAAGGTGGATATCCTTTCGCCGCGCGACCCAATCGGCGAATCGGTTCCATGGAAAATCGAGCCGCCAGCCGAGCCAGCAGACAATCGGCCGCAGCACTTCCTCTACTCTACGCCGCAAGCCGGCCTCGGCTCCGACCCGGTTGGCGAGCACGATCTCGCCACCAAGCTTGACCACGCGGGCGAATTCGTCGAGCGCCCCCTCCGGGTTCGGACAGGTCGATACAACATAGGTCGCAACCACGACGTCAAACGAATCGTCCGGGAACGATAGATGTTCCGCGTCCATCACCTCGAGCTGGACGACATGCGTGAGGGCAAGCTGCGAAACGCGAGCCTTCGCCTTCTTCAGCATCTGCTCTGAAAGATCGACGCCAACGACGCGGTTGTCCGCCGAATAGTCGGAAAGCGAAATGCCCGTGCCGATGCCGACCTCGAGAATCGTCCCGCCAACCCTGTTGGCCGCGTTGATGGCCGCGCGTCGTCCGCGGTTGAACAGAGCGCCACCAAACACAAGGTCGTAAACCGGAGCCCAGCGGGCGTACGCCTTCTCTACCCCGACCTTGTCGATTTCCGCTCTCATCCCCGCCTCATCGGGCCGTCGCAAATATGACGAGCGTCGGCGTCTTCGATGATGGAAACGTTACCGGGAACCTATGACAATTCAGTGACTTGTTTACAGCCGAACAGTCGCGGCGATCGCGCTACCCGGTGAGGAGGCTCCTTGATCACCGTGTCGCCGAGATCACGCGTCGCTATAGCCAAATTGCGTCCAAAAGGGAAACGGCGATGAGAGACGGGCGTCTACCCTTCGTCGTGCTGCCTCACAACCCATTGAAGGGAGTGGTGCCCAGGGGCGGAGTCGAACCACCGACACACGGATTTTCAGTCCGTTGCTCTACCAGCTGAGCTACCTGGGCGCTCGGCGAGGCGTTTTAATAGAGGAAGCAGCTTTCGCCTGTCCAGCGGGTTTGCCGACACGGGGCGGCATAGCTAGCCCACGCTGCCGTCCGGCGCGCGGGCGCAGCACGACGCCGGGCGTCGCGCCGGTATGGGTCGCGTTGTCGACGACCACGCCGCCGCGGATCAGGATGTCCCACATGACTGTCGTCCCTCACTGAGCATACTTGGCGCCAAGCTTGATTTGGACCGATTTGACTGTCAGCCGGTCGCCCTGCCATCCGAGCGTGAAATCGGCGCGGCCGCCGGTCGGGCAGCAAAATCCATCGCTCTGGCGCCAGAGCGGGGTCGTGCCGGTCATCTTGCGGTAGTCCGGGAACACCCCTTTCCAGACATCGTAGCCCTTGGGCAGGCGCCGGGTCAGATCCCGGCCCCACCCGGCGGCGTCGATAAAGGTCCAGGCCGCGGCCCTCCAGATGAACATGCGCTCGAGATTGAAGTTGCCGGTGCCGGACTCATAGCCCGGCAGATGCAGCAGCGTGTGCCCGGCGCTGACGAAAATCGCCGGCCGGCTGAAAAAACCGCCAGCCTCCTGCGGCGCAAAGAGAGCGTGCAGCTCACCGCCGGGCAGCCGCTCGTAGAGCACGACCCTGACCCCTATCGCGTCGTTGTAGCCATAGAGCCCATAGAAAAACTCATGTCCTCCGACTGAACCAGCCGTTCCGAACTCGGAAACCGTGCACGCGCCGACAGAGCCGGCGGGATCGTTGAACAGCGCCGGGCAAGTTGAACGGGCTGCGTCCTCGGTCGTCGTGCGAGCGGGCTCGATCTTGTCGAGCCAGGCCATTTGCCGGTCGAGTTGACCGAGCCGGCTTTGATAGGCCGCCGCGATCGTGGCTGAATCCGCTTCGCCTTGTCCCAGCCGCCCCAGCCACTGCCGCTGCTCGTCATCCAGCTGGCCCGGATCGAGCGAGCGCGACATCACGTCGGCAAGACGCTGCGTGAGTTGAGCGTCCGCCGCCGAAAGGGCCGGGTCGGTACATACCGCCTTCTCGACCGGGTTCACCGGGTTCGCGCAGTCGAAGCTCGCCGCCGCGGCCGGCAGCGCTAGGCCGCCAAGAACGATAGCAAGGGCCGCGCGAAGCGGAAGCGTTGCTGGCATCGAGCCACGGGTGCTAGAGGTCTGCCGCGACGGTGCCGCAAAGCGAAAGGCCGTGCAATGAAGCTATTTTACGCGTCGGGCTCGCCCTATGCGCGGATCGCCCGGGTTGTCGTGCGCGAGCTGAGCCTCGGCGACAAGGTCGAGGAAGTCGAGGTCACGCTGCGCAATCCGGGTTCGGCGCTGCTGCCCTACAATCCCGGCGGCAAGGTGCCAGCGCTGCAACTCGACAATGGCACGGTCATCAACGAGAGCCTCCTCGTCCTCGCCTGTCTCGACACCCTGCACGGCGGCCGCAAGCTCTTACCGATGGACGGCTCGGACGAGTGGAAGACGCTGTCCGAGCTCGGTCGTGCCTATGCGCTTCTCGACGCCGTCACGGTGTGGAACCGCGAGCTGCGCTTCGGTGAGAAGGCGCCGGGGGTCATCGCGCTCGAAAAGGAGCGCGCCGAGCGCGCCGCCGATGCGCTCGACGCGGACATCGCCGGCGGCGGCTTTTCCGGCCCGCTCAATGCCAGCCAGATCGTGCTGGCGGCAGCGCTCGAAAATTTCTCGCGGCGGCACAAAATCTGGGACTGGCGGCGCGGCCGGCCGCATCTGGCGGCGCATCTCGACCGTATCGCGGCGCTCCCATCTTTTACCACGACCGTGCAGCCGGAGCTGAACCTCTAGTTAACCATTGACGCCGTACTCTCTGCCCTGAGGCGGTAGAGCTTCGGAGCGCGTGTGATGACTCGAACAAAGTGGATGCGGCTTGGCGTCAACGATCCGGCGGACATCCTGCGCTGGGCCGCGACGCAGAACACGCGGCAGCTCGATGAATTCCGCCACCGGGTAATCCGCGGCCGCGAGTTCGTGTCGTTTCGCCTCATCCCGCGCTACCGCGTCGAGATCGGTACTTGCGACATCGTGGTCATGGCGCATGTGAGGGCGAGCGCGCGGCAACGCCTCGCCGCCACCATCGCCGCGCTGTGTCGCCGGACGGCCCGGCGCCTCGCCGCGACTATCGAGGCGTTGCGGCCGCAGGTGGCGCCGCCGCCGCGCAGCGCGGAGCTCTACGCGCTGGTCCCTGCTCGCATTTCATCGCGGTCTACGCGCTAGGCAGCACGATTATCCCAGCGCGCGGGACATTCGCGCGAAAGCTTGTCGCATTAACCTAGAATTTTATGGAAATGCCTTGCATTGGGTGATCCATTGCCCCGGACACGCCGAGGCCATGGGGACTGTCGAATGTTGCAGGCATTCTTTGTTCAGCGTGCCTTGTCATTGATCTGTGCGTTACTGGGCGGCTTCGGCGTGTTCTGCGTCCTCTACAGCTTCTCGGCGCCGGATATCGCGGCGCAGGCGTTGATCTTGCTGGGGTTGGCGTTGGCGCTCAGCTATTTCTGCGCTGAGCGGTAAGCGCCGTTACTGGGCCGGAGCGGCAATGCCTTCTGGCTCCTCTCGGCGGCGACCGGCGCCGATAAACAGCACCATGAACGCGGCGACGATGCAGAGCAGGCCCGACACCATAAAGGCTTGCAGGTAGCTGCCGTATTCGATCCGTAAGAGCCCGCCGAGATAGGCGGCACCGGCGCCGCCGACCTGATGAATGACGCTGATCCACGCGACCATGATGCCGGTGCGCTCGGCGCCGACCGTGCGGCTCAATAGCCGAACCGTCGGCGGCACACTGGCGATCCAGTCGAGCCCGTAGAAGATGCTGAACAAGGTCAGCCCGTAAAACGACATGCCGAACGCAAACGGCAGATAGATCAGCGACAGCCCGCGCAGGCCGTAATACCAGAACAACAGATAGCGGTTGTCCCAGCGGTCGCTGAGCCAGCCCGACAGCGTGCCGCCGACAAAGCTGAAGACACCGGCCGCGGCGAGCAGCCCCGCGCCCGCCACCTCGGTCAGCCCGTGATCGACGCAAGCCGGGATCAGATGCGTGCCGATCAGCCCGTTGGTCGACGCGCCGCAGATAAAATAGCCACCCGAGATCAGCCAGAAATCGCGCAGCCGGGCGCCCTCGCCAAGCGCGCGAAACGCCGCCGCGACGGGGTTGCCCTGCGGCGGCGCGACCGGCTGCGGCCCGCGCGGGTCGCCATAGGAGCCAAGCCCCATATCCTCCGGCCGATTGCGCATCGCCAGCGCGATCAGCGGCAAGAGCGCCAACACCGCAACCGCGAGCACGAGCGACATCGTCCGCCACCCGGCCTGCGTCACGATGCCCGCAAGAAGCGGCAGGAAGACGAGCTGCCCCGCCGCGGTGGCGGCGGTCAGGATGCCGACCACCAGTCCCTGCCGCGCGACAAACCAACGCGACGCGATATAGGCAGCGAGATAGGGCCCGATCGCGCCGCAGCAGAGCCCGTTGATGACGCCCCACAGGGCGATCAAGTGCCAGACATTGCCCATCGCCGGCGACACTGCGACGGCCAGCGCGACCGCCGCCACCGCCACGCACATGACCCGGCGCACGCCAAAGCGATCCATGATCGCCGCCGCGAACGGCCCGATCGCGCCGTAGAGCAGAAGGTTGATCCCGACAGCGAGCGAGATCGTCGCCCGCGACCAATGGAATTCCGCCTCGAGCGGGACGATCAGCACGCCCGGCGCGGCGCGCACCCCGGCAATCACCAGGATCACGACAAAGGTCAGCCAGACAATGACCCAGCCGTAATGGATGCGGCCGAGGAAACGCGCGGCCGGGTTCACGCGCGCAAACTCACTCGAGGGGTTCGGTGCCGGCGATCTCGATGCCGAATCCGGCCAGCCCGACATAGGTGCGCGCCCGCGTCGCGAGGAGGCGGATCGAGCTGATCCCCAGATCGCGCAGGATTTGCGCGCCAATGCCAATCTCGCGCCATTGCTTGTTGCGCTCGATCTCGGACGCCGTCTCGCTGGTGACGCCGCGTGTCGGCACTCCCGATACGCCGCCGCGCAAATAGACGAGGACCCCGCGCCCCTCGGCTTTGAAACGGGCGATAGAGGCATGGATCGGCTTAGCGCCGCCAAACACGTCCTCGACGACATTGGCGCGGTGCAGCCGAGTCGGCACTTTCCGCCCGTCGCCGAGATTGCCGTAGACAAAAGCGTAGTGATGCACCTCGTCGAACGGCGTCACGTAGATGTAGCCGGTGTATTCGCCGAGTTCCGAATTGACCTTGAATTCGTTGACCCGGGTCACAAGCTTCTCGCGCGCCTGGCGGTAGGCGATGAGGTCAGCGACCGCGATGCGCTTCAGCCCGTGATGCTTGGCGAAGGCGTTGACCTCCTTGCCGCGCATGACCGTGCCGTCATCGTTGACCAGCTCGCAGATCGCCGCGACCGGCTCGATCCCGGCGAGCTTGCACAGATCGACCGCGGCCTCGGTATGGCCCGAGCGGATCAAGACCCCGCCATCCTTGGCGATCAGCGGAAAGATGTGACCCGGCCGCACAAAATCGGCGCGGCCGGTATTGTTGTTGGCAAGCGCGCGCACCGTGAGGGTGCGCTCTTCGGCCGAGATCCCGGTCGTCGTGCCGTGCCGGTAATCAACCGAAACGGTAAAGGCGGTGCCATGGATCGCGTCATTCTCGGCGACCATCGGCTGCAACGCCAGGCGCTTTGCGACCTCGCTGGTCAGCGGCGCGCAAACGATGCCGCAGGTGTTGCGGATGATGAACGCCATCTTCTCCGGCGTCACATGCGATGCGGCGACGATGAGATCGCCCTCGTTCTCGCGGTCATTGTCGTCGGTGACGACGACGATCTCGCCGCGGCCGAAAGCGTCAATCGCGTCCCGGACGCTTGCTTGTCCTGCCTCTGTCACGTGCCTTGCCTGCCCGCCTTGATCCCGTTCGCGGCGAGGAATTGCGGGTTTCCTTCGCGCAACTTTGCGATTGTCAGCCGCCATAATATCGCGCGCGCCGCCGTTTCTTGCGACGGGGAAGTTTCGAAGGCTCCGTTGCGCAGATCGGCGGCGAGGCAGGAGGGCGATCCGGCATCGCCGTAAAGCTCATCGAGCGCCGCGCCGATCTCAGCCTGCCAGCCCTCCTCCGCCTGCTCGCGCGCGGCGATCGCCATGACCGTGGCGATCAAATGCGCGTCGCGCTCGCGCTCCGGCGGCAGGAGCGGCAACAGCTCGTCGAGCAGCGTCTCGCGCGCCAGCGCCAACAGGTCGCGGCTGGATGGCAGATCGGGCAAGGCCTCCGACACACCCCCTCCCCCATTAATGGGGGAGGGTTGGGGTGGGGGTGAGCCATCCAGCAGCATCAGCAATTCAAGCTCGCATTCGGTGGCGCGCCGGCCGGTGATCGCGGTCGAGAGGTTGCGCGCCCCGCCGATCAGGAACCGGTCGCTCTGCTGCAGCGCGATCACCGCCCAGCGAATATTGGCATAGACCTCCCAGAATTTGACCCGCTCCGGGTCGAGATGGCGGCCACTTTCCGCCTCGTAGCCACGATAAAACGGTTCGCGCGCGGCGATGCCGCCGGCCTCGCGGTCGAGCCGGCCAAACCGCCAGCCCTTGCAGCACAGCCAGCCGATATCCTCGTCCGGGTCGCCCCAGCCGGCGAATTCCCAGTCGAGGATCGCGGTCAGCTGCGTGCCCTGCAGCATGTAATTGCCGGTGCGGAAATCGCGATGGCACAGCACGGCCGGCAGCGGCGCGGGCAGATGCGTCTCGGCCCAGCGCAGCGCCCACTCCAGCACCGGGCGCGGGTTTGGGTGCGCATCCAGATAGGCGCGGAATTCGGCGATGGCCGGGAGCGGCCCGTCATAAGGCGCCAGAAAACCGAGATCATCGCGCGGCGGACGTATCGTCTGCAGCCGCGCCAGCTCGCGGCCCAGGCGCTCGGCAATCGCCGGTCGCGCGGCTTCCAAAGCCGAGGCGCGCGCGATCGGTCCGCCCGCCGCGCTCCCGGCGACCCGGCGCATCACAAAGAACGGCTTGCCGATGACGCCCATGTCGGCGCAGGCGAACAGCGCCTCCGGCGCCGTGACCCCGGCGGCGAAGGCCGCTTTTAGCACGGCGAATTCCTCGACTCGGCCAAGGCTCGACGGCACCCCGGTCGCGCCGTCGCAGCGCAGCACCAGCCGCTGCGTCCCCGCGAGGCTGCCGCCGTCGAACTCGGCATCGATCCCCCAGTTCTCCTGGATCGCACCACCCGGCAGCAATTGCAGCCGCGTGATCTCGGCGGCTTCCGCCCGGCTCGCCGTCTTGAGGAATTCCGCGACCGCCCGCTGGCGATCGCCCAACCCGGCCTCAGATCGCGGCAACGCCGTGGCCGCCATCGACCGCGATGCAGGCGCCGGTGACATAGGCGCTGGCCGGCGATGCGAGAAACAACAGCGCCCCGCCCAAATCTTCGACCTGGCCGACACGCTTCATCGGCACCCGCGCCGCGAGCTTCAGCCCAGCCTCGCTCATCAGGAAATCGCGGTTGAAGTCGGTCACCACATAGCCGGGCGCGATCGCGTTGACGCGGATGTTGTAACGCGCCAGCTCCATTGCCATCCCGCCATTGAGGTGCAGCAGCCCCGCCTTCGCCGCGAGGTAGGACGGCACCCGCGCGATCGTCCGCGTACTGAGCACCGAAGCGATGTTGATGATCGAGCCGCCGCGTTTCTTTCCCACGAGATGCGCCGCGAACTCGCGCGCCATCAGCCACGCGCCCTTGAGATTGGTGTCGACGACATGGTCCCAATCCTCTTCGGTGTGCTCGAAAAACGGCTTCGAGACCACGACCCCGGCATTGTTGACCAGCACCGAGACTGGGCCGAGCCCGGCCTCGGTCGCCTCCAGCGCGGCGACAATGCTGTCGCGGCCGGTGACGTCGAGCACCACCGGCAGGCACATCCCGCCGCGCTCGCGTATCGCTGCGCAAGCCGCCTCGAGCCGGTCAGTGCGCCTGGCCGCCAGCGCGACCTTGGCTCCGGCTTGCGCCAGCAGCTCGGCCATGTAGAGCCCGATCCCGCTCGACGCGCCGGTAACGAGCGCGACCTCGCCGGCGACGGAGAAGCTGGGAAGTTCAGTCATACCCTCACCCTCCCATCGCTACGCGATGGGCCCCTCCCTCTCCCGCATGCGGGAGAGGGGATTTGACGCCGGCGCCTTTGGCCCCTCTCCCGCATGCGGGAGAGGGTGGCTTCGGGCGCAGCCCGAAGACGGGTGAGGGTCTCACGCCACAACCTCCTTCGCCTGCTCGCGCAGCGCGTATTTCTGGATCTTGCCCGTCGAGGTCTTCGGCAGCGGGCCGAACACCACAGCCCGCGGCGCCTTGAAATGCGCGAGATTGACGCGGCAGAACGCGATGATGTCGGCCGCCGACACCGCCTCGGCGTCCGGCTTCAGCGTCACGAAGGCGCAGGGCGTCTCGCCCCATTTGTCGTCGGGCTTGGCGACCACCGCCGCTTCCATGACCTGCGGATGGCGGTAGAGCACTTCTTCCACCTCGATCGACGAGATGTTCTCGCCCCCCGAGATGATGATATCCTTGGAGCGGTCCTTGACCTCGATATAGCCGTCCGGGTGCATGACCGCGAGGTCGCCGGTATGGAACCAGCCGCCGGCGAACGCCTCGTCGGTCGCGCGCTCGTTGGTCAGATAGCCCTTCATCAGGGTGTTGCTGCGCAAGACCAATTCGCCGAGGGTGGTGCCGTC
>DATMLO010000022.1:0-7248 GCA_035570495.1 Allostellaceae bacterium | reverse complement strand
TTGCAGCCCAGTGCGGCGCTCGTTCATCAGCTCGACCGCAAGGCGCGGGAACCATCGCCGAAGGCTTGGCAGAAAATCGGGCGGAAAATCGTCGAGCACACGCGGCCGCGCCGTAAAGCAGGTGATGTCGTGCGTCGCCTGGAAGCGGTCGATCAACGTCGCTGTTGCATTGGCGACAAAGGCGTCGTGCGTCTCGACAAGGATGTCGGCACGCCCCAGCTCCGGCGTCTCGCCGGGGTCGAGCAGCTCGACCTCGCCGCCCTCGATGTCCATAAGAACGAGGACGGCGCCCTCGGCAGCGGCGAGCCTTGCACCCAATAGATCCGGGGTGCAGCTCCCTTCGATCGCAATGCGGCTCGCCACGCCATTTGCCGACGCCGTCCGCGCGATGACCGGGTGCAGCTCGGGCAACGCCTCGAAGGCCTCGACGCGAGCTTGCGGCGCGCGCATCGCGAGACCGACCGCGTAGTAGCCGTCCGCCGCGCCGATATTTAGGATCGTGCGATAGTCGCGGGCGACAATACTGTCGATCGCCGCGCGCAGCTCGAGCTCTTGCGACCCGAGGATATAACCGAGCAGGTGGCGGCTCGACAGTGGCGACAGCTCGATCCGCATGCCGCGAAACGGACCCGCTACGGCGCGCCGCCGCGCGGCGTGCCGAACCAGAAATGCGGCAAGCTGCCATTGCGGCATTAGCAGCGCCCGAAGCGGTGTCCGGACGCCGTCGGGCAGCGATCGATAGCGGCGATAGGCGCTGTGCCAGAACGGAGACGCCTCGATCTTCAGCCAAGTGGCGTGACGCATCAGCCAAACTCACGGTTGTTGGAGGAGGATTCGTCGCCTTCAGCGACGTTGCGCGCGAACGCCCAGACCACGATCGGAAAGTCCGGCTCGTTCTCCAGCGACCCAAACGGGCCGCGTTTGCGCCAGGTGACGAAATTGGCTTTGACGCACGCCCGGTTTCCCCACTGATCGACCGTAATGCCGGCCGGGTGGAAGCCACATTCCTGCAGAAAGTAGTAGAGCCCCTCCGCGGTCCACCGTGTGCAGTCGATAGGCGAGGCATGGACCCGCACGAGGAACGGCACGGTGATGAGGAACACGCCGCCCGGCTTCAGCATCGCCCGTGCGTTGCAGCCTGCGCGGTAGGGCCAGCGCAAGTGCTCGAACAGCTGATCGGCGATGATGAGGTCGAAGCGCGCGGGCAATAGCTGGGTACAAAGGTCGAAACCGGGATATTGCGTCGGCGTATACGAGCGGAAGCGGAATTCACGCGCCCATTGCGGACCGGCGGAAACTTCGAGCACGTCGAGCTGCTCCGGGTCGAGGCTACGAACAAACTCGAAGCAACGACGATACATGACGATCCGCATCCAATCGGCGGTGTCGTAACCAAAGCGGCTGAGCCATTCGCGTAGCCTCAGCTTCAAGGAAGGATGCGAGCGCGCGAACGAGGTCAACACTTCGTCAATCATGGCAACCTCCGCCGGGCGCCGCGCCCTCCGAAGGCGGCGCGAAGACGTGCACGTAGTCGACCTTCATGACCGAAGGGTTCGGCGTCTTGTCGATCGGCCACCCGGACCCCAACGCAAGGTCGACCAGCATCATCAGCGGGTCGCGCAACTCTGGTGGCGTGGCGACGCGCCAGGTCTCGCTGCGGTCGAGATAGAAAGTGATGAAGTCGGGCTCGACGTCGACGCCGTAAATGTGAAATTCGCTGGTCAGCGAGCCCGAGGGCACCGCGGTTACATGATCCTCAACGGTGCTCTTTTTTGGGTCGGCCTTGTTCCAGACATGGACAGCGGAGTGGTAGGCATCGGGGAACTGGCCATAATATTCGATGACGTCGAGCTCGACGCCGGGTCGAGGATCGTTCTTCGGCTGGTTGGCATTGAGCCAGAACCCCGGCCAGGTACCGGGCCCCGGCGGCAGCTGGGCGCGCATCTCGAAATAGCCGTAACGCTGCGCGAAACCGCCATTGTCTGGCATGGCCGATGCGATGAGGCCCGACTGCCACTTGCCGTCGGCATTTTTGCGCGCTTCGATGTCGAGGACGCCGTCTTGCACACGGAACGGAAAGTCCGGCCGCGGATCGGTAAAGGCAGCGTCGCCGAAATCGCCGTTCCACGGCGTGTGGGCGAACCAGCGGCCGGCGGTCTCGCCAAAAGTGGAAACGCTGAGCGTGTTGAAATCGTCGGTGAAGGTCGGCCGCAGCCGGCACGGATCGATGACCGGCATCGCGGCATGCGCCCCTGCCATGAGCAGCAGAGCGCCGGCGAGCGCCGTAGCGCAACCGAGCGCCAACCCTGAGGAGCCGAGGGTATGACGCTGCTGCCTCAACCCCGATGGGGCCTGCTCCCGCAACAGCTCTTTCGACAGATGGGCGTAGCGCCGCGCGTAGTCTCGCGACGTCAGCCCAGCTTCACACATGCGGCGCCGGGCACGCTCGACCATGCTGCACCGCGCGTCATCGTCATCGGCGAGGGCGCCGATCACCTGACGCATGGCCGCGGGCTGGCCTGCCGGCACGTAGCGGATGTCGCCCTCGGCGAAATACGCCTGCAGGCCGCCTGTATCAGTGCAAATCACCGGCACACCAAAAACCGTCGCCTCAGCGACCACGGTGATGCCTGACGCATGTTTGTTTGGAGTCAGCGCCAGCGCCACCAGATCTGCCCACTCGTAAAGTTCCGCCAACTCTGCGTTGTTCTTCGGGTGGACGACCCTGACGTTTTCGGCACGCGTCAGCGCGGCGGGAAGCCGCGGCGTGACGATGCACAGCTCGCAGTCATCCCGATCACCGATCGCCCCGACCAGCGTCGGCCAGTCGCGGTGTCGGTCGTTGCCGAGCGAGAGGATGCGTAACGGACGATGTGCGGGTCGCTGGAGACGCGGCTTCATCGCATCCGCGGCGACGCCGAAGAGCACCATTTGCGACGGCAGGCGTGGAAAGAGCGCGCGGGCAATCTTCAGGTTTTCCGGCGACAGTACGGTCAGCATGTCCGCGCCGCCGAGAAGCCGCCTGTACAACCAGCGCTTCGGTGGCGACAGATACCGCCACGCGTCGAACAGCCAGACGCTTTGCGCGATCACCTTTGGCCGGTGCGACCGCCTGTAGCCGCACAGCAGGAGCAACACCGCCAGATGCTGAGACTCGGTGTGGGTCCAGATGATTTCGGCGTCGCGAATACCCCGGCGATTGCGCCAGGCGTGCACGAAATCGAAGCCGAGCACCGCGCGCAAACCGATACGGAGCAGCCGGCCGACCAAGCGCTCGGGCCGGTCTTCTGAATGCTCGACCGTGCAGCCATGCTCCGCGGCATGGAAGTAGCCGTAGGGGAGCGGGTCGTTGAGGCCGATGATCTCGCCGCGCTGCCACTTCGCGCTCCATTCGACGGCGCCGAACCCTCGCGCGAGATGCACGAAGACGCGGATGGGCTGATCGTGGTCGGCTGCGCTCATAAACCCTCCGAAACGGCCGCGGCGGCCGGCTGATGCTGAGCCCGCGCGACCCGCACTGGCTCCGGTCCGGCGCAGGCAAGCCCGGCGAAGACAAAAAAGGGCAGTCCAAGATCGATAAAGCTGCCGGCGACCGACGCGCCGATGAGCTGGGCGAGACAGGCCCAGCGCGCCGCGCGTTGGCAAGCCGCAGGAAATGCATGCCGCCACTGGTCCCGCCGCCGCACGAACAACTGCAACAGAAAGACGCCGTAGGTCAGCGCCCCGAACACACCGATATTGCCAAGCACCGCGATCGGGAAACTCGACGCCCTGACACTGCCGGCGCCGGCGCCGAGACCGTGCGTATCGGCGAAATTGACTAGCGCCTGGGCACTCCATTTTTCGCGCTCGACCCCCGAACTCGAGCTCATCTTGTCAAAAATCGTTGCGTCGACGACGTCGCTGACAGTTCGCCATAACGGTGTGTCGAGCCGCAGCACAGTCAGTCCGAGCCCGACAAACAGTGGAAGGACGGCCACCATGATCAGTGTCGCCTTGCGGATCGGGCCGACGAAGACCCGCGCCAAGCCGGCGACAAAAAACAAGGCGATGAACCCGCTCGCTGCGGCGTAGCCAGTGCTCGACGTCGAAAAGGTCAGCGCCAGCAGCGACGACAAAGCCAGCGGCGCGGTCAGTCGCCACCGAATGCCGTCAAGGCATAGCGATGTGCAAAACGCGAAAAAGCCGGCGGTGAAATAGGCGAAGGTCGACGCTTCGGGAAATGACCCGACGATCCGCTTCAACCCCAGCACCACGCTGTCATCGAGCATCCGGTAATTGGCGTTGCGCAAGAACGCCAACACATCGCCCAACCCCGTCCAATAAGAGCCGAGATCGATCGCCGCGAAGCAAAGGTTGATCGCCGTGGCCGCGATCACGGCGTCGACCGCGGTCTTGAGGCCGTCAGGTCGACTCGCGGCTTCGTAAAACAGCAGGAAACAGATCACGTCGCCGAGGAAGTAGATCGACTGTGTGATATTGCCGGATGTGGGGCCGAGCGGCGTCGAGACGATCCCCGGCCCCAGTTCGGTGCGCGCGATCGCGTAGACATAGGTCGAACCGGCAAGAATGCGCGGCAGGAAAAGAGCCGAGAGCGTCGCGTAGGCTGCGGTCAGGAGCAGCCAAAAGCCGGGGCCGGGAAAGACCAGCGCGACGCCGGCACGACGCAGCGCGCCACGCGACATGACGGCGGCGAGCGCCAGAAAACCGAGCAGCAAGTGCGCCGGCTGAATATTGGCGCCGCCCAAGCTCGGTAGGATCAGGGCCGCGGCCGCACTCAGCAGGGTCGATACGACAAAGACCGGGATCGCGACACGCTGCCCGGCAAGCCAGCCGATCAGCCCGCACAGCATCGCGATCGCCCCGATGACTTCAATCTGCATCACTGGCACTCTGATGCGGAGCGGCGCCCGCGAAAGCGGTCGTGGGCGCCGATTGCGGCGAAAGAAGCTCAATCGCTCGCCAGGCCAGGAGCTGAAAGCGTTTTGGAAACACGCCGCACAGCGTGCGCAGCCGGTCAGCGTCACGATGATGAAGAGCGCGCAGCGCGCGCACCGCCACCGCGTAGCTCGCCATGCCAGCGCCGATGGCGCAGGGCAGCGCGACGGTTCGCGGCATCAGCGTCAGCGTCGCTCGAGCGGCAAGGCCACAAATCGCGGCGGCCAGCAGCAGCTTGGCCAAGTCGTACATTGGCAGCTGAAAGCGCAGCCGCCAGAACAGAAAACCAACCCCCATCGCCACTGCAGCGATCTGAATCGCCGCTCGCGACCATGCCGCGCCCATCAAGCCGAACGCCGGGATCACGGTGAAACCGGCTATGACCGCGAGCAGCGCCGTCGCCAGCCCGCTGGCGAAAACAAAATCGCTACGATCCATCGCCATGACCAGGGTGCTGCCGACTGACGCCGTCGCGCCGACCCCCGCCGCCAGCACCAGCACGGTTGCGGCTGGAACCGCGTCGGCGAAATCGCCGCCGTAAAGCAATGGCAGCAGCACCGGCAGCACAGCCGCCGTGCCAAAACATGCTGGTAGGGCGAGGAACGCCAGAACGCGGGTCGCGGTGGCATAGCCCTTTTGCAGATCGCGGGTCGCGCCCTTGCCGAAATTCTCGGCGAAATAGGGCAAAAGCCCCGCGGTGAGCAGCATTGGGCCTTGCGAGGCAAGGTTGGCGAGCGTGACCGCCACGGTAAAGAGACCGATCGCCGCGCTGTCGGTCGAGCGCTCGAGAAAGAACAGCTCGGCACGCGACCAGACGATCGTGCCCGACAGCGCGCCGGCCCACGCATAGAGCGCGTAGCGGCGGACCCGCGCGCCGAGCTCGGGGCATGCCGTTCCAGCCGGAAGTGCGTGACGGAAGCTGAGTGCCGCCGGAACCGCGCTTCCCGCGCAATATCCGCCGACCGCACCGGCCGCACCGAAGTAGACGGAGCCGAACGCTACCCCAGCGAACTGACAGGCGAGATACAGCACGGTGAGCAACGCCAGCCGGTCAAACCGCTGAGCCCCGCGCAGATAGCCAAAGGTGAAACCGGTCAGTGCCTGCAGCGCACAGGCGAGGCCGACAAGACCCCACATCACAGCGTCGGGCGTTGGCAACGCGCCGCTGCACCACCGCCATAGCGTCCAGCCGGCGAATCCTGCCAGCGCAACAGCACAGGAGCCGGCCAGCCAGCGCCATAGCATCGTCGCGAGCCATTCCGCCGCGGCGCCGCGTCCCGCCGCCGTCAGTTCGGGCAAATAGCGCGCGAGGCTCGCCTGGATACCCAGATCAGCTATCGCGGCGGAGACCATCGAGACCCACATCGCAAACGCGACGACGCCTGTCGTCGCGACACCCAGCACATGCGCGACGATGATGCTGGCGAGAACACCCGACAGCGCCGTCAACAGGCCGGCCAGTGAGCCGAACGCCGAGTTTCGGCCAAACCGGCGAGCGTCCGACAGAGGTGCTGCGACGGTCATACTGCTGTCAGACGCCATCGCCCATCCTCTGCGCGAGGGAACGGCATCTCATCCAAAGGGTTCGTGTCGGCGAGCCAGTCGCGGTCATACAGGGGATCAAACTGTCATGAGGGTTGCCATCGTCCATTACTGGCTTGTCGGCATGCGCGGCGGCGAAAAGGTTATCGAGGCGCTTTGCGAAATGTTCCCGCAGGCTGACATCTTCACCCATGTCTACGTGCCCGAAGCGGTTTCGGACACGATCCGGGCGCATCGGGTTACGACGAGTTTCATCAACGCGTTGCCTGCATCGGCGCGCCTCTACAAGCGCTACTTGCCGCTGATGCCGCTCGCCCTGGAGCAGCTCGACCTCCGCGACTACGACCTCGTGATCAGCAGCGAGTCGGGACCGGCAAAGGGAGTGATCCCACCACCGGCGACGCGGCATCTCTGCTATTGCCACTCGCCGATGCGCTACCTGTGGAACATGTTCCACGATTACCGCCGGCAATCGGGTCTGCTGACGCGGCTGATGATGCCGCCGCTCGCGCATTATTTGCGTCTTTGGGACACCGTCTCCGCGAGCCGGGTCGACCAATATGTCGCCAATTCCAATGCCGTTGCCGGCCGTATCCGTCGCTATTACGGACAGGAAGCCGAGGTCGTTTGGCCGCCGGTCGATGTCGACGCGTTTCACCCTGTCGGCGACGACGAACGGGGCGATTACATGCTGATGGTCGGCGAGCTTGTCGCCTACAAGCGACCTGATCTGGCCGTCGAGGCTTTCAATCGCATGGGACGCAAGCT
>DATMLO010000021.1:0-7524 GCA_035570495.1 Allostellaceae bacterium | reverse complement strand
GCCCAGACCAGGGCGCCAACCCAGCCGATCAGCGTCCACCCGAGGAACAGGTTGAGAGCGAGAATTGCGTCTCGGTTTGGGTGCTTTCCACGACCCGCTGAAATAATTGCCGGAAGGAAATAGAGCGAGACCAGCAGAACCACCAGGAGAAATCCAAGGAATACGTCCCCTCCGTTGAGGGCGGTCATCTGAATCGTTTCTTTTGTGGTGAATCGAGAAATTCGAGCGATTTGGTTACGGCAATTTCTCTCTCACGATGCCGGCCCACGGGTCCGGCCGTTGGCCGGCCCGGGGCAGGCTCCGGCCGGTACCCATGCCCGAAATGGGCCCCGACCTTTGTCAGGATGGCAATGCGGGAGATGTGCAGAACTTCTCGATCAGGACACAACGGCCCAGACGCGGGCACAAGTCATGGCCGGACGCGTCCCGGCCATCCACGACTCGCGGCACGAGCTCTGCCGACTTTCGTGGATGCCCGGCACAAGGCCGGGCATGACGATCGTGAATGCGTCTCAGAACTCGTTGCGGCTATTTGGCGGCGACCGGCAGGTCTTCGGCGTACATCTCGGGCAACACAGTCTCGCGCCAGGTTTCCCGCCGCGGAAAGATCTTTTCGATCGCGCGCGCCTGGTAATAGCTGGTGTCGGTCCCCGGCGGGTTGCCGCCCGCCTGCACCGCCTTGACCGAATCGAGCAGCAGGCGGCGGGTCGCGATGATCGCGCGGTCGGCCGGCCCCAGATGCTCCTTCGAGCGGTCGACGACCGGACCCATCCCTTCCTGCAATGCGCGGTCCTGGGTGTTGATGCCGTCGACGCCGGTGAAGGTTTCGTATTTCTGGACCTTGCGGTCGATCATCCAGTTGTTGCGCGCGTTGCGCAACGACCGGAACTCGCCCGACTGCTCGACGTAATCGGGGCCGTTGCCGTTGCCGCGCTCCAGGCGATCGTCCTCGCTCAGCCCCTCCGGCCCAAAGCTGTACATCCAGTTCCACACCATGCAGTTGGCGTCGTCGACCGGGACCCAGATGTGGCCGGCGATGTTGGTGCGGTCGCCGCCGCCCATCGCGCGCCCCAGTTGCTGCGGGCGGATCTGCGTGAACGGCATCACGAAATGGTAGGAGCGGACATATGTCTTGTCTTCGTCGAGCGGCCGGATGCCGACATAGCGATAGCCGTAATCGGTGATGTCGACCTCGAGCAGCGGCGCCTTGCCGCGCACAAACGGACCCTGCACCGGGATGCCAGGGCGGCTGGTGTTGGGGGTGATCGTGCGGTGCAGGATCGGGGCGTGCGAGGTGTCGATGCCGCCCTCGAGCGCCTGCAGCCAGTTGCATTCCTCCCACACCTTGGAGACATGGCGGTGGGTTTCGGGCACCTGCGTCCACTCGAAAGCGGGCGGTGCCGGCATTTTGTCCCTGGGCCCCATATAGGCCCAGATGACGCCGCCCATTTCGACCGTCGGATAGGCGGTCAGGCGGACCTTATGGCAGAACGGCTCGGGCTCGTTCATCTGCTCGGTGCAGTTGCCGTCGACGTCGAATTTCCAGCCGTGATAGACGCAGCGCAGCCCGTTCTCCTCATTGCGCCCAAACCACAGCGAGGCGCGGCGATGCGGGCAGAACTCGTCAACGAGGCCGACCCGGCCGCTGCTGTCGCGAAACCCGAGAAGCTTCTCGCCCAGCAACTGCACGCGCACCGGCTCGCCGTCGGGTTCGGGCAGTTCGCGGGTCATCAGCGCCGGGATCCAATAGCGGCGCAGCACGTCGCCCATCGGCGTCCCCGGCCCGACACGGGTGATCAGTTCGTTGTCTTCGGGTGACAGCATCGTCTCGCTCCTCTCGTCATCTTCAACAGTGCTGCGCTGGATAACAGCAAGCCAAAACCGATAATCGGCCGATGGCGCGCCGAGAGCAAGGGCGCCGGGGGCTTCGAGCCTTTGCCGGTCTATTTACCAGATTGTGCTATGATCGGTGCACTCACCGAGGAACGGAGCGACGGATGACGGTGACGCTGCGGCCGGGCATGCCCGCTGATGCCGAAAATTGCGGCACGATCGCTTTCGAGGCGTTTCGGGCGATCTCCAGCGCGCACAATTTTCCGTGGGATTTTCCGTCGCCCGGCGTCGCGATCGGGCTGATGAAGACCTTGCTGTCGCATCCCGCCTTTTATTCCGTCGTAGCCGAACAGGGCGGGACGGTCGTCGGCAGCAATTTTGTCGACGAGCGCGGGGTCGTCGCGGGTGTCGGACCGATCACCGTCGCCCCCGCGGTGCAGAACCAGTCGATCGGCCGGCAGCTCATGACCACGGCGATCGAGCGCTCGACATCGCGCGGCGCCGCCGGGATCCGCCTACTGCAATCCGCCTACCACAACCGCTCGCTGTGCCTTTACACAAAGCTCGGCTTTGACAGCCGCGAAGCGTGCTCGAAGATCGACGGGCCGCGGGTCGGCGTCGCGCTGCCGGGCTATGCCGTGCGCGCGGCGGCGGCGGCCGACATCCCGGCCTGCAACGCGCTGTGCCGGCGGGTCCATGGGCATGACCGCGGCGGCGAGCTGAGCGACGCGGTAAGCCAGGGGACGGCGCGCGTCGTCGAGCATCTCGGGAGGATCACCGCGTATGCCAGCGAGATCGCCTTTTTCGGCCATGCCGTGGCCGAGACCAACGATGGCTTGCAGGCGCTGATCGGCGCCGCCCCTGGGTTCGAGCACGGCGGCTTTCTTGTCCCGACGCGCAACGCGGAGCTGTTCCGCTGGTGCCTGAGCCACGGGCTGCGGCTCGTCCACCAGATGACCTTGATGACGATCGGTCTCTACAACGAACCGGCCGGCGCCTACCTGCCCTCGATCCTGTTCTGACGGAAGCCCCTATCGTTTTTGCACCCGCCGGCCGCAGCGTGCACCCGAAAGGCCGGAAGTTCGGCGCACCGACGGGCTGCGGCTTAAGCCAACAGGGAGAGGAAATGCTATGCTGCGCGCTCGACTACTCGGTTCAAGCGAGCGCGGTTTGAGGAGAACCTGGTGGTAGACAACCCTGCGGTCGAACGAAAGCTCGCCGCGATCTTTGCCGCCGACGTTGCCGAGTACAGCCGGCTGATGGGCGCCGACGAGCTCGGCACCTTGCGCCGTCTGCAAGCCTACCAGGCGATCCTCGAAAATCTGGTCGCGGTTCATCACGGCCGGGTCTTCAACACCGCCGGCGACAGCGTCGTCGCCGATTTCGCCAGCGCCGTCGACGCCGTCGAATGCGCGCTCGCGGTGCAGCGGGCGATCGCCGAGGAGAACGCCGACCGCCCTCACGAAGAGCAGATGCGGTTTCGTATTGGCGTCCACGTTGGCGACGTGATCGTCGAGGGCTCGAACCTCTATGGCGACAGCGTCAACATCGCCGCCCGCCTCGAAGCATTGGCCGAACCCGGCGGCGTCTGCCTGTCCAGTGTCGTCCGCGACCAGATCGGCAGCCGGCTGCCCGTGGCGTTCACGACGTTGGGGGAGCAGCGCGTCAAAAACATCGCCGAGCCGGTGCGCGCATTCAGGCTCGACGGGAGCCCGGGCCTCGGGCCGGCCTTGACGGCCGCCGCCTCGCGCCGTCCGCGACGGCGGCTCGCGCTCGGCGCTCTCGCCCTTGCGGTGCTGGCGCTGATCGCGGTGGGCTCGGCGTGGTGGCTGCGCAGCGGCCCGCTTGCCGCGTACAACGGGCAGCCCTTTGCGGCGCCGCGGCTGTCAATGGTCGTGCTGCCGTTCGCCAACCTCAGCAACGACCCGCAGCAGGAATATTTCGCCGACGGCGTCACCGACGACCTGACGACCGACCTGTCACGGATCGAGGACAGCGTAGTGATCGCGCGCAACACCGCCTTTACCTACAAGGGCAAGGAGGTCGACGCGCGCAAGATCGGCCGCGAGCTCGGCGTGCGCTATGTCGTCGAGGGCAGCGTCCAGCGCTCGGGCAACGAGGCGCGGGTCAACGTCCAGCTGGTCGACGCCACGACCGGCGCGCAGCTGTGGGCGGAGCGGTTCGACCGCGACGTGGGCGATCTGTTCGCGCTGCAAAACGAGATCACCGCGCGCGTCGCCCGCGCATTGCAATCCCAGCTGGCGATCGCCGAGGCCGCCCGCCCGACAGCGCACCCCGACGCGCTCGACTTCATCTTGCGCGGGCGCGCCGAGGTCACCAAGCCGATCGCCCGCGAGACCTATGACGAGGCGGTTCGCGACTTCGAGACCGCACTCGCCTTCGACCCCCGCTCAGCCGACGCGCAGGCGTGGCTTGCCGCGGTGCTGGTCGTGCGCGTTCTCGACGAGCTTAGCGACTTCCCCGATCTCGACCTGCGCCGGGCCGAGGATCTCGATGCGCGCGCCATAGCCGCCGCGCCGAACAGCGCCATCGCCCATTATGTCCGGGGGCAGGTCCTGCGTGCGCAATCGCGCTGCGGCGAAGCGATCCCCGAATACCAGATCGCGATCGCGCTCGACCGCAGCCGGGCGCCGGCTTACGCCCATGTCGGGTGGTGCAAGTTTCTGTCCGGCACGCTTGACGGTGCGATCCCCTATATCGAGCAGGCGATCCATTTGAGCCCGCACGAGCCCGGCATCGCGGCGTGGTATGGGCGCATCGGGGTCATGGAGCTGCTCCAGGGCAACGTCGACGATGCTCTCGCCTCGCTCGGCCGGGCGCGCAGCGAGAATGCCCGGCTGCCGTTTGTCCACGCCTATCTCGCCGCCGCCTATGCCACGAAGGGCGACCTCAAGCGCGCCGGCACAGAGCTTGCCGCGGCCCAGCGGCTCGGCACCGGCTACGCCAGCCTCGCCGCGGTCAAGAAATCGATCTGGTACGACAACCCCAAAATCCGCGCGCTCGCCGAGGCCAACTATTTCCCCGCGCTGCGCCGCGCCGGGCTGACCGAGAACGGCTCGTCTTGATTGCCGAGGCAGAACTCGGCGGCCCCCCGGCGCGTTCGCCTTAGGTTTGTACCCACGATCACCAGCTGGCGAGGCGGCCGTGCCGAAATGGAATGTTGCGCTGGGAGCCGCGGGGTTCGCAGCGCTTGCGGCCCTCACCGGGTGCAGCGCGCCACCGTGGACGCTCAACCAGTCGCCCGCGGGGATTTCGCTGCGCTGGTATTCCGACACGACGCCGCTCGCCGCGGCGAACCAGGTCGCGCAATTGCATTGCGGGTCATGGGCGAAGTCGGCCGAGCTGATGTCGAACGCCGAGGACGGCAGTGCCGAGGTCGCGGAATACCGCTGCCGCTAGAGCCTCGTTTACGTGGATCGAGGAAATGATGTCGCCGCGTCTGCTCAGCCGCGGGAGCCGAGCCGAGAGATTGGCCGGCTCGTGCTGTTTTTTGCGCTCGTTCTATGTTTTCGAAGGGCTCGGCCAGACCGGCGAGCTGATCGCCCAGCCGCATATCATTTTCCTCAAGCAGGCCTACGGCGGAACCCCAGTGCAGGTCACCGCCTAGCTGACCGTGCTCAACCGGCCGGGGGTCATCAAGCCGGTCCACGGCATCGTTTTCCGACTTTGTGCCGTTGTTCGGATATCGCAAGGCGTACCCGGTGCTCGCCAACGCGACCGCGGGGCTGCCTTTTCGCGGTTGCGGCGCGCCGAGTCCGAACGGGATGCCGAGCCAAGGCTCCGGCAACTCAGAATTCCTTTTTGACGCCGAGGTAGACCGAGCGGCGCGGCCCATATTGGTTCGAGAACTCACCAACGCCGGTCATGCTGCGCAAGAGGTAGATCTGGTCGAGCAGGTTGATGATCGCGACGCGCACGGTCACGGGGCCACCAAAACTCGCCGGGAAGACGTGCGAGATGCCAAGGTTCACCTGCTGGTAAGACGGGACGGTTCCGCCGTTGTATGTCACGCCATTTGCGGTTCGCAGGCCGGAACCGGCGACCAGGTCGGCGCTGAACCGCGTGCCGCGCCACAAATAGGCCACACCGGCGGATTCGGTCTTGAGCTGGCTGTGATCGGTATTGACTAAACCGCCATCGGCCGAAAGAAGATCAGACGGGCTAAAGTTGAATTGTGACGATTCGATGCCCTTCGCCAACTGGTTGGCGATCGCCAGATTGCCGTAAAAGCTGAAATTGCCAATATTATAGTCGGTCGTCAGCTCCACGCCCTTGTTGATGCCGATCTTGTAGTTGAATGGTGTCAGAACAATCGGTGCGCCAAACTGCCCCTCGTCGAGCAGGTTGTTCGCGAACTTATAGTAGCCGTCGAGGCCCACCGTAAGACGGGTGAACGCCTGCTGTTTGACGCCGATGTCCAGATAATTGGCTGACTCGTTCTGAATTGGCGAATTTTGCGTGACCGCGGGTGCTGCAGTGGTGTTTGCATAAAGCGCGAGATTTGTGGTCGAGACCAGCTCTTGCGGGGGCGGGGTGAAGTAGCGGGCGTACCCGGCGTGAAAGGTTGTCGTCGGCGTCGCCTGCCACACCATGTTGACGCGCGGGCTGAGCTGACTGCCCTGGGTATAGCCGTTGACGACATCGAACCGGGCGCCGTAGTTGACGGTAACTTTGGGCAGGGCTTTCCATTCGTCCTGGAGATAGGCGCTGTAGGTAAAACTTGTCTTGGCGCTACCGGCCTGGATATATGTCGGCGTCGTCGCGTAGATCGGATTTCCGGAGCTGTCGGTGGCGATCTGGTCGAGCACGGCCGAATTCGTGTTCGCCGTCACGTGTTCGGCGGTGACGAGAATGCCGCCGCGGATGGTGTGGTTTGGGGTCAGCCGGTAGGTGCCCTCCGCCTGAAGGTTGTTGGCCAAGCTGGTCCGTCCCGCATTCTGGCCGATACCGTTGAAGGCGAGATCGCCGAACAAGTCCGGATAGTAATGCAGTAAGCTATACTTTGTTATGTCCGAAACTTGGAAATCGAGTGGCCCCTCGGAATACAGAAATGAGACTGCCCCGAACTGGCTGCCCTCGACCTGAACCTCGGTCAGGTTGGAGGAGTTGAATGCAGAAATCGGCGTGTTGTTGATCGCGCTAATGTCGGGAAACGTCGCCTGACCCGGGTTGTTCGGGATCTGAAACACGCCATTGAATTGGCCGTACATGACACTAATCTTGTCGTTCGGACCGAGAATTTTGTCGACGTAGGCGAAAGCATGATCCTGCTCAGTGTCGTCATGTATCTGGTAATATTTTGAAGTAACGTCATTTATGCCATTTATACCCTGATTATAGTTACCAGTTACGAAATAATTATAACCGTCGACGGCACCACCTGCTTCCATGCTGGGATTGAGGGTGTTGTAGCTCCCGCCATACATTTCGACCGAGCCGCCCGGGTTGAAGAGGCCGTTCTTGCTTTGGATGTCGATGATCCCGGCCGTCCGCAGCCCGTACTCCGCCGGCAAACTCCCGGTTATCAGTGTCGTCGATTGAACGAAACGAAGACTTAAATCCTGGCCGAAGAAACTGACCCCGTCGGGAATGATGACTCCGTCGATGCGATACTGAACATTCAGGTGCTCGTTGCGGATATGAAGCCCGCCATTGGCCAAATTGTCCTGG
>DATMLO010000020.1:0-31630 GCA_035570495.1 Allostellaceae bacterium | reverse complement strand
GTCGACCTCAACCGCGCCGGCATCGGGCTGATGGAGATCGTCTCCGAGCCCGATCTGCGCACGGCCGAGGAGGCCGGGATCTATCTGCGCAAGCTGCGCTCGATCCTCCGCTACCTCGGCACCTGCGACGGCAACATGGAGGAAGGCTCGCTGCGCTGCGACTGCAACGTCTCGGTGAGGAAGCCCGGCCAGCCCTTCGGCACGCGTTGCGAGATCAAAAACCTCAACTCGGTGCGCTTTGTGATGCAGGCGATCGAGATCGAGGCGCGCCGCCAGGTCGCGATCATCGAGGACGGCGGCCAGATCGCCCAGGAAACGCGGCTCTTCGACACCGCGCGCGGCGAGACGCGGCCGATGCGCTCGAAGGAAAACGACTACGACTACCGCTATTTCCCCGACCCCGATCTCCTGCCGCTGGTGCTCGATCCCGCCTGGGTCGCTGAATTAAAGGCCGCTCTGCCCGAGCTGCCCGACAAGAAGCGCGCGCGGTTTGTCAGCGATTACGGGCTCGGGCTTGAAGAAGCCGAGGTGCTCGTCGCCGAGCGCGCCACCGCCGAGTTCTTTGAGGGGGTTGCCCAAGGCCGCGACGCGAAGGCGGCAGCCAACTGGGTCACTGGCGACCTGTTTGGCGCGCTCAACAAAAAGGGTCTCGACATCGAGGACTCGCCGGTCTCCGCGCCTGCCTTGGGCGCCCTCATCGACCTGATCGCCGACGGCACGATCTCCGGCCGCATCGCCAAGGATGTCTTCGCCGAGATGGTCGAGACCGGCGGCGACCCCGCACAAATCGTCGAGGCCAAGGGGCTGCGTCAGGTCACCGACACCGGCGCGATCGAGGCCGCGGTCGACGCTGCGCTCGCCGCCAACCCGGCGCAGGTCGCGCAATATGCCACCAACCCCAAGGTGCTCGGCTTCTTTGTCGGCCAGGTCATGAAAGCTACCCAAGGCAAGGCCAACCCGGCCCTGGTCAACGAGCTACTGAAGAAGAAGCTGGGCGGGTAAAGCCGGCCCCGATCGTTTCTGGTACGAGGTAATCGGCCCACGTCCTAACTGATCGATCGCCCATCGCCGCAACGGCCGCGTTTGCCCCAAGGCGGTGATCAGCCCTCGAGCTGACCGATGTGGTAGCCGAGGCGATTTTCGACATCGCCTGGTTTGTGGAAGCCGCGCTCCATCAGCGCCTTGATTCTGGTCTGCGCTGCCGGCCGCCCCAACGACGCCATAAAGGCGTCCCATTCCGGCGCGATCTCGGCGTCGGGCGGCAGGCTGGCGATGTTCACAAGGCGCTTTGTATTGGCGATCGCCTCCTTGTCGAAACTCGCGATCCGCTCCGCCAGCGCATCGACAAAGGGGTCAAGCTCCGCGTCGGGCAGAGCCCGGTTCACATAGCCGTAGCGCTCGGCGAGGTCGCCGTGAATATCGTCCGCGCCAAGCAGCACCTCGAGCGCACGTCCCCGGCCGATGAGGCGAGGGAGGCGCGCCATCGGCCCGCCGCCCGGAACAAGACCGGCGCCGACCTCCCATTGCGACAGGATCGCGTTCTCGCGGCTGGCAAAACGCATGTCGCTGGCGAGCGCGAGCTCGCTGCCGACACCGGTGGCGCGGCCGCGGATCAACGCGATCGAAACGACGGGCGCGCGGCTGATGCGCACCAGCATGTCGGGCAGCGCCTGCAAGCCGGTGGGGCCGGGCGGGATGCTGGTCGAATCCTCGAGCCTCGCGAGGAAATCGTAGTGCGTGATGAAGAAGCCCTCGACGGCGCTGTCGAACACGACGACCTTCACTCGCTCATCGGTCTCGAGCGCGGTGACGATCTCATTCAGCGGCGGAATGCTTTCCGGGCCGAAAATGTTGAGGGGCGGGTGGTCGAAGATGACGCGCCAATGGAACGGTGAGCGTCGCTCGAGACGGACGCGTTTCGATCCTCGCTCATTTGACATCGACGGAGATCCTTTCGGTCGCACGGCTTTTCCACCGTGCTCGGTCCAACCTCGCTAAAGTGGAAGCAAGCGAAGGCAGATAGAACATCCGCCATCAGAGACACTCTCTTTCGCCGCACGAAGGGAACAACCCGCAAATAGCCATAATCGCATCGTAAATTGCGAATTTCGTCTCGCGTTTGGGCGGGACGATTGGCAATTTCGGAGCGAAAATTCATGGCTGCAAAACATCTGCAAAAACAGCGAGGGCGAGGGGCGGGGCGGCCTTTCGCTAGGGGCGTGTCGGGCAATCCCGCCGGCCGGCCGCCGGGCACGCGCAACCACGCGACCGAGATCGCCCAGGCGCTGCTTGACGGCGAGGCCGAGGCGCTGACGCGCAAATGCGTCGAGCTGGCGCTCGACGGTGACCGTGCCGCGTTGAAGCTCTGTCTCGAACGCCTCGTGCCGCGCCGGCCGCGCGCGGTCGCGCTCGACCTGCCGCAGATCGCCTCGACCGCCGACCTCGCTCCGGCCATCGCCGCGATCGCGCATGCCGTCGCCGCCGGCGGCCTCACCCCCTATGACGGCGCCGAGCTGGCACGCATTTTCGACGCCTATGCCCATGCGGCCGAATTTGGCGAGTTCGAGCGCCGCTTGGCGCTCGTCGAGCGCGAATTGGAGGCCGATCATGCTTCGGCGGATTAGCCGCGTGCTGCTGCGCCGTCTCGACCGCGTCGCCTCGGTCGTCAATGGCTGGCGGGCGGCGCGCGACCGGCAGGAAGCGCACCGCCGGTCGCGCGAGCTTTTTGTCGGGTTGCTGATGGGTGGGCTGTGCGATCATGGCATCGACCCCGCGACCGTGCCGGCGATGCGCCGCTTTGACGAGCCCGAGCCGGCTCCGCCGCCCATCTCCCTCAGGCCACCCAACGCGCGCGCCCGCTTCTTCGCCGAGATCGCCCAGCTTCGCCGCCGCTGCCTGCAGCGCCCGGTTGACCTCGCCCGTGCCACGCCGATGGAGCTTTTCGCGGTGTACTGCTTTGACGATGCCCTCATCGCGCGGGTGACAGGCGGATGAAGACCGCGTCCTCAGTCGTGGCAAAAACTGCAATTGATCGCCGGCCCATCGTTCATCCGCAGCGCGCCGGCAATCTGCAACGCCGTGACCGCCGCCACCAGCAGCGCCAGGGCGACGACGGCGCGGCTCATGCCGCCAGCTCCTCGAGGCTCTTCTGGTTGCCTTCCATCATTGGCTGGCAGGCGACGATCACTGCGTTGAGCGCGTAGGGGATCGCCAGAAGTCCGATATAGACACCGAACCCGAAGCTTGCGAGCGCGATCGGCACGAGAAAGATATTGGCCGAGATCGCCAGCCGGCACGCGCCGTTGCAGATGCCTTGCGAGCGCCCGCGCAAATGCGTCGGAAACAGCTCGCTCGACCATATCCAGCCGAGAATCGCGTTGCCCGACCACCCCGCGAGGCTCATCCCATAAAACCCGATCAGCAGCACGACCGAACTCGTCTCGCCAAAGCGCGACATCATCAGCGCGAAGAACGTGGCGCACGCGGTCGAGATGTAGCAGAGCTTGCGGCGGCCGATCCGGTCGACCAGCGTCGAGCTGATCATCACGCCGATCGTCGCGGCGAGCCAGACCGTGGCGCTGAACAACAGCGTGGCGTTGGTGCTGATCGCTCCGACCGTCTTGATCACCAGCGGGGTGCCGATCGTCGCGATCGAGCCGGCGAAGCAATTGCCGACAAACCACAGCCCGACCCAGATCACCCGCTTGAGATAAGGCGGTCGCAGCAGCTCGGCATAGGAGCCGCGCCGCGGCTCCGGCGCCAGCATCTCGGCGCCGGCGTCGATGCCGAACGCGGCGAAGGCCTGCCGCGCCTCCTCGACCCGGCCACGCGCGAGCAGCCAGCGCGGGCTTTCCGGCAGTCCCTGGCGGCCGAGCAGGATGAGGATCGCCGGCACTGCAGCGAGACCCAGCATCCACCGCCAGGCGTCGTCGCCGAAGAACCACAGAAGCGGCAGCGCGATCAGGGTCGAGGTCATCGCGCCCAGCGTCCACATGATGTTGAGCAACGAGCCCAGCATCGCGCCTCGCCGCCGGCGCGGCGCGATCTCGGCGAGGTGGCGGTCGAGGTCGGGATATCCATGCCCACTCCGACGCCGACGAGAAACCGCATCACGAAAAGCTGCGCGGTTGTCGTCACAAAGGCCGAGGCGATCGCGAAGACGACAAAGAAGAACAGGTTCACGACAAAGATCGCACGCCGCCCCAGTCGGTCCGACAGATCGCCGAACACCAGCAGCCCGACCATCGCGCCCAGAAACGCCGCGGCGCCGAGCAGCCCCACCTGCTGCGGCGACAGCGCGAATTGCGGGCGGATCAGGATGATCGCCACGCCCATGACCAGAAGGTCGTAGCCGTCGATGAATTCACCGCAGGCGACGAGGATCGCGGCATAACGCTGGCGGCCCGCGAGCGGCCGCTCGTCGAGGTCGGTGACGGCGGTGATCGGAGCCAAGGACACGTATCCCCCCGTTTGTCGCTTTGTTGCGGCGAAGCCTATCAGGCTGTGGGCGCGCCGTCGAAGTTCAGCCGGCAGACACCGGGGAGGTTGCGGTAGCGCTCGGCGTAATCCATCCCGTAGCCGACGACAAATTCGTCCGGGATGTCGAAGCCTTTGTAGCGGATCGTCACCGGCTGGGCGCCGGTGACATGCTTGTGCAGCAGCGCGCAGACATCGAGGCTCCTGGGGCCGAGCTTTTCGAGCGCCGCGAGGAGCGCGGTGATGGTGAGCCCGGTATCGACAATGTCCTCGACGACGATGACGTCATGACCGGCGATGTCGAGCCGCGTGTCCTCACTAAGCACGACCTGGCCCGACGAGCGCGCCGCCTTGCCGTAGGACGAGGCGCGGACAAAGTCGATGACAAAAGGAATCTCGATCTGCCGCATCAAATCGGCGGCGAAAACGGTGGCGCCCTTGAGCACGATGACGAGCGTCAAGGTCCGGCCGCGGTGGTCGTCGGAGATTTGCCGGGCGAGCTCGGCGACCCGCTTCTTGATTCGCACCGCCGAGATGAGCGGGCGCAGCCGGTCAGTCAACAGAGGGGGCGGTCAAACCGGAGGGAGCGCTCAATCGCGCCGGTAGGGGTAGCAGCGGGCGCGTTCGAGCGTCATCCCGTAATGCTCGGCGAGCGCGCGAATCGCGTCGCCTTCCTCGGGATAGGGGTCGGCGTTGCCGGCCCCCACGATGATCGGACGGAAGCTGCGATCGTCCTTGCCGCCGGGCGGCAGCATCGCGGTCGCGAGCGGCGTGCCGTCATCGGCGCGCAGCGTCAGGAACAACGGCATTTCGCGCTGGATATGCGCGTTCAGTCCGATCTCCTGCTCGAAATGGACGCTGGAGACCGGCCGAAAGCTTTGCACGGCCTTTTCCCGCTCCTTGCGGAAATATTTTTCGACGGCGTGGTGCATCACTTCCGATTCGCTCGCCGCCTCGGCCTCGGTTTCGATGCGAAACCAGGTTTTGCCGTCGGGCGTATCGCAGACGTATTTCATACTTCCTCCAAGGCAAGTCCGACCGGGATCGGCATCGCGAGGGACGGGAACAGTGAGAGCAAAATCCGGACGTCGCACGGAGTCAACAGCAGAGACGCGCGCAAAAGGAACTTCACGCGTATTCGGAACTCGCCTCTCATTTTCCGTTGCAAATTGCAGAAAACGGCGGGCGGCAAGAAAGGGCAATCGGCAGAATTGGCGGAATTCCGCCAATTCTGGTAGCCGCCGAGCGGTGGCACGGTCGATGAAACAGACTTGGCAGAATTTGTCTCAAGGAGTTCTGCCGTGGCCTCTCTTTCGCCTTCGATGCTTCCCCGCTTTGCTTCGCTGCCCGAGGCGCCGTCAATGACGCCGCTCCGCTCGCGTCTCCACCGCTTCTTTCTCGCGCCGTTTGCCGATGTCGACGATCGCGTTGCCCGTCTTGCGTTGGCTACCCAGGCCGAGCGCGAAGCGCGCGGGAGCGCTATGTCCGATGCGGCCGCGGCCGAATAACGCTGCCCCTGGCCGCGCGACGCGCCGGCTCCGGCGCTTTCGCCGCCACTTGGACCGGCGTATCGGTCCAATCGCGCCATAGGGCGATCAGCGCCGCCATGATCGCGGGCCCGAGAAACAGCCCAATGATCCCCAGCGTCTCGAGCCCGCCGAGCAGGCCCAGCAGCACCCAGAGGAACGGCAGCCGGGCGCTGCCACCGATAATCGCCGGACGGATGAAATGGTCGGCGACAAAGACGACGATGCTGCCCGCCGCGAAGACGATCGCGGCGCTGAGCGTCTTGCCGATCGAGAGCATGTAGAGCGCCGCCAATGTGTAGACCAGCGGTGCGCCGAACGGGATGACCGCGAACACGCCGGTGATCCCGGCGATCGAGGCGGGATATGGCAACCCTGCCGCGATGTAGACCACGCCAAGCACCACGCCTTCGGCAAGACCGACAAGGACGAGCCCGTTCACGGTGCCGTGGACCGCATTGATCATATGCCGGCCGATGCCTTCGCCGCGCTTGCCGAGCACCCGATCGCTCAGCCCGCGCAGCTGGGTCGCGACCACGCTGCCGTTGCGGAACAAAAAGAACATCGTCAGCAGCGTGAAGAGGAAAATGATAAGCCGGCGGACTGCTTCGCCGCCATATTCGCGCGCCGATTCGGCAAACATCCGCGGATTGATCTGGCCGAACAGTGCCTCGGCCATGATCGGGTCGGACAGGTTGGTGCGCCACCAATCGGCGATCGATGGCCCGACCACCGGCACGTCGCTGACCCATTGCGGAACGGCGAGGCCGTTATGCCGCGCGGAGATCACCAGCTGGATTAGAACGTGGCTTTCGTGAGCGATCGCGATGCCGAGAAGGACGAGCGGCGTCACAAAGACGACGCCGACGGTCAGTGTGAGGAGCAGCGGCGCGAAGATCCGGCCGCTGCGCTCTGGAAAGAGCGCCAGGAGCCGCTCGTAGAGCGGCCACAGCGCGATCGACAGCACGACTGCCCAGGCCAGCGCCGGCAGAAAATCGTGCAGGATCCACAGGCCGCTGATCACGAACACCGCCGCCACCACGAAACGGGCCCGCTGCTGCGATGGCGGCTCGGGCGCTGCGTTGGCGGGATCGGCGTCGGTCAATGTGCGGTCTCCTTCTGTCGACGCACAGTGTAGCGAAGCCTCGCGACAAGCGCACGCCGCGCCAGCGACATAGTGCCGCGTCGGCAGCTCGGGACGCGTTCCGCGTCAAAATGCGAGCGCGTTCTTGCCCGGCTGGCACCGTCGGCATAGGCTTTGTCACCTGGGCGAACGGCTGCCGACTCAAGCGCGTCTGCCGGGTGCCGGATGTCAAGCACGGAGGTTTGAGGATGAGCTATACGCTCGAGCAGATGTCGCAGGAAATGCATCGTATCATCGCCGCCGAACCTGGCCCCGAAGGTCGCGAGAAAGTCTGCGCTCTCGTCCAAAGGGCATGTTCCGACCCGGATTTTGTCGCCGAGCACTTGCCTGAGGATGGGCCGGAACGCAAGATTCTCTATGAGGATTTCGAGTACAAATTCTGCATCCTGGCGCACGTCTATCACGGCGCCAAGGAAAGCGCGCCGCATGACCATGGTCCGACTTGGGCGATCTATGGGCAGGCGGTTGGTGAGACCGTCATGAGCGATTGGGACAAGGTAGCGCCGGCGAGCGAGAGTGAGCCGGGGAAGGTCAAGCTGCGCCGCGAGTACACGCTCACTCCGGGCGCGGCCTACGTTTACAACGAGGGCGACTTGCATTCACCGCGTCGTGCTGGTTCGACGCGCCTCATCCGAATCGAAGGGCGCGATGTCACCAAGATCCGCCGCTTCGCCTACGAACGCGTTTCATAGGCGATCGGTTCTGGCGGCGCGACGCTCTCCATAGCGGTAAGAGCCCCGGCCTGACATAGGCCGGGGCTCTTTTGTTGCCGGAACCCGAAAGCGGAATCTCCAACACCCAGACAAGTCAAATCGAGGGCGTCCTGAGTGGACGCCCTCGATTTGACTGAAGGGGAACAACGGCGGCGATGTGATCGCCGCCGCCGACACTAGCCTTCGACGACCGTCACGCGACGATTGCGCGGCTCGCGGACACCATTGGGCGTCGGGACCGCGAGATCGTTCTCGCCACGGCCAGCCACGGCCATCGCTCTCCAGGGCACGCCCATGTGAGCGAGGATGTGGGCGACCGTCCGCGCACGACGCACCGACAGGCGCTGGTTGTAACGGGCGGAACCTGACGTGTCGGTGTAGCCGGTGACCTGCACAGTCACGACGCCACCAGCTGCGAAAGTCGCCGCAGCCTGCTTGAGGATGGCGATGCCCTGCGGGCCGACCCACGACCGGTTCCACGCGAAGTATACGGTGAAGACCCTAGCGGCCGACGCCATCGGCGGGGGCGGTGGGGGCGGGGGTGCAGGCGCCAGAACGGGCGCGCACGCGGCCACGATCAGGAGGGTGCAGAGGGCAAGGACACGCTTCATCGGGTTCCTCCGACAGTTGAGAACACGAACCATATAATAAATCACGCTATTATACCAACGCAAACCGTTATAGGCCGCTTAACCTGGCGACCCCCCGAACGTAACAGGCACGGCGCCCCGAAACCGGTCAACCCGCAGCCTATCGCGTGTCAGTAGAAGCCTTATACAGTATTTGAACCGGCGACGCGAGCAAACCAATCGTATGAAGCCTTTGGCAAGCGCGTCAGAGTAGCGCGGTCGAGCCGGGCGAGCCCAAATGTCGCAGTAAAGCCGTGCGCCCATTCCCAATTGTCGATCAGCGTCCAGATGAAGTACCCGCCGAGATTTACGCCGGCGGCGAGCGCGTGATGCGCCGTCGCGATATGATCGTGTAAGTAGGCGATGCGCTCGCGGTCGTCGACGTGTCCGGAAGCGTCCGGCGTCTCTTTGAAAAACGCACCATTCTCGGTGATGTAGACCCGCGGGTTGTCGTATTGGGTGCGCAGTTCCGTGAGAATATCGGTGAGGCCAGTCGGATCGATCCCCCATGTCATCCCGGTCGTGCGCATGCCGTCAGGGAGTGCGCCCCAATTCGTGCCGAGCAGCCCCGACGGATCGGCGCGCTGGTACATCGGCGAATAGTAATTGACGCCGAGGAAGTCGATGGGCTGACAGATTTCGGCCATGTCACCTGGCCGCACCAGCTTTTCGACAAGCGGCAGATAGCGCGCCGGGTAGGCGCCGCGGAGCAGCGGGTCGAGATAGGCGCGGTTCCAGGCCGCATCCCAGATCGCTGCCGCCTCTTGATTGCTGGCGAGGTTCTGCGCGGGGCGGACCGGTTGGAGGCTCAGTACCGTACCGAGCTCGAACTTGCCGTTGAGCGCGCGTAACGCCTGAAGCGCTCGGCCTTGCGCCAGGTTCAGATGATGACTGGCGGCGGCCATCGGCTCCCGGCCGCGCAGCCCCGGCGCGTGTTGGCCGAGCCCGTGGCCCATGACCGCGTGAACCTGAGGTTCGTTGAGCATGACCCAGCGGCGCACTCGATCGCCGAGCCGGCGCGCCACCAGCTGGGCATACTCGGTGAACCAGTCGGCGATCGCGCGGTTGCCCCAACCACCACGATCCTGCAGCGCCTGCGGCAGGTCCCAGTGGAACAAGCACGGCCAGGGCTCGATGCCGACCTTCAGGAGCGCGTCGGTGACCCGGTCGTAATAATCGAGACCCTGCGTATCGGGTTGGCCATCGCCGTCGGGCAGCACCCGCGGCCATGAGATCGAATAGCGATAGGCCTTGACCCCAAGCCCCTTCAGAAGCGCGATGTCGTCGGTATAGCGATTATAGCTGTCGCAGGTAATCTCGGGCGTGCTGTGATCGGCGATCGTCCCAGGTACGCGGGCGAACGTGTCCCAGATGCTGTCCGCCTTGCGGTCGCCGCGCCCTTCGATCTGGCAGGCCGAGGTCGAAACCCCCCAGACAAAGCCTGGCGGGAAGCGAAGCGGCTCAGCCATGGCCGGCTTCGACTGGGCCCAGCGCGCCATAAGCACACTCGCCGTGCCGACCTGCAACAGCGTTCGACGACGCATAACGATGCACCATCCGCGCGCTCAGCCGCCGACCGCGCCTTGCGCGTTGACGTAGACCGCGTAGAGCGAGTGGCTTCCGGCGATGAATAGCCGGTTGCGTTTTGTGCCGCCAAAACACAAATTTGCGGCGCGCTCGGGCAGCGCGAAGCGCCCGATCATCGCCCCATCCGGCGCGAACACGGCGACGCCGTTGAGCTCCGGGCTCATCCCCCAGCCGCACCACAGATTGCCGTCGACGTCGCAGCGGAAGCCGTCGGGCGTGCCCTTGCCGAGATCGCCGAAGTCGCGGCTGTTGCGCAATTTGGTGCCGTCGTCGGCGGTATCGAAGACCCGGATCGCGCGCTGGGGCGCGGCGCGCGACTCGACGATGTAGAGCCGCGACTCGTCCGGCGAAAAGGCGAGCCCGTTCGGTCCACGAATATCGTCGGCGACGACAGTCACCTGGCCGCTGCGGCCGTCGATGCGGTAGACACATGTGACCGGCAGCTCGGGTTCAGCCTTGTCACCCTCGTATTCGCCGCCGATCCCGAACGGCGGGTCGGTGAACCAGATCGAGCCGTCCGACTTGACGACCACGTCATTCGGCGAGTTGAGCGGCTTGCCGTCGAACCGGTTGCACAGCACCGTGATCGTGCCGTCATGCTCAGTGCGGGTGACTTGGCGCGCGCCGTGCTCGCAGGTGACGAGACGGCCCTGACGATCGCGGGTGTTGCCGTTCGAATTATTCGACGGCTTGCGGAAAACGCTGACCGCACCGGTCTCCTCTTCCCACTTCAGGATGCGATTGTTGGGGATGTCGCTCCACAACAGGAAACGCCCGTCACCAAACCAGACCGGCCCTTCGGCCCAGCGGCAGCCGGTATAGAGCCGTTCGACCGAGGCGTTGAACGGCGGCCGTATCCGCTCGAAACGCGGGTCGAGGGTGATGATCGCGGGATCGGGGTAGAGGAGGGAGGGTTGCCAGCCGTCGTCAGTCATCGCTTGGGTTCCCCGCTCGTTGTCGCGCGGCGCTTCGTCGCCGGACGGAGCATGGAACGTTTCAATGACGGCCTCAAGACCGCGACACGCGGATGCCGCGGCTAGAAGCTCGAGGCGATCGTCGAGAACACCGAGTTGACGTGGGTGCCGATAGTCTGGATCGCGGCGAAACCGGCGATCGAGATAAAAAAGGCGATCATGGCGTATTCGATCGCGGTCGCTCCGCGCCGATCAAACCTTATATGCCCTAATGTCCAGCGCATCGCCGGGTATCCCGCCGTCCCGATGCTGCGATCATGGCGTTGAAAATGTTGACGATTGATGAACCGATTCAATCAAATGCCGTAGAATTCCCGATACCAGCGGACGAATTTCGGCACGCCCTGTTCAATCGACGTCGTCGGCGTAAAGCCTGTGTCGCGCTGGAAGGCATCGGTATCGGCTCTTGTCGCGGCCACATCACCCGGCTGCATCGGCAGGACGCGCTTTTCGGCTTTGCGCCCGAGCGCCTTCTCGAGCACCTCCACGAGCCGCGACACCCTGACCGGTCGGCCGCCGCCGATATTGTAAAGGCGGAACGGGGCGCTGCTCTCCGCCGGCCCCGAGTGTGCGGCATTCCAAGCGGGGTTTGGATCGGGAGCTCGATCCATGACCCGGCGCACGCCTTCGATGACATCGTCGATATAGGTGAAGTCACGTTCCAGCTTGCCGCCGGCGAAAACATCGATCGGTTCGCCGGCGAGGATAGCCTTCGTAAACAAAAAAAGCGCCATGTCGGGCCGTCCCCACGGGCCGTATACGGTAAAGAACCGCAGCCCGGTCATCGGTAGGCCGAACAGGTGGCTGTAGCTGTGCGCCATCAGCTCGTTGGCTCGCTTGGTGGCCGCATAGAGGGTCAGGGGGTGATCGACCGAGTCGTCGATCGAAAACGGCATCTTCGTATTGGCGCCGTAAACCGAGCTGGTCGAGGCGTAGACGAGGTGCTTCACCTCGCCATGCCGGCAGGCTTCGAGAATATTGAGAAAACCGGTGAGGTTCGCGTCGGCGTAGGCATGGGGATTGGTCAGCGAATAACGCACGCCAGCCTGCGCCGCGAGATTGACGACGATCGCCGGGCGCGATTGCTCGACCAGCAAACGCAGCTCCGACCCTTGCGTCAAATCGAGATGGACAAATTCAAACTGGTTATGGGCGTGCAGCCGCGCGAGCCGCGCTTTCTTGAGCTCGACGTCGTAATAAGTGCTGAGGTTGTCGAGGCCGATGACCGCGCGGCCCTCGCCGAGCAGGCGTTCGGCAAGATGAAAGCCGATAAACCCCGCGGCGCCCGTCACCAGCACCGGACGATCGGGAAACTCGTCGAGCGGGCTCAAAGCCGCCACAATTCAACCCCGGCAGGCTGCTCGGCGCGAGGCAGACGCGATTTTACATCCAGCACAACGCCCGAGCCGTTGCGCAGCAGCCCGCTGATCAGCGGCCAGCCCTCCGCGACGAAGGGCGCGTGAGCGACCGCGAGAATCACCACTTCGGCCGGTTCAAGCGACGGGCGCGGCAGCAGCCGCACGCCATATTCCCCCAGCGCCTCGTCAGCCGAAGCGAGCGGGTCGTGCACCTGCACCGCAACCCCGAACGCTTCGAGCTCGCGAATGATGTCGACAACCTTGCTGTTGCGGATGTCGGGGACATCCTCCTTGAAAGAGAGGCCGAGTATCGTGACGGGGCCCTTGGCACCGTCGTGACGCAGCATCATCCGCACGCATTGCCGTGCGACCCGCGCACCGACGGCGTCATTGACCTGGCGTCCGGCGAGGATCAGCTGCGGATGATAGCCGGCCCGCTCGGCGCGATGTGTCAGGTAATACGGGTCGACGCCGATGCAGTGGCCGCCGACCAGGCCAGGCGAGAATTTGAGGAAATTCCACTTGGTTCCGGCGGCGGCGAGCACATCGGCCGTATCGATGTCGAGCTCATGGAAAATCGATGACAACTCGTTCATCAACGCGATGTTGAGGTCGCGTTGGGTGTTTTCGATGACTTTGGCGGCTTCGGCGGTCTTGATGCTGGGCGCGCGGTGGATACCCGCGGTGACGACCGAACCGTACACCGCCGCGATGATTTCAAGCGTGCGGGCATCCTGGCCGGCGACGACCTTCTCGATCAACTCGAAGCGGTGCTCGCGATCGCCGGGGTTGATCCGTTCCGGCGAATAGCCGAGCGTAAAGTCACTCCCGCAGACAAGGCCCGATGCTGCCTCCAGCACGGGTGCGCAATCCTCTTCGGTCGCGCCAGGATAAACCGTCGACTCATAGACGACGATATCGCCCTGTTTTAGCGCGCCGCCCACCGTGTGCGACGCGGCAAGCAGCGCGCGTAGATCGGGCCGGCTCGCCTCGTCGATCGGGGTCGGCACCGTGATGATGAAGAAATCGGCGCCGCGCAGGTCACCGGGATTCGTGGTGAAAATCAGATGCGACGATCGCAAGTCTTCCGCCCCGACCTCGCGCGTACGGTCATTGCCGGCGCATAACTCACCAATGCGCTCGCAGGAAATGTCGAACGCGATAACGCGCATCCCGGCGCGCGCAAAAGACGCCGCGACCGGGAGCCCCACATAGCCAAGGCCGATAACGGCGATTTTGCGTTCGTGCTCCAACCGGTCGGGCGGCGACATCAACAACCCTCGATGCGTGCAGTCATGTTTGACCGCCGTGCATTCGTATCAAATAACCATTAGCGCGGCGTAAGCAAAATCCGCTCCTTCCGGGTGGCCAGTGCAACGAGCCGGGGTTGCGAATCGATGACGATTTGGGTCAGATACAGCGGGCGGGGGGCTGATGACGGTGGGTTTCGATATTGTCACAGGTGGCGGCGGCTTTATCGGCAGCCATCTTGTTGATCGCCTGCTGGCGGCGCATCGCCGGGTCAAGGTCATCGACAATTTCAGCGTCGGCAACCCGAGAAACCTGGTGCAGCACCAGGGTAATCCAGACCTGGAAGTCGTCGCTTGCGATATCGGCGAGGATCCTATCGGCGCGCTGTTCGACGGGGCGGAGCGTGTGTTCCATCTGGCGGCGCGGGCCGACATCGTGCCGTCGGTTCAGAACCCGGCCGTCTATTACCGTTCGAACGTTGATGGCACCTTTGCCGTGGTCGAGGCGGCGCGCGCGGCGGGCGTCAAGCGGCTTGTCTATGCGGCTTCATCGTCGTGCTATGGCATCCCGGACAGCTACCCGACGCCCGAAACCGCAGCGATTCGATCCGAGTACCCCTACGCGCTGACGAAATATCTCGGGGAACAAATTGTCCTGCACTGGGCGAAGGTGTATCGATTGCCGGCCGTATGCCTGCGGTTCTTTAATGTCTACGGACCGCGCACTCGTACGAGCGGCACCTATGGCGCGGTGTTTGGCGTATTTCTTGCCCAAATGCTGGCCGGAAAGCCGCTGACGATCGTCGGCGATGGAACACAGACAAGAGACTTTACGTATGTCAGCGATATCGTGACGGCCGTCATGGCCGCGATCGAATCTGAGGTGGTTGGCGAAATCTACAACGTGGGCAGCGGTAATACGTACAGTGTCAACCGATTGGTCGAATTGCTCGGCGCGAAGGAAACGGTGCATATACCGAAGCGCCCAGGCGAACCCGATTGCACGTTTGCCGATGTTACAAAAATCCGACGCGAGCTCGGGTGGCAGGCGGAGGTGAGCCTGGAAACCGGGGTTAAATATATGTTGGGGAACCTCGACTATTGGAAAGATGCGCCCGTCTGGACGCCGGATAGAATAGCCGAGGCGACAGCGGATTGGTTTCGGCTGCTGTCTCGTTAGGGCGCGTGGGGGAAGAACGGCGGATGCAAGAGCCTGGTAAGATCAGGACGCTCGAGGACATCAAAGCTGTCGCCGAGAAACTGCGGGGCAAGGGCAAGTCCATCACCCTATGCCATGGCGTTTTTGACCTCTTGCATGTCGGCCATCTGCGCCATTTGCGCGTGGCGCGCGATTTCGGCGATACGCTGATCGTTTCGATCACCGCAGACGAATTTGTCCAGAAAGGCCCGGATCGGCCTGCATTCCAGTCACTGCTGCGCGCCGAGATGCTGGCCGCGCTTGAACTCGTCGATTACGTCGTCGTGGTTTACGATTTGAGCGCCGAGCCGATCCTCCATGCGGTCAAGCCCAATGTGTATGCCAAGGGCGCCGACTACATTGATCCCGAGGAGGACGTTACCGGCAAGATCGTCCGCGAGCGCGACATCGTCGAGCAATATGGCGGGAAGCTCGTCTTCACCGAAGACATCACCTTTAGCTCTTCGAACCTCCTGAATCGCTTCTTTAACGTCTTCGACCCGGAGGTTAAGGCCTATCTTCACGGATTGAGGGCCGATGACGGCACGACCCGGATCGCCGAGCTGCTCGATAAAATCAAGTGCATGAATGTGCTGGTCGTCGGCGACGCGATCATCGACCGGTACAGCTATGTCACGGCGATGGGCAAATCGGCCAAGGAGCACATGATCGCGACCTTGCTGCAGAGCAGCGAGACGTTCGCGGGAGGCGTGTTCGCCACCGCCAACCACGTCGCGAGCTTCTGTGACAAGGTCGATGTGCTGACCTGCCTCGGCGGTTCCGAAGAAGAGAATTTTGAAGACTTGGTGCGCGCCAGTCTGCGTTCGAATGTCGGCCTGACACCGGTCCACCGCCACGGCGCGCCGACTACGCTCAAGACTCGATTTGTCGAGCCGACTTATTTGCGAAAGTTATTCGAAGTTTATTCGATGGATGATTCGCCGTTGAAGCCGGACGAACAAGCGCATGTCGACCGTCGGCTCGAAGCGTCCATCCGCGACTACGACGTGGTGATCGTCAATGATTTCGGCCATGGGATGATCGCCCGCTCGACGATCGACATTCTGACTGAACAGGCGCGCTTTCTCGCCATCAACACGCAGATCAACGCTGGGAATAACGGGTTCAACCTGATCACTAAATATTCCCGCGCTGACTATATCTGTCTTGATGTTCCTGAAGCGCGGATGGCTGTTCACGACAAGACCAGCTCGATCGAAGCGGTGTGCGGCGAGTTGTTGCCATCGCAGATCGATTGCCCGAACATCATCATTACCCACGGCAGGGCGGGCTGCTTCGCCTACCGTCGCAGCCAAAACAAGGTCATGCATATCCCCGCGCTGACCCAACAGGTCATCGACACGGTTGGCGCGGGCGATGCGTTTCTCGCGGTCACCGCGCCGATGGTCGCGGTTGGCGGCGATATAGGATTGGTCGGCTTTATCGGAAATATTGCCGGCGCGGTGAAGGTCGGGATTGTCGGACACCGCAATTTTGTTGAAAAAAGCGTGTTGCACAAATACGCAGCGACGCTCTTAAAGTAGACTTGGTCAGCGGAGATCTCGCGCCCGTCCTCGCGTTGCGCAAGCCGGTTACCGCGACGGAGATTGTTCGTAATGCAGCGGAAGTGGCGCGTCCTTGTTACGGGTGGTGCCGGCTATGTCGGCGCGGTGTTGGTGCCGAAACTGTTGGCCGCCGGGCACACCGTGACAGTCCTCGATCTTTATATTTACGGCGATGACGCGCTGAAGTCGGTCGAGACCCACCCGCAACTTGTTCAGATTAAGGGCGATCTGCGGCACCCGGCGGTGGTCGAGAAGGCTCTCGCGGGCTGCGATGCGGTCATTCATCTGGCCTGCATCTCGAACGATCCGTCGTTCGAGCTCAATCCCGCCCTTGGCCGCGAGATCAACTACGACTGCTTCCGGCCGTTCGTCAAAGCAGCAAAAAAGGCCGGCGTGGGGCGCTTCATTTACGCCTCCTCGTCAAGCGTCTACGGCATCAAGGAGGGCGTCAGCGTCACCGAAGAGCTTTCGCTCGAACCGCTGACGGATTATTCGAAATACAAGGCGCTGTGCGAGCAGGTGCTGAGCGAGGAACGCGAACCCGGGTTCACCACCCTGATCCTGCGGCCCGCGACGGTATGCGGGTATTCGCCGCGTCAGCGCCTCGACGTGATCGTCAACATCCTCTGCAATCACGCGGTCAATACCGGCAAGATCAAGGTGTTCGGCGGCAAGCAGTTGCGCCCCAATATCCACATCGACGATATGACCGATCTGTACTGCGAGACGCTGCAGTACGCGGACGAGCAGATCGACGGCAAAATTTACAATGCCGGCTTTGAAAACCACAGCGTGCTGGAACTGGCCGAAATGGTGAAGCGGATCGTCGGCCACAACACCGTTGAGCTGGAGATGGTGCCCACCGACGACAATCGTTCATATCACGTTTCGTCGGAAAAAATTGCCAGCGAACTCGGCTGGCGGACAAAACGCACGATCGAGGATGCGATCGTCGACATGGTGCGCGCGTTTCGCGATGGCAGCCTGCCGGACTCGATGAACGATGCGCGCTACTTCAACATCAAGACGATGCAGGCGCGCAATCTCGTCTGATCGGGGCTAGGCCCGTGCGCTTGCCCCAAAGGATCGATTGCCGAATTTCGCGGTGAGATCGCGTAGTACGCGCGGTCGACGGCCGTGCGCAACCTCGCCGATCCACCAGCGCGCCAGTGAGGCGAGGTAAGGCCACTCCCGCGGGCGCAGCGCCAGCATCTGCGCCACCGGGCGGAAAAAAGTCGTCATCGCGATGGGGTAGCGGCGTAGCGCCTCGCGAATATCGGCGAAGTCCGGGTCATTCAGCTTGTCGTAGATCGCGGCACAGACTTGCCGCTGCAGGCCGGGGTTGCGCATTCCAGTGCCCGAATATCCTTCGGATGCTACGCGGAAGGCCGAAAGTGGTTCGGGAACCACGATAAAGCCGTAGCGAAATGCCAGCGTGTAGGTCGCAAACCAATCCGAATGCCAGCGCAGGCGCGGATCGCAGCCGTTAATGTCGAGCAAAGCCTCGCGTTCGACGAGAGCGGCGTTGAGCGGCAGCCACACGAAGCCCTGCCTGAGCAACTGACGGAATTCGTCCGAACAGAAATATTCTGGACAGTCCGCGGCATACCAGGGACCAAGTTCGGAATCGTGGCGATGGTGAACGCGTCGTCGATCCGCCTCGAAATACTGTACGTAGCTGGAGACGCAGACCTTGGCTGTGGGGTAGGCAGCGGCCGCTTCCGTCATACGTGCGATGAACTCCGGTTCGAGCCAGTCATCGGCCGCGCTGCAGACGACGTGGCTGCCGCTGGCCTCCACAAGACCTCGGTTGATCGCGCCGTTGACGCCTAGATTGCGTGGGTTGCGCAGAACCCGCAGTTGCGGCAGCTCGTCTGCGAAGCTCTCGATGACCGCAAGGCTATCGTCGGTTGACGCGTCTTCAATGACGAGGATTTCGTCTGGCGCGCGGGTCTGCGCGGCCAGCGCCGATAGCGCCACCCCGAGATAGCCGGCGTGGTTATAGTTCGGCAGCAAAACGGATACCGTGGGCAACGCCCGCGCCTTGGGCGCAGAGCGTAACAAAGCGGTATCCTGGAGAAGCGATTGATCCATCCGATCAATGAACTTGCTGTTCCCCCAGTTTAGCACAGGGCTAAAGCCGATCGTCCCATCTCATGATGACGCTTATCACCGCCACGCTCAATGCCGCCAAATATATCGAGCGAGCCTGCGAATCGGTTTGGTCTGGCCCGTCTAGGACACTCCAACATATCGTGGTCGACGGCGGGTCAAAGGATAAAACACTCGGTATTTGTGGAAGATTTCCCTCGATCGAAACGGTCGTTGTTCCAGGCTGTTCGATTTACGAGGCATGGAATATCGGCCTGAGCCGAGCGCGCGGCGATTGGGTCATGTTCCTGAACGCCGATGACGAATTGGCCGAGACCGCGGTCGAGACTGTCGCCGCCAGTTTCGCGAGCCGCCCGGAAGTGGAGATTGTTGCCGGGTGCGCCTTGCTGATGGAACGCGATTCACCGGATGCATCGCGGCGATTGCTGGTAGCGGCGCCCAGCGGTCGCCTCGATGTCGAACAGCTTGCGCTCGGCGTGCCGGCGATCAATGCGATGGCCTTTCGCCGCTCGGTGTTCGAGCGATACGGCGACTTCGAGACGATCTATCGCGTTGCCGGAGACCGCGCCTTTCTACTGCGACTCGCCACGCGGTCGCCGCCGATCGTGATCGCTCCCACGGAGACGATACTCTATCGCTACTATTCGCATCCTGGTTCGCTGACGCTGAAACCGAGCCTCGAACAGCGCCTGCGCATTGCCGGCGATCACATATCCTTGGCCGATCGGCTGCTGGCGGATCGACCGCCGCGCAGCGTCGCCCGGTTGCTGCACTATTGGCGGCGACGCGAGGCAGCGGTCGCGACATGGCGCTGCGCCGCGGCCGGAAGGCCGGTCGCCGCACTGCAATTCGCCGGGCGGTTTTTCGCCGGCGCGTGTCGGCGCTGAGCCGGCGTCGTGAGGTCTCAGCCGTTTGCTTGGTTGTCGAGGTACCAGCGATAGAATTCGCGGATTCCCGGCTCGAGATCGATGCGAGGGCGCCAGCCAAGCGCCGTCAGCTTGGTGACGTCGACCAGCTTTTGTGGGGCGCCATCCGGCTTCGAGCGATCGAAGACAAAATCGCCGCGGAACCCGACGATGCGAGCGATCAGCTGCGCCAGCTCGGTGACCGAGATGTCGCTGCCATAGCCGATATTGATGTGCTGGTCTTCTGACCAGTTGCGCATCAAGAAGACGGCCGCGTCGGCGAGGTCGTCGACATGGAGAAATTCGCGACGCGGTTCTCCGCTCCCCCAGATATCGACCGTTGGCCGGCCAGTGCGCGCGGCCTCGGTGATGCGACGCACTAGAGCCGCCATGACATGGCTCGACAACGGGTCGAAGTTGTCGCCGGGCCCGTAAAGGTTGGTCGGCATCACCGAGATAAAGTCGCAGCCATGTTGCCGGCGATAGGCTTCGCACAACTTGAGGCCGGCGATTTTGGCGATGGCGTACCACTCGTTTGTCGGCTCGAGCGGACCAGTCAGCAAGACGTCTTCGGACATCGGCTGCGGAGCGAGGCGCGGATAAATGCAGGTCGAGCCGAAGAACATCAGCTTTTCGACCCCAGTGCGCCGGGCCGCGTCGATGACATTGGTGGCGATCGCCAAATTGTCGAAAAGGAAATCGCCCGGCCGCGTGTCGTTGGCATAGATGCCGCCAACCGTGGCGGCAGCCATAAACACCGCCTGCGGCTGATGTGTCGTGAACCAATCGTTGACCGCGTTCTGGTCGCGCAGATCGACGGCCTGGCGCGGCACGGTCAGCACCTCGCAATTCTCGCTTGCAAGCCGCCGCGCTACCGCCGCGCCGACCATGCCGCGATGGCCAGCAATAAAGACTCGCTTGCCGCTGAGCTCGTAGGCCGCCATCTCAGTCGAGCGCGCCGAAGCGGCGCGGCTCCGTTATGACGAGCTTCCTGTCGGCTTCGACCATCTCGCGCACGATATCCGCGAAGCTGTGCTTAGGCCGCCAGCCGAAGCGCTGCCGGGCCTTGGTTGAATCGCCGAGCAGGCGATCGACTTCGGTCGGGCGGAAATAGCGCGGGTCGACAGCCACCAACGTCTTGCCGCTCTCGGCATCGACGCCAATCTCGTCCACGCCCCTGCCGCGCCACTCGATCCGGCGTCCGATCTGGCCGAAAGCCTCTGCGGCAAATTCGCGGACGCTGTGTGTCTCGTCCGTGGCGAGGACATAATCGTCGGGCTGATCCTGCTGCAGGATCAGCCACATCCCCTCGACAAAATCCCGAGCGTGGCCCCAGTCGCGGCGGGCCTCGAGATTGCCGAGATAGAGCGTCTCCTGATAGCCGGCCGCGATCGCCGCGACGGCGCGCGAAATCTTGCGGGTCACAAAAGTTTCGCCGCGCGTCGGGCCCTCGTGATTGAACAGGATCCCGTTCGAGGCGTGGATGCCATACGCTTGGCGATAGTTCACCGTGATCCAGTAACCGTAGAGCTTGGCGACGCCATAGGGACTGCGCGGGTGAAACGGCGTCGTCTCGCGCTGTGGGCTCTCGACGGCGTTGCCGAACAACTCCGAGGTCGAGGCCTGATAGAACCGCGTGGTCTTATCAAGGCCAAGGATCCGCAACGCCTCAAGCAAACGCAGCGGCCCCAGGGCATCGGAATTCGCCGTATATTCCGGTGTCTCGAAACTCACCTGGACATGGCTTTGCGCCGCGAGGTTGTAGAGCTCCGTCGGCTGGACCTCTTGGATCAGGCGAATGAGATTGGTCGCGTCGGTGACATCGCCAAAGTGCAGGTGGAACGGCAGCCCTTTCTCATGCAGGTCATGATAGAGGTGATCGATCCGGGCGGTGTTGAACGAGGAGGATCGCCGCTTGATGCCGTGAACGGCATAGCCTTTTTTGAGCAGAAATTCCGCGAGATAGGCGCCGTCCTGCCCGGTAACACCAGTGATCATCGCGACTTTTCGGCTCACGCGACCACCCCTCGACGGCTCGCCAACAAAAGCATAGACCTACCCCAATCGCTCGGCGCCGAACGAAAATCCAGCCGCTGCTCTTTTTCCCAGAGCATCATACCGGGTTTCTCCGCGAAGCCGCCAGCCTAGCGCTCCGCGACGCGCAGCAGCACCCGTCCGGCCTTTCCGCTGCGCGCGAGGTCCAAGGCCGGGTTGATGTCGTCGAGGGTGAATTCGTCGGTGATAACGCCGTCGAAGGACAGCCGCCCGGCCTTCACGAGCTTGATAATCCGGGGGATGTCGATCTGCGGCTTGGCGCTGCCGCCCTCCGATCCCGTCAGGACCATGTTGAAATGCACCCGCAGCGTGTTGATCGTCACCTTCTCGTGCGGTACGCCGACGAGGACAAGGGCACCGTCCTTGTGCGTGAGCTCATAGGCATTTTCGATTACCGCCTTAACGCCCGTAGTCTCGATGATTTTGTCGGGACCGTCCGGGCCGACGATCGCGCGGACCGCATCGGACACCCCGGCGGCGCTCACCCCGGAAGAATTAAGCGCGTGTGTCGCGCCGCGCGCGCGCGCCATCTCCAGCTTGTGTTCAAGCAGATCGACGGCGACGATCGGATAGCCACCGGAGAGCGCGGCAAACTGCACCACGTTGAGGCCGACTCCGCCGACGCCTAAAATCACCACCGACTCGCCGATTTTCAGGTGTGCGTCGTTGTTGACGACGCCGGCCGCGGTTGTCACCGCGCAGCCGAAGAGCGGAGCAATCTTCAGGTCGAAATCCGGCGGGATCACCGTCATCCGGTTCTCCGAGACCACCGCGAATTCGTTGAATGTCGTGACCCAGCCGGCGTTGAGCTTTTGCCCGCGCCATTTATAGGCGGGCGTGCGGCTCTGAATGCCGCTGCTCGGCCGCCAGTGCAGCACCACCGTGTCGCCGGGTTTGACCGTGGTAACGCCGGGGCCGATCTCAATGACTTCGGCCGAGGCTTCGTGGCCGAGCAGGTGCGGGAGAAATTTGTCGACGCCTTTCACCGCATCGATCTCGTTGATCTGGGCGCCGCAGATCGTCGTGTAGAGCACCCGGACGAGCACGTGACCGGCATCAAGCGCTTCGGGCAACTCGATCTCGTCGACGACGAGCGGTCGCCCCGACTCCACCAGGATGGCTGCCCGCCCTCGCTTTATCCGCATGTCGGCTCGTCCGCTATTCGAAATAGATAAACTCGTAATCGCCCGTATAGCCGAAATGACTGTAGAGCCAAATCCACGAGGCGGTATCGAAGAACGCCTCGCAGGTCAGCGCCCAGCACTGCATGTTGAACTGCTCGGCTTCGTTGCGATAGCTCTCGACCATGACGTAACCGGCCTTGCCGACCCGCTCGATCTCCCCAAGTGCTGCCTGCAGCTCAAAAATCTTGAGGTTGTGCAGGCAGCCTAACGAGACGACCAGGTCAAACGACTTGTCGCCGAACGGATAGGCATCCTGCGCCCGGTAGCGAAACAGCTTGTCCTTGACGTCGGGATGGGAGTCGGCAAGCCCATGGCGCGAGATGTCGAAGCCGACCAGCTCTGCGTCGGGCAGCAGCTTCTGGAATTCCTTTAGCAGATAGCCCTTGCCGCAACCGACATCGAGGATGCGGCATTTGCCCTTGAGCCCGTGCAGGTCGACGAGCCCTTTGGCGACCGGCGCCCAGCGGCCGTCGATAAAGCGATAGCCGCCATAGCCGTAGCGCCGATCGCCGTCCCAGTAATCGAACTCGTACTCCTTGGCCTTCAGCATGCAGTCGATCTTGTCGTCGACCATGCGCGGCAGGTATTCGCGCTTGGTCGAGGTGTGCAGCGCCGTCACCAGGTTGAGCAACCGGCCCATGCGGTCTCCTGTCAGCCCGATTGAATTGGGATAGCTTGCCCTTGGGCGAACTCATCGCCGGGCCTGCCTGTCGTGTCAAGCCGGGGTGCGGCTACCGGCATGTCTCGATCAACGCGTCGATGACCGACGATGCTTCGGGGACGGCGATGCCGAAATGCTTGCGCAGCGCGCTGCTGTCGAGCGTGGTGTGGCGTGCGGTCGAGCCCTCCGGTTGGCCGGAGGCGATGGCGCTGACCATTTCGATCAGCGCCTGATCAGCACCGAGCGCCCGCGCGAGATGTTGCGCGACCTCGCTATAGGCGACGTCGCGCGGCCCGGTGAGCTGGAAGATACCGCTCACGGGCCCGGCGAGCAGGCTCTCGATCGCCGCAGCGACGAGGGCCACTGGCGTCGGCGCCATGTGCATGTCATGGAAGGCGCGGATCGGCTTGCCGGCGGCGAGGCTGGCGAGCCACTGGCGCAGCAGATCCATGCCGGGCGATACAACTTTCGCCAAGCGCAGGATCGCGACCGGCGCGCCGGTCGCCATGCGCTCGCGCAGCGCGGTCTCAGCGGTGGCCTTCTGCCGGCCGTACTCGCTGAGCGGGCAGGGCGGGGCATCGGCCGGCACGTTCGGGCGCGAGCCGTCAAACACTTTATCGGTCGAAAGGAAAAGCACCGGGATACCGTGTGCCAGCAACCGATCGGCGAGGGCGATTGTCCCGCTCACATTGACCCGCGCTGATGCCTCGGGGTCGCGCGCGCAATCGGCGAGGCGCGCGATCGCGGCGCAAAGGCACGCGGTGGTGATATCGTCCGGGATCGGCCAAGCCTCGACCTGCTGCGTCAGGTCGAGAAACGGCCGGTGGGCGGCAACGCGCTCAGGTCGCCGCGTGGTAGCGACAACCTTGTGGCCGTGCGCTGCGAGATGCTGTGTGGCGGCTCCGGCAATCTCGGAATCGGCGCCGATAATCAAGATTTTGCCGGGCATCGAAAGCGGCCGTGTCGCCGCGACGACGGATTACGCCGCGCGGCGGCGCCGGAGCCCGTCGCGGATGGTCTGGGCAATCGCCGGCGGCTGTAGCCCATAGATCTCCATCAGCTGGTCCTGGCTGCCGTATTTGTGCGCGAAGGCGTCAGGGATGCCGAGTCGCTTGATCGGCGGGATCGCACCGGGGAGATGCTCGACCAGCGCATCGACGACCGCGCTGCCAAGCCCGCCGATCGTCGTGTGCTCCTCGACCGTGACGACCAGCTGGGCCGACGCGGCGTGATGCAACAGCGACTCGGTGTCGAGAGGCTTTACCGTGTGCATGTGCATGATCGTGCACTCGATGCCCTCGGCGGCGAGATCGCTTGCGGCCGCGAGTGCACGCGTCGTAGCGACGCCGGTCGAGACCACCAGCACGCGATCGCGCCCGGCGGCCTCACGCAGCACGATAGCCTTGCCGATCGCGAAGCCGAGCTCGGGCCGGCTGATCACGGGATCGGTGTAGCCTTTCGCCAGGCGGATATAGATCGGCCCCGGCCAGTCGAGTGTCTGGTCCATGAACCGCTTCATTTCTTCGGCGTCGCACACCGCGACGATCGTCATGTTAGGTAGGGCCCGCATGATCGCGATGTCCTCGATCGCGAGATGCGTCGGTCCGAGCGGCGCATAGACGAGTCCGCCGCCGTTGCCGATGAGCCGTACCGGCAGGTTGTGCATGCACAGGTCGACCGCGACCTGCTCGTAGCACCGCCGCGTGATGAATGTCGCGATAGTATGGACGAAGGGGATGAACCCCTCCATTGCCATGCCTGCGGCCATGCCGACGATGTGTTGCTCGCTGACGCCTTCCATAAAGGCGCGGCCTGGCATCTCCGCCTTCATCCGCTTGACGATCGGCGGGTCGAGATCGGAGCCGATATAAGCGACGCGCGAGTCGCGCTGGGCGAGCTCAAAGACCTTGTCGCCGCAGGCTACTCGCATCACGCCGCTCCCAGCGCTTGGTACAGCTCGTCGATGAGCTTGGCGTCGATGGTCGATTTGTGATGCCAGCTCGGGTCGTTCTCGGCAAACCCGATGCCCTTGCCCTTGACTGTGTGACAGACGATCGCAGCGGGCTTGTCTGTCTCGAGCGGCACTCGCGTCAGTACGCTTCGCAGCGCGCCCACGTCGTGGCCGTCAACCTCGGCGACCGCGAAGCCAAAGGCGCGCCATTTATCAGCAAGCGGCTCGAGGTCGAGAATTTCCGACGTCGGACCGGCCGATTGAAGCTTGTTGTAATCGACCATCACCGTGAGGCTGCTCAGCCGATGTTTGGCGGCGGACATCGCCGCTTCCCACACCGACCCCTCGTTGATCTCGCCATCACCGGTGACCACGAACACACGGGAATCGCTGCCTTTGATACGAAGCGCGATCGCGCGGCCGACGCCGATCGGCAGCCCATGACCAAGCGCACCGGTCGACGCCTCGACACCGGGCACCTTGCCGGCTTCGGGATGGCCACCGAGGATCGAATCGCGGCGGCAAAACGTGTCCAGCGCCTCCAGCGGGAAAAAGCCCTTGTCGGCCAGCATCACGTATTGCGCGATGCAGCCGTGCCCCTTGCTGAGGATGCAGCGGTCGCGGGCTTCCCAGGCCGGATCCTCGGCGCGGTAGCGCAGGATGTCGTCGTAGAGAACGCGCATAATTTCGAGCGGCGACAGCGAGGAGCCGACATGGCCGCGCTTGCCGCCATCGAGGGCGCGGACGACGAGCCGCCTTAAATAGATCGAGCGCTCGTCCAAGCGCGTTCCAAGACCGGACAATCCTGACCGCGCGATGTCGTTTGCCATGCGAAATCACCCGAATTCTATCTCGCAGAATGCGCCGGTTTCCCAGGTCGATCAAGGAAGGGCGCCCGTCTGGCGACCTTTGGTTCACGCCTGAAGCACCAGCAACTCGCGAATTTCCAGCGTGCTAGAACATGTCAAGCTATGCTGTGATCCCAAAGTCACACGCACATAGTGGCGCTCGATGCGCGCCGATGTAACTTTGCGCAAGCTTTAGGGTTGTCCTTTGAATATCGCCAATCTTTCGCGGTCTCGATCAGCGGAATGGCCGAATCGTCGCACGGAGCGGGTGCCGTGCTGCGGCTGAGGTTGGTCGAGTTTGGGCGATCTCGAACGCGCGAGGCGGTGCAAGCCTTTGCCGCCGAGGCGCTCGAGATCTTGCGCGACGGCGGTAGCCGTGAAGCCAATCGCTATCTTTTCGGAAAGATTGGCACGCGAGTCGCTGCCGACCATGATGCAGGCTACTTCGCGGAAGCGCTCTATTACCATCTTGGTCTCATCAACGGGTACGCTGGCGAGCCCGACAAAATGGCTGATTACATCAGCCTGTCGAAGACCATGCCGGGGCTCGAGGGCGAGCGACTGTTCTCCGACCACGTCGCTGATTCCTGGGCAGTGCGCGAGCGGCGGCAGGACCCGATCGAACGCGGCATACCTGCAATCCTTTTTGCCTGCTTGCCGCGTTCGGGAAGCGCCACGGTGGCGTATACTCTCGCGCGCCTCTGTGATTTGCCTGTAACGCACATAAGCGTTGCGAACTACGTGGCGCCCTCGTGGCTCGACATGTTTCTCGAAGGCGGAGCGGTCAATCAGGATCACATCGCGGCTAACGACTTCAATCTAGGTGTGCTGATAGACCGCGGCCCGCGCGATGTCTTTGTGACGATCCGAGATCCGCGCGCCGCCGCTTGCTCGGCGGTGCTTCATCGGGTCACCGGCACTCTCCCGCCGTATTCGCCGGAGGAATTGGAAAAAGCAATTGAGGAGGAATGCCTGTCGCGGACGATCCCGTGGTTGGAGGCCTGGATCAAGGTGGCTCGCGCCCCGGACACGCCGTTGCGAATCCATTGGGTGCCATATCGCCAGACCGCCGCCGACGCGCCCGCGACGGTCCGGCGGGTTTGCGAGATCCTGGCCGAACGCGATGCGACAATGGAGCCGTTCACCGCGATCCAAGACATCAAGGAGGTGCGTCTCAACTTTGCCGTGGGCAACGATGAGGAGCGGCTCGCTCGGTTGAGCGAGGCCAGCGGGAGACGGTTGTGGGAAGCTTGTTCGGTCGAATTGCGGGAGCTAATCGACGCGAACCCAAGCTGGCCACGGCAGCCCGTCGCCCTGTCGCCGCGCCGGAAAGCAAAGCGGGAGAAACAACTCCGCTTACTCTGCGTCGGCACCGGTCGCGACGGCACGCAATCGCTCGCGCACATGATCGGGACGCTCTACAAGGGCGCGTCGGACCGCGAGGTCATGCACGAATATTGTTGCCGAGAGTTCTATCAGAGCTTCAGTGAATATCGTGAAGGAGGCGGGGATCCGTCGCGGCTCGCTGAGCTGAAGCGGATGGTAGCCGATTGCGGTTACGACGCGATCGTCGGCAACGGTTACGCTTCCGTGCTGCCGCTTTTCGCCGAGCATTACGGCCGAGGCTTGATTCTCGTCCATCTGCAGCGTCGCGACCGCGAGGCATGCATTGCCAGCCTCAAGCAGAATTGCGCGTCGTTTCCCACTGCCTACCGCTACTATTCGACCAGCCCGGCCGCGGTCACCAAGCGAATGGCAGCTTTCCATTTCGACGAGATGTCGATCGCGCAATGGGACGGGCTATCGCCTGACATGAAATTCGGCTGGTACTACGACAAGACCCACGCGCTCATCGCCGAGCACAGTGGGTTGTTCGATCACTACGTCGAAATCGCGACAGAGGATTTGAACGACGACGCAACGCGGCAAATGCTGGCCGAGTTGTGCGAGAGCCACGAGCTACCGCCAGCGACGCATCTCAACGCTTCGGCGATCGATATTGCTTTATTTCCCGAAGAACATCGCCACCGGCTGCATTGGTTGATGGGACGGTTGAACCTCGAAGAGGTGGCGGCCGACGATGTCTACGCGATGAATTATTTCGTCAATAAATTCGTCGCCTGGTCGGGCTATCAAATTCGCCACGATCAAGCGTTGGAGAGGGGAGTGCCGCCCAGCGCCGGTGTCATCGAGGCAAACCTGGAGCGCGCCCTCAAGTCCTTGCGGCAGGGTATTCGCGATATCGAGGGGTTGCGAGCGTTGCTGGCGGAGTCCGAAATAGAGCCGGGAGAGCGGGCAATCGACCTGGGAAGCCGAAGAATCACCGACTGAACGTTGCGGTCGCTTGCCTCGATGGCCGGAAAAGACAGTATTATGGTTGCTCGACGGGTTACGTGGTTACCGACCCATGTCTGTGGCGCGTGAGGCGTACGGGGCGATGGTGCACGGCATTCAATAGGGGGCGGCGCAGTTAATGGATTCCGGAGCGCTGGCCGGCTCCGCGCCGCTACAGAATGAGACAAGGCCTCCGCCCAAGGGCGTGACGCTGTTGTTGCCCGTCTGGGGCTATCGCTTCATTACCCAATTCCTCGATTTCGGCCTGCCGACATTACTCGCTCCCGGCAACATCCCGGCCATGGCGGCGATGCTGCCTACTCGTTTCGTCGTGCTGTCGCGCGAGGCCGACGAAGAGTTGATTTGCTCTCATCCCAGCTGGATCGCGCTGCAGAAAATCTGCCCGGTAGAAGTTGCCTATATCGACGACCTGATCACCGCTGACAATCACACGACGACGATCACGCTCGCTTTCGCTCGCGCCGTACGCGAGGCCGGCGAGGCGATGACCGATACCGGTTTCGTCTTCTTGATGTCGGACTATCTCTTCGCCGACGGGGCATTGCGCACCGTGGCGAGCCGTTTTCTCGATGGTGCGAGCGCCATCCTTGCCGGCAATTTTCAGATTGTCGCAGAGGAGGCGATGCCGGCTTTCGAGAGCGGTGTCGACCCGGTTTCGCGCGCGATCATCCTGCCGAGCCGTGACCTTGTCGCGTGGTCGCTTCGCTATCTTCACCCGGCGACGACCGCCAACATGGTGAACTTCGGCCTTAGCCATAACGCCCATGCCAACCGGCTGTTGTGGCGCGTCGACGAGAACACGCTGATCGGCCGCTTCTATCTGATCCATCCGTTCGGGGTGCGGCCGGAGGTCACCGACTTCATCGTCGGCTCGTCGTTCGATTACTCGTTCGTTCCCGAGATGTGTCCATCGGGGAACGTGGTCACGCTAACCGATTCAGACGACTATTTTGTCGTCGAAATGCAACCGCGCCGACATGAGCAGTCGAACCTGCGCCCCGGCCCGATCGACGAGGCCGAGTTGGCGATGTCGCTCTCGGAATGGACGACGGCGCAGCACCGCGCCAATGTTGGGCAGACGATCATCTATCACGCGTCGGAGATGTCAGTTGGCATCACCGATGCCGTCGCCGAGGCTGACGCCTTTATCGACCGCGTGGCTGCGCGACTCCCGGCAACGCCGCAGCCATTTCGTGGTCACCCGTATTGGGCCGGCGCAATCGCCAGTAACCGATTGCGCACCGGGCGAGCGCTGGACAAAGAGGACTGGGCTTTTCTGCTCCGCGAGCGGAAGCCGGTCTCGGGGCTGCGCGCCGTGGCATGGTTCATGCGCCAACGACTATTCGGCGCAGGGCCCGAAGTCACACGCATGCACGGGCGGTGGCCCGACTACAAATTGCCGCGTCAAATGCTACAGAAGGTTGTTTCCGAGAATGGTCGCTTGCTGCTTGTGACCGACCGGCCAGATCACTATGCGCATTGGATGACCGGCGTCGGCAGCGAGGTTTACACGCTGGAATGGAACTGGTTGCTCGACATACGGCCCGGGCGGTTTGGCAATTTACTGGAGCGAAATTCGCCGTTGCTTGACAGCTTTGACGCCTGCCTTGTGGGGGTGACCGATGCGACACTCGAGCGGGCCGGCACCGTAATTCAGCGCATCAGTCCGCTCGTAAAGGCGAGCGGGCGGATTTCGGTGATGGTCCTGAACGACCGTCCGTACAATGACGCGGCGGCTTTCAGCACGGTGTTCGCTCATCGCGCGGCGGAGGTATTGAGCCATGCCGCATGGTTGACACAGGTGCACTACGTGCCGGCGTCTCGGCTGCGATGGCGGATTAATCGAGGTTGGGACGGGCTGTGGCGCCGGGCACGCGAGGCCTACTTGTCGCAAACGCGTGAATTGCCGCTGCTCGGGCTGGGGCTTGTGGCGCTCGGTATTCTGAACTGGGGTGTCAATCGCGGTGTCCGGCCGACGAGCGTTCCCCCGAAAGGTCTCTGGTCGAGCGTCTTTTTGATGCTGCGCCGCTCGCAGCGCGACACCCGTATTCTTTGGCAAGAGCAACTCGTCTGGACGTCAAAGAGGATCTCAGCCAATCCCCATCCGGAGGGGGATGTCGCGCCGTCGGGAGTGGGACCGCTAACCGTCATACAAGCTGCTCATAGCGTTGCAGCCAAGCTGCTGGCCGGTCGACATGACGTCGCCATCTACGGTCTCGACGAAACCGACGGTCCGCAGATCGCAATGTATAACGTCTTGCAGTTGACGATTTATGCCCCGGGCGCGACGGACAATTCCGGGCACAGGCGTATGACCGGCATTGCCGTGGGCCCCTTGCGTTTCCACGACATTCTCGATGGCCCGCTGCCGCAGGTTCATGACGCGATTTGTTGCCTGCGGACGATGGGCTATGTCGGGCGCGCCGACGAGGATTGCTTCGTCGACAATCTGGCGCAGTCACTGTCGCGAACTCAGGACATCTTGCTCCTGGGTTCGGTCGCGGCGGAGACGGAGGCGTCGGGCGTCGCCGAAGGCGTACCGTCCTCGGGGCACTTTTATTCGCGCACGGGGCCGCAATTGAAAGCCCTGGCCGAGCGTTTTTTTGAGAGCGTCTTGTTGTTCTCGATCGCCGATGGGGAGCTCCATCCCGGATCGCTGGCCACCGCAGAATACGTGCTGGTTATCTGTTGCAGAAAGAAGGATACGGATGCGCTGTCAAGGCCGGTTTGACGGTTCGAAGGGATACGGCATCGCCTGGCGCGCGCTTCAAGCATTCGATGGCTTTCTCGCAATACAGATCAAAGTATCGGCCCATAGGGTGTTCCAAAACCCGCAACGATGCGACAAGTGCCAGAAAAAGCTTTTGGTGCGGAACCTCTCTTCCCGCTGAAAACCGAGATGGCCGGGCAGCTTTCCGAGCGGTCCGCCGATAGCGGGCACAAGCATATACATGTTGCGGCCGAACTCCTCGGAGATGTCGAAACCCGCCGCGGTCAAGACGCTGACCGGCCCCCGTTTAGTGGTCCGGTTGGAATGTTAGTTTAGGGTTGGCCGCGGCGCCAGCGTAGGCCATGCGGCGAGTGCCGGGACGAACACCTCCGGGGCTGGAGCGCGATAGCCGATCGAGGCATGCGGGCG
>DATMLO010000019.1:0-11741 GCA_035570495.1 Allostellaceae bacterium | reverse complement strand
CTGGGCGATGACCGGCTGGCGGCTCGGCTGGATGGTGATCCCGCCCGATCTCTTGCCGACCATCGAGAAGTTGATCGAGTTCAACACCAGCGGATCGCCGACCTTTCTGCAGCGTGCCGGTATCGCCGCTATCCGGGAAGGCGAGCCGTTTGTTCAGAGCTTTGTCGCGCGTTGCCGAGACGCGCGCGAGGCCGCGATTGGCGCTTTGCAGTCCTGTCGCCGCGTCGAGGTCGCCAAGCCCGATGGTGCCTTCTACGCGTTCCTGCGGGTCGATGGGGTGAGCGACAGTCTCGCTTTCGCCAAGGAGCTTTTGGCCAAGACCAAAGTCGGCTTGGCCCCGGGCAGCGCTTTCGGGCCGATGGGCGAAGGGTATCTGCGGCTGTGCTTTGCGCGTGAGCCGGCGGCGATCGCTGCCGCGGTCGAGCGCTTGCGGCCGATGCTGGCTTGACCGACGCGCCGCATTCGACGCGGACGGTGCGGGTTTGCTAGATTTGCGTGCATCCGCCCATGAGAGCCGCAATCCCACTGCCGCCGCCGTCGCGTGACCTGCGCCTCGATTTTTTCCGCGGCCTCGCGCTGATTTGCATCTTTATTGACCACATTCCCGAGAACTATCTGAACTACGTCACGATTTCGGCGATCGGCTTCTCCGATGCCGCCGAGGTCTTCATCTTCATCTCGGGTTTCACCGCCTCGCTCGTCTACGGCCGCGCGCTGGCGATGCGTGGCACGCTGATCGCAACCGTGCAGGTGCTGCGCCGCGCCTGGCAGCTCTATGTCGCGCACATTTTTCTGTTTGTGATTTTCATTGCCGAGGTTTCGTACACGGTCAAGGCGTTCAACAACCCGATGTACAACGAGGAGATGGGAGTCGGCGATTTTCTGGAGCATCCGCACCTCGCGGTCGTCCAGGCGATGCTGCTGCAGTTCCAGCCGACCTTTCTTGATATCCTGCCGCTCTACATCGTGATGCTGCTGATCTTTCCGCTGGTGTTGATCTGCCTGCGCTGGCGGCTGCTGGCTGCGCTTATCCCGTCGGCGCTGCTTTATCTCGCCGTGCAGGTCTTTAACATCGCTATGCCGGCCTATCCGCCGGGCACGGTGTGGACGTTCAACCCGCTCGCCTGGCAGTTTCTGTTCATCCTCGGCGCGACACTGGGACACGCCGAGGCGCATGCGCGCGGCAGGGCGCGGCTGGTGGAGATCGCGTATTGGCCGGCGCTGGCCATTGCCGTGGTGGCGTTCGCGATCCGGCTGAGCTGGACGTTTCACGGCTTCTGGGAGAGCGTTCCGGACCTCTTCGCGCATCAGCTTTGGCCGACCAACAAGCGCAATCTGTCGCCCGTGCGCCTAATCTCATTTTTTGCCCTGGTGATGCTGACGGCGCGCTGGATATCACCGCAGGCCAGGTTCATGCGTGCCATGTGGGCTCGGCCGCTCGTGCTGTGCGGCCGGCATTCGCTGGAGATTTTCTGCCTGAGCATTCTGTTGTCGGCGCTGGGTCATTTTCTCATGTCCGAAATCAACACTGGGCTGATCATGCAACTGGGGGTTAATGTCGTGGGAGTCGCGGTTATGTGCCTAACGGCGGGGATGCTCGACTGGTACAGGCAAGTGCAGCACGTACCGGTATCAACCGCCGGGGAATAAGGGGAGCGGCGGGGAAGGGGATGACGACCTGCGGGCGATGGCTCGCCGGACCGGCTTTGGCGGCACTGGCGGGGTTGGCTGTGGCCGTCGCGGGCAGTGGATTGGCGCGCGCCGATGCCGACGATTGCGCGACGCCTCCCGAAATGACCGATACCGATATAAAGCTGCCGCACTTCGCCGATCGGCTCGCGGCGCATAAGCCGGCGACAATCGTCGCGATCGGCGGTGCCTCGACCATGGGCAAGGCGGCGGGGTCGTCCGACCTCTCCTATCCGCACCGGCTCGGCCAGGACCTCTCCCAGGATTACCCCAAGGACAAGATCGCGGTCGTCAACAAGGGCGTGCCGATGCAGTCGGCGAAGGACATGTTCGAGCGCTTTCCGACCGACGTCTTCGCCCAGGAGCCGGTGCTGGTCGTCTGGGAGGTCGGGATCGTCGACGCGGTGCGCGGCACTGATGTCGACGAGTTCACCGGTACGTTGCAGGACGGCATCGATGCGCTCAAAAATAAGGCAATAGACACGATCCTCGTCGACATGCAATTTTCGCCGAATTCGGCGACCGTTATCAATTTCGACGCTTATTTGCAGGCATTGCACCGCGTCGGCGACCTTGCGGATGCGTACGTCTTCCCGCGCTTTGAGATGATGCGCTATTGGAGCGAGCAGAACGTGTTCAATTTTGACGATGTCGCCGAGGCTGACCGAGCCAAGCTAGCGGCGCGCGTCTATGATTGTCTCGGGCGCAAAATGGCCGGAATTATCCACCGGGCCGTCCCGTGAGGGGCATCGTCGCGCTGCGGCTCGCCGCTGCATTGCTGGCGTTTATGCCGTTTGCCGCACGGGCGGATGACGCGGCGTTGTGCGCGGCGCCGCCGGGCGGAATGCCGATCATCGCGCCGCTCGAACATCTCGCAGCCCGGCTGAACGATGGCGGCCCGCTGACCGTCGTAGCGGTCGGCTCGTCCTCAACCTCGGGGATCGGCGCCTCCAGCCCTGATTTCAACTATCCAAGCCAGCTGCAAGTCGATCTGCGCCGGATGTTTCCGACGCGCGAGGTGAGCGTCATTAATCACGGCATCGCCGGGGAGGATGCGCCAGAGGAATTGGCGCGCCTGCAGCGCGATGTGGTCGCGCTGCATCCCGATCTCGCGATCTGGCAGGTCGGCACTAATGCGGTGCTGCGCCGCGACGATCTCAGTGAGGATGGCGAGCTGGTACGCAAAGGCGTTGATCTGATGAAGAGCAACGGCATCGATGTCGTCCTGATGGATTTGCAATACGCGCCAAAGGTGGTGGAACGGCCGGCGACGCCGACGGTCGAGGCGCTGATCGCCGATGCGGCTGACCGCGCCCATGTCGGCCTGTTCCGCCGTTTCGCGCTGATGCGTTTTTGGCAGAACAGCCACGCACCCGACGCGCCAGCAATGGTCGGCGCCGACGGTTTGCATATGACCGATGCCGGTTATGGCTGTCTTGCCGCCGATCTCGCGGCGGCGCTGGTCGCGAACTGGCGGGCGGAGACAAAGCTCGCGCAGCGAACGCACGCCGCAACCGATTCGGTTGCCGGCCTGCAGGCACATCCCGCGACAGGCCCCGCCGTCGCGCGACCGGGGGCCGAAATGCGGCGAAACGCCGCGATGCCGTTTAATTAAATTTTCAGTTGAACGGCATGGACTTGGCCGGCCAACGTTGAGGTAGAATCAGTTTGGGTTCGCCAGCGGCTTCATATATGCTGAGCGAATTACGTCAGGGCACCACAAAATGTTGTTGATGTCCGCGCAAACACCCATATCTGAATCTTACCGGCGCAAGTCGCGCCGCGGCGGCCGGCTAGGCACCGCCGGCCGTTGAACGACCCTAATGTCGCCATAAAGGCTTGGCATATGACTTGCGTCGCTGGTCGACATGTAATCGGCAAAGGGGAAAGCCGCTTGGGGCGCGGCGCCGGTGCAAATGTAAGCCGAAATTTACAGAGACGCGCTGGGATAACTCCGGTAGCGATGCGTTCACATGCGTTGGAGATGGTCAACCGTTAGGGTCGATATTCGTCGATTGAGGTGAAGCAATGCGATCGTCGCTTGATGAAGGGATCTTCGGACTCTATTCGCGGCTTTACGAGAATCGCCGCGAGGTCGAGTACTCGGTCGAGGACTATCTGCGGGCGTGCTCCGATGACGCCTCGTTCTATGCCGGACCGGCGGAGCGCCTGCTGAAGGCGATCGGCGAGCCGGTGATGATGGATACCAGCCAGGATCCTCGGCTGGGCCGGGTCTTCATGAACCGGACAATGAAAATCTATCCGGCATTTGAAGATTTTTACGGGATGGAAGAGACGATCGAGCGGATCGTCGGCTTCTTCCGTCACGCCGCGCAGGGCCTCGAAGAGCGCAAGCAGGTGCTCTATCTGCTCGGCCCGGTCGGTGGCGGTAAGTCATCGCTCGCCGAGCGGCTAAAGCTTCTGATGGAGAAGGAGCCGATCTACGTCCTGAAAGCGGGCGACGAGATCAGCCCGATCTTCGAGAGCCCGTTGGGACTCTTCGATCCCAGCACGCTCGGCCAGGAGATCGAAGCGCGCTATGGCATCCCCCGGCGTCGGCTGACCGGCACGATCTCGCCGTGGGCGGTGAAGCGGCTCGAAGAATTCGGCGGCGACATCTCGAAATTCTCGGTTATCCGCATGCAGCCGTCGCGGCTGAGGCAGATTTGCGTCGCCAAGACCGAGCCCGGCGACGAGAACAACCAGGACGTCTCGAGCCTTGTCGGCAAAGTCGATATCCGCAAACTGGAGATGTATTCGCAGAACGATCCCGACGCCTACTCCTTCTCGGGCGGCCTCAACCGCACGACCCAGGGGCTGATGGAATTCGTCGAGATGTTCAAGGCGCCGATCAAGATGCTCCACCCGCTCTTGACCGCGACGCAGGAGGGCAACTACGCCGGCACCGAGAATATCGGCGGCATCCCGTTCCAGGGCATCATCCTCGCCCACTCGAACGAGGCCGAGTGGCAGACCTTCCGGAACAACAAGAACAACGAAGCCTTCATCGACCGCATCTCGGTCATCAAAGTGCCCTACTGCCTGCGTTCCACCGAGGAGCGTCACATCTACGAGAAGCTGCTGCAGAACAGCGAATTATCGAATGCCGCCTGTGCGCCATCGACGCTCGACATCCTGTCGCGCTTCTGTGTTCTGTCGCGCCTGAAACCGCACGAGAACTCGAATCTGCATTCGAAGATGCGGGTTTATGACGGCGAGAGCCTCAAGGACACCGACCCGCGCGCCAAATCGGTGCAGGAATATCGCGACGCCGCCGGGGTCGACGAGGGAATGGACGGTATCTCGACCCGGTTTGCCTTCAAGGTGTTGTCGGGCACGTTCAACTTTGACACTCAGGAGGTCGCGGCCGACCCGGTGCATCTGATGTACGTGCTGGAGCAGGCGATCTGGCGCGAGCAGTTCGCCGACGCGGTCGAGAAGAAATATCTCAACTTCATCAAGGCCGAGTTGGCGCCGCGTTATGCCGAGTACATCGGCAATGAGATCCAGAAGGCCTACCTCGAATCGTATTCGGATTACGGGCAGAACCTGTTCGACCGCTACGTTTCGTACGCCGACGCGTGGATCGAGGACCAGGACTACAAGGATGCCGATACCGGCCAGCTAATGAACCGCGAGCTGTTGAACCAGGAGTTGTCAAAGATCGAGAAGCCAGCCGGCATCGCCAACCCGAAGGATTTCCGCAACGAGGTCGTCAAGTTCGCATTGCGCGCCCGCGCCAATACCGGCCGGAACCCTTCGTGGCAGTCATACGAAAAGCTGAGAGAGGTCATCGAGCGGCGCATGTTCAGCCAGGTCGAGGATCTGCTGCCGGTCATCAGCTTCGGTACCAAGAAGGACACCGATACCGAGAAGAAACATGCCGACTTCCTGGAGCGCATGGTCGCCCGCGGCTACACCGAGCGGCAGGTGCGGCGCTTGGTCGAGTGGTACATGCGGGTGAACAAGGCCGGCTAGCGAGGGCCCTGAGAAGGGCCTCGCAACGGGGTTGCCGGCGGTAGAAGGATGGGTGGATGAACGTCGTTGATCGCCGTCAGAACCCGAAAGGCAAGAGCCTCAGTAATCGCCAGCGGTTTCTTGAGCGGGCCCGCGCCGAGGTCAAAGGCGCGGTGCAGGATGCGCTACGCAAGCGCAAGGTGCAGGACGTTGAGCATGGCGAGAAGATCGCCATCCCGACGCGCGGCATCACCGAGCCGGTGTTCCACCACAGCCGTCGCACCGGGCGCACCGATCATGTCGTTCCGGGCAACAAGGAATATGTCCGTGGCGACGAGATCCCGCGTCCGCAGGGTGGTGGCGAGGGCGGCGGCCGTGAAGGCAGCCCGGACGGCTCGGGCGACGACGCGTTCGAGTTCACGCTGACCAAGGAAGAGTTCCTCGACATGTTTTTCGAGGATCTCGAACTACCCGACCTCGTCAAGAAGACGCTGAAGGACACGACCGCCGTCGACCTGCAGCGCGCCGGTTTCACGGTGACCGGTTCGCCGTCGAACCTCAGCGTGCCGCGTACCATGCGGCAGAGCATGGCGCGTCGTATTTCATTGAAGCGGCCGAAACTGGGTGAGCTCGAAGCGTTACGCGACGAGATCGCCAAGGCCGAGGCACGCGGCGCCGACGAGGAGGTCGAGCGTCTCAAACTGCTCCTCGAAAAGGGCGAGCGGCGCAGCAAGGCCATCCCCTATATCGATCCGCTCGATGTGCGCTATCGCCGTTTCGAGCGCGTGCCGCGGCCGAATACCGAGGCCGTCATGTTCTGCTTGATGGACGTGTCGGGCTCGATGACCGAGGCGATGAAGGATCTCGCCAAGCGGTTCTTCATGCTGCTCCATGTTTTCCTCATCCGCCGTTACCGGCATGTCGACGTGGTGTTCATCCGTCATACCTCGACCGCCGAGGAGGTCGACGAGGAGACGTTTTTTTACAGCCGGGAGACCGGCGGTACGGTGGTGTCGACCGCGCTCGAAAAGATGATGGAGATAGCCCGCGCTCGCTATTCGACCGACCGTTGGAACATCTACGGCGCGCAGGCCTCGGATGGCGACAATTACGGCGCGGATTCAAGCCGCTGCGTGTCGCTGCTCGGCGGCGAGGTACTGCCGCTCTGCCAGTATTTCGCCTACGTCGAGGTCGGTGACGGCACCAGCGGCAGCCTGACCGGGTTGTCGCGCGACAGCGACCTATGGCGCGCGTACAGTGAGGTCGCTCCCGCGCACCAGCATTTCGCGATGCGGCGGGTCGGCGATCCGGCGCAGATTTTCTCCGTGTTTCATGAACTCTTCGCCAAAGGGGGCGTCCGTGCCTGACACGCTCGCCACGACCGCCCGCAAATCGAAGAGGAAAGTCGACATCGTGTCCACCGTGTCGGGCACGCCGCTCTTCACCGGCCCGAACTGGGACTTCGGTGGTTTGCGCAAGGTGCATGATGCGATCGAGCGGATCGCCGTCGACGAGCTCGGGCTCGACACCTACCCGTTGCAGATCGAGGTCATCACCTCCGAGCAGATGCTCGACGCTTATGCCTCGGTCGGCCTGCCGCTGATGTACGGGCATTGGAGCTTCGGCAAGCGCTTTGCGTACCACGAGACGCTGTATCGCAAAGGGTTGGCTGGCCTCGCCTACGAGATCGTCATCAATTCGGATCCGGTGATCTGTTACATCATGGAGGAGAACTCCATGACCATGCAGACGCTGGTCATCGCCCACGCCGGGTTCGGCCACAACCACTTCTTCAAGAACAATTATTTCTACCGGCAATGGACCGATGCCGAGGGCATCCTCGACTATCTGAGCTTCGCCCGCGACTACGTCGCCAAATGCGAGGAAAAATACGGGATGGAGGCGGTCGAGCGCATCCTCGACGCCGGCCACGCGCTGAAGGATCACGGCGTCAATCGCTACGCCCGCCGGTCGCGGCCCAACCTCGCCGAGGAAAGGCGCCGAATGGCCGAGCGGCTCGCTTACGACGAGCAGACGTTCAACGATCTGTGGCGTACCGTGCCAGTTCCGGAAAAGGACGAGGAAGAGGAGGAAGCCGAGGATCAGCGCCTCGGCACGAAGCGCAAGCTCGGCCTACCCGAGGAAAACCTGCTCTATTTCATCGAGAAGCGCGCGCCGCGTCTTGAGGATTGGCAGCGCGAGCTGATCCGTATCGTCCGGCACGTGTCGCAATATTTCTACCCGCAGCGCCAGACGCAGGTGATGAACGAGGGCTGTGCCACCTTCGTCCATTACGAGATCATGAACCGGCTGCATGACCGTGGGCTCATTACCGAAGGCTCGATGCTCGAATTCCTGCACTCTCATTCGAGCGTGGTGTTTCAGCCTGGGTTCGACGATCCGCGCTATGGCGGACTCAACCCCTATGCGCTCGGCTTCTCGATGATGGATGACATCAAGCGCATCTGCACCGACCCGACGCCCGAGGATCGCGAGTGGTTCGCCGACATCGCCGGCAATCAGGATCCCTACGGTGTACTGCGCCACGCCTGGGCCAATTACCGCGACGAGAGCTTCATCCTGCAATACATGAGCCCGGAGATCATCCGCCGGTTCAAGCTGTTCCAGATCAACGACGATTCCTCGAAGCCGTCGCTGCGGGTCGAGGCGATCCACGACGAGCTCGGCTATCGCAAGCTCCGGAGTGCGTTGTCGAAGCAATACGATTTGTCGCGCCGCGAGCCGGACATCCAAGTCGTCGATGTCGACCTGACTGGCGACCGTCAGCTCGTGCTGGCGCATTATGTCCATGACGGCGTGCTGCTCGAGGAAAAGAGCTGCCGCTCGGTGCTGCGCCACACCGCCCTCCTGTGGGGTTATGCGGTCAAGCTGCTCGAGATTGAGGCGGCAACCGACAAGGTGCTCAAGACGCACGAAGCAGGAGAAAAATAGCCAGCTATTTCGCTCCTGTCCCCCGGCGTAGGCCGGGGCCCATGTTTTCAGCTCACGAGCGGCGGACCCATAGGTCCCGGCCTACGCCGGGCTGGCGAATGATCTATATTCTGTAGCCATGAATATCCTTGGCATCGAGACCAGCTGTGACGAGACCGCGGTCGCCGTGGTCTCAATGAATGGCGGTCGGCCGGAAATCCTTGCCAATCTCGTGCAGTCGCAGCTTGCCGAGCACGCGCTCTATGGTGGCGTCGTGCCCGAGATCGCGGCGCGCGCGCATCTCGATCATCTCGATCGACTGGTCGCCGCGACGCTCGACGAGGCCGGGCTCGGCTACGCCGATTTGGACGGGGTTGCTGCGTCGGCCGGGCCCGGGCTGATCGGGGGACTCATCGTCGGCACGATGGCGGCGAAGGGCATCGCCTGGGCCGCGAAAAAGCCATTTGCCGCGGTCAACCACCTCGAGGCGCATGCGCTAACCGCTCGGCTCACCGACGCGGTCGCGTTTCCCTATCTGCTACTGCTGGTCTCGGGTGGACATTCGCAGCTTCTCGTATGCGAGGGCGTCGGACGCTACCGCCAGCTCGGCACGACCCTCGACGATGCCGCCGGCGAGGCGTTCGACAAAAGCGCCAAGCTTTTAGGGCTGCCCTATCCCGGTGGCCCGGCGCTCGCCGCGCGAGCGGAAAGCGGTGATCCGCGCTGGTTCCCCTTGCCGCGGCCGCTGCAGGGTCGCGACGGCTGTGATTTCTCGTTCTCGGGCCTCAAGACGGCGGTGCGCGAACGCGTCGCGGCGATCGATCCAAGCGACGACAAGGCTGTCGCCGATCTGGCGGCGTCGATCGAGCAGGCGATCTGCGATCACCTGGTCGATCGCACCGCGCGGGCGGTGCGCTGGTTCCGCGACCATCATCCCGAGGGCAAGGCGCTCGTCGCTGCGGGCGGCGTCGCCGCCAATGCCCGGTTGCGCGCGCGCCTCGTCGGCCTCGCCGCCGATGCCGGTCTCGCTTTTGTCGCGCCGGCGCCGGCGCTCTGCACCGATAACGGCGCGATGATCGCCTGGGCCGGACTGGAACGCCTGCGGCTCGGCCTCGCCGACCCGCTCGACGCGCCGGTGCATCCGCGCTGGCCGCTCGACCCGGCCGCGTACGCGGCGAAGATGCCGCGATGACCCGGCTCGCGGTCATCGGCGCGGGCGCATGGGGCACCGCGCTGGCGACGGTCGCCCGCCGTGCCGGGAGCGAGGTCGCGATCTGGGCGCGCAGCGCGGCGATCGCCGAGGCGATCGACCGCCGTCACGAAAACCCGGTCTATCTCCCAGGCGTCGCGCTTGATCCCGCCATCACGGCGAGCACCGATCTAAGCGCCGCGGTTAGCCGCGCCGACGCGGCACTGCTCGTCGTGCCGGCGCAGTTTCTGCGCGAGGCGCTGGCCAGCTTTGGCGCGCATTTGTCGGCAACCCTGCCGCTGCTGCTTTGTGCCAAGGGGATCGAAACCGGCTCGCTCAAGACGATGGCGGAGCTCGTCGCCGAGCTTCGTCCGCAAACCCCGCTCGCGGTGCTGTCCGGGCCGAGCTTCGCGGCCGAGGTGGCGGGCGATCTGCCGACGGCGGTGGTCATCGCCAGCGCCGATTCTGCGCTCGCCGAGTTTTTTTCGGCCGCGCTGGGCCATCCGCGCTTCCGGCCCTACGCGTTAGAGGATGTGACCGGCGTCGAATTGGGCGGGGCGATCAAGAACGTGCTGGCGATCGCGTGCGGCATCCTCGATGGCCTCAGGCTCGGCGACAATGCTCGCGCCGCGCTGATCACCCGCGGCCTTGCCGAGATGACGCGCCTCGGTCAGGCCAAGGGCGCGAGAGCTGAGACCTTCGCCGGGCTTTCGGGGCTCGGCGATCTGGTGCTGACCTGTTGCGGCGGGCTGTCGCGCAACCACGCGCTGGGCGTCGCGCTCGGGCAGGGGACGAGCCTCGACACGGCGCTCGCCGGGCGACGCTCGGTGGTGGAGGGTGTCGCGAGCTCCGCCTCGATCGCTGCGCTGGCGACCAGTCTCAAAGTCGAGATGCCGATCGTCGCGGCGGTCGATGCCGTGCTGCACTGCGGCATGGCGATCGCACCGATGATCGACGGGCTGCTCGCCCGGCCGCGGCGTTCCGAATGAGCTTGGCCGAATGACGCAACGCAGCTCGGCAACGGTTCGTTTGCCATTTGTCGCTGCCGCGAGCCCGGAAAATTCATTTCCGCCGCGAGCCAATCCCCATATCATAGCAGGCGGCGTGCACCGTCATCTGCGCGGACCTTGAATGAGCGGCAACGGTAAGAACGGCAACGAGGAAGGACCGGGTACAGGCGTCATCGTCAAGGCGAAGCCGAAGACGAAGAAGCCCGCGATGTATAAGGTCTTGATGCTGAACGACGACTACACGCCGATGGAGTTTGTCGTGCATATCCTCGAGCGGTTCTTCAATAAGAACCGTCAGGAGGCGACGCGGATCATGTTGCATGTCCACCGCCGCGGCGTAGGCATTTGCGGTGTTTACACCTACGAGGTCGCTGAGACGAAGGTCACGCAAGTCATGGATTTTGCACGGCAGAATCAGCATCCGCTGCAGTGCACGCTGGAAAAGGACTGATCGCCTAGGATTATGGACACCCCCGTCATCGTTCATTGGCAGAAAGGAGAGCGCGGTGCTCTCACGTAACCTTGAAAAGTCGCTGCATCGGGCTCTTGCCTACGCCAATGAGCGGCGTCACGAATACGCGACCCTCGAGCACCTGCTGCTCGCGCTGACCGAGGACCAGGACGCTGTCGCTGTATTGCGCGCCTGCAGCGTCGATCTCGACCGGCTGCGTCGCGAAGTTCTCACGTATGTCGATAACGAACTCGGCAACCTCGTCGCCAGCCACACCGAGGATGCCAAGCCCACCGCAAGTTTCCAACGCGTGCTGCAGCGCGCCGCGATCCACGTTCAGTCATCGGGCCGCGAGGAGGTGACCGGCGCCAACGTGCTAGTCGCGATGTTCGCCGAGCGCGAAAGCCACGCCGTCTATTTCCTGCAAGAGCAGGACATGACCCGCTTCGACGCGGTCAACTACATCTCGCACGGCATTGCCAAGGCCCCGGGTCGCTCGGAGACCCGCCGCGTC
>DATMLO010000018.1:0-27431 GCA_035570495.1 Allostellaceae bacterium | reverse complement strand
CGATCGCCCCGCCACATGCCGAGGCCCCGCTCACCGTCGAGGCCTATGCTGCCCAGGACCATGTACTGGTCAGCCCGCGCGGCCAGAGCACCGGCGCCCTCGACCGCCTGCTCGTCGATTACGGCCAGCGCCGCCGCGTTGCGCTCTTGGTGGCGACCTATCTCGCCGTCCCCGCCGCGCTCGCCCGCTCCGATTTGATCGCCACCGTGCCGAGCCGCGTCGCGACCCTCATCGCCGCCCATGCCGAGATCACCACGCTGCCGCTCCCGGTCGACCTCTCCGCCACGGTCAGCATGGCCTGGCACCGCCGCACCACCAGCGAACCCGCCCAGGCGTGGTTCAGGGGGTTGTTGGAGCAGGCAGCGGGTTAGTCAGTGTCCTTAGCCATGAGCCGATCATGATCTCAAATGCTGGACGATGGAAAAGAACGGCTCTGCTTCCAGATTAAGCACCCTGACTTTGGCTTGAAGAAGCTTGCGTAGTTCGACGACCTGCTCAAGCACTGTCCTCAAGTCGAAACCCTCCATCAGCACGATGCTTTTGTTCGGGTTCTGCTTCATAAGCGGGACGACATTTTCAGACCAGCCATTCACAGAAAGGAACAGCCCCATCGTTTGTCGGCCTGACCGCTCAACCAGCCCGAATATTCGCCAGCTTTGCGCGCCAGCGGCACTCCACGATGTAGTGCCAGCCGTCCATCTCGAATGCGCCATCGATCTGCTCGCCGCCAGAATTGCGTTGAAACGAACGAGTTACCGCGATGCCGTGCACGTCGAAAGTACGGTTCAGTAGGTCTTGCAGAAAGTAACCACGTTGATGGGGCTCACCACCAACGCAGGCCCCATCGAACTGGGAGAGCAGCAGCGCGCTTTGCTGGCGCAACATCGCTCCTCGCTCCTGCCGCTGCTTTGCTGCGCGTTCCTGCGCGGCTTGTTCCTGCGCGGCGCGTTCGCGAGCGTCGGTTTCGGCGAGGATGCCGGCCATTTCGCGAGCCTTCTGTACCACGGCCCTGGCCTTGTACTCGTCCTGCGCCAGATGAAACGCATCCCATTTTGACGCCAATTCGACCAGCTGCCGGACCGCCTCGCGGTCTGAGCCACGCTGCGTAAGCTCGTCGAGGATCAACGCGCCGCCTTGGCGTTTTGTCAGGGCATCGCCTGTTGTGGCGTCCCTCTCGGTCAAGAAACGCTGGATAAGATCCTTGGGTAACCGGCAGGCCGCAGTAACTGGTCCGCCGCGATACGTTTGATGTTCGCCAATGTTGCAATTGCCTCCAAGGCGAGACGGCGCGCATCGGCATCAAGCGGGGGTGGGGTTGTGTCGAATGATTCCATTGGCGTCAGCTAGGCGATGTCTGCCCGCTGGTAGCAAAATAGCAAGCCCAAATTCGAGCGGTTTTAGCTCTTGAAGTTTGAAGAATCATGAACATATAGAGAACATCTTCGTAAAAAATCTGACCATTGCAATGCGACAGATGATCAAGAGCAGGAGGTGGCAGGCTCCCGTTATTCGCTACGATAACGGAAGGAGAACAGGTGGTGGCCACCTCCTGTTATTCTTGCCGATAACAGGAGGTGAACAGCGGTATTATGGCGCAAATCCCTATTAAAGAAAAAATTAACGGCAGTGGCGGCATGATTTGAAAATGACGAGACCACTGCACACTATTGCCGCTGAAATCAAAAAAGACTGGGGAGTTCGGATCAATGGTGCTGCGGCTCCATACATCGAAGGACTTTCAGAATTAAATAGTCCGACCGACCGTTGGTATGCGGAGACTGGCGCTGATGCGATTCAGGGGTTCTTGAATAACGCTCAGACGTGGAAAGGTGCTGTCGCTCGGCGCATCAAAGCTGAACTCAAAGAAATTCTGCAAAACCCGTTCTACAAACGGTAGGATGCGCGAGGCGACGGGCGCTTGCTTGGCGGCTCGCCCGTCTGCATCCGGCAAGGGATCACACTCGACTATCGCAATATAGCCGAGGTGACGCACTATGCCAACCAACACAGATACCGACATTTACATGTGCAGCGTATACCGCGAGGCGTTTGCCTTAGCGGAAAAAGCTGCGCTTGATCTTGACGGCACGCTCACATTAGCGCGCCGCCTTGCCGAAACCGTGCTTGATTGCGCTCGGCAGTCTACGGCGCCGGACTCGCCGGCGGCGGTATTGGTGGCAGATTGACGTTCGCGAGCGGCGGCAGCGCTGCAAGCACTTTCTGATAGAGGGAGACCGCGTAACCTTCTGGGACGGTATGTGAGCCTAACTCGCGTCCTGAAAGCAGTCCGGCTGTCAGCGTTGCGGCGATCATTTCACGTTCGTACATGAGTTCGCTCCTAGGTGACTTGGCGGTTCCTAGGATACAGCGGCGGCGGGCGGGGCGCTAAGCCTCGCCCGCTGCTTTCCAGCGCACCGTTCTTCCGTCTGGCTCAATCCGCTTGATCTCGCCGTGGCGCTCGACGCGATAGAGCGTCTGATAGACCGTGATGCGCAGTCGGCCTACCTCGTGTGCACTCAACTGGCGATCACCAATAGCCGCAGGCATCAGCGCATCGATGGTGAACACGTCGCCGGGGTGCTCTCGGATGTAATCGAGAACTAACCGCGTGAGGAAGCCGCCTTTGAAGTGCCGGTGGCGGTGTTGAATGCGCGTCGGTCTAAGCGGCGGCAATTCAATGTCGGGCTGGAAGACGCGGATCGTCGCCTCAAGGTGCACGAGGTCATCGCCTAGCGCCGCGATCTGCTTCTCAAGCTGGACAATCTCGCCTGCGATCAATCTGCGCTTCTTGAGCAGCGCAGCGATGATATGGCTGTTCATCATGCGGCAACGTGCCTCTGCCAGTATCCGCAGAACACGGCAGATTTCGGCGCGCGCAGCGCCAACGTTACGATCTTGTCAACCTGTGCGCCGTTAGGGTCGCGCTTATGATCTTCCCGCCAAGCCGCCTCTTGGGCGAAACGTATGAGGTAGGCACCCGCGATATGGTGATGGTGGCCTATCTCGCCCCGCCGAAGCCGGGAGAAGAAACCTTCGGCATTATTCGTATGGGTCTGAGCCTCGTCGCGGAGGCTGTAGGCTTCTTGGTGGTTGATCCGGTGAAGTTCGTACCGGGCATGAAGCGCGTTCCAGCCCGCAGCCTCATCGGCATACAGCGTGGTTTCCGGCGCCACGTTCTTGCGGATAAAGGTTAGCGCATCCGCCTCATTGCGGAAGACGCCCGGCAGGGTCTTGCCGCCACGCTCGCGGATCACGACCACGACCTTGCGCTTGCCCGAACGGTTGCTGACCCGGCGGCGGTCTTTACGATCCTCGCGGCGATTGGCCGGCTTCACGTAGCCGCAAAAATAGCCGCCATCGACCTCAGCCTTCTTGCCTTCGCCGCCGATCTTGGACTGCGCGATCTCTGCGGCCATCGCCTCGCGGAGCTTATGGGCGAGAACGAAGCTGGTTTTATACGCCGTGCCAAGGTCGCGGCTGAGCGCGAGCATGGACTTGCCCTTTACCTCATTGACGAACACCGCGATCGCCATGAGGTAGGCGCGCAGCGGCATCTTGTGCGAGGCGAACAGCGTGCCGGACGTGAGGGAGAAATCCTTGTGGCAAGCCTTGCACTGCCAACGCAGCGCGCCCTTGCGGCGGCTCTGGTAGACCTTCGTGGCACCGCAGCGCGGGCAGTAGGCGTTGCCCTTGTTGTCGGCCCAGCGGAGCCGGACAAAAACCCGCTCGGCTTCCTCATCCGACATGCGCGCAACGGACGCTAGCGTGAGCGTCCTTGCGGCTGGGGATAAGAGGAAATGCTGGCCAATTTCGTCACATCCGACTTTCAGTAGTCAGATATCACCATTTTAAGAGAGGGTTGTCGAGAGAAAAGATGTCAGATATGATTATTTTTAGTCGGAGGTGGCGACGAAATGGGAATTGCAGCGTCGGAAACGGAGCTAGCGGATCGTGCCGCCCGGTTCCTCAAGGCTGAGCTAAAGCGAGCCAACGTGACTTATGAGGAATTGGCCGAACGGCTCAAGGAGCACGGCCTATCCGAAACCAAGAACTCGGTTGCCGCCAAACTCAAGCGCGGCACCTTCCCGGCGACGTTCTTGATTGCTGTGATTGCAGCCCTAGAATTGAGCGGGGTTAGCTTAGAGGATTTGTAAGTGCGGAAATGGCTGATTACTGCTGCCTCAGTCCTTGTCGCGATCGCTCTTCTTTTCTGGGCCGAAAATAGCATCAGTCACTCGTTTCAACACTGCGCAAGTCATGAGGCCGCCGAGCAATCCACCAGTAATGCCAATAAAAGCCGCTTCATTGTCGGACGCTTCATCCGGCGACAAATCGTCTGCTCCGTTCATCTTGTTGATCGCCACAATGGCTTGATCGCCGCGCTCGCGGGCCTGATCGTCGCCGCCTTCACTGCAACGCTTTGGTGGTCCACCAGAGAGCTTCAGCGCACGACCAAAGAACACGCCGCTCACCTGGAAAGCGCTGCGAATGCCGCAGCCCTTCAGGCCAAGACTGCGGTTGGTATCGCCATTCCAACCGTATTCGTTTCCGATATCAAATTGCTTGGCAACGATCATGACCATGTACTGCTTGGGAGCAGTCTGAAACCGCCAAAAGTCGAGGTCACATACCGCAATTACGGCCAAACCCCGGCTTTCTTGGTCCACGAGTCCGTTAACATCGTTCATATGAAAGAACTCGGGGACGGTTGGGCCGACCCGACTTATTGGAGTATAAAGGAATATCCACCCGGCTCTGTCATTGAACAAAACAAGGAAATGGCTAAAGCGCACGATCCTTACGGTCCGGGATGGGGTGACGATACCGCCAATGATATTTGGACCGGAAACCAATACCTGTGGGTTTACGGCTTCCTCTGTTTCCACGACTTCATGAGCAACTTTTATGAAATGGGATTCTGTGCTCGATGGGGTATTTACCCTGACGGCTCCAGCTTCCGCTTCGGCTATGGCCCCGTAAAATACACATACGCTCGCCAGCGCAAGGAGCCACCAAGCCGGTCTAACCCGAACCTGCCGCCGTTCGCCGAACCGACGAAAGAAAGCTAGAAGCGCTTCGCGCATGGGCGCGCCCCTAACTCAGCCCGTCTCCTTTAGGGATTTGCGCCATAATACCGGTGAACAGGAGGTGAGCCTCCTGTTAAAAGAGAACGTCCGCTACGCGGTCACTTCGCGGCGTCTTGCAGGCGCGGTTCGCCGGCGAAATGCGGCATAATCTCTTTCGCGAAGCGGCGGATGTTTTTGATCGAGCCGCCAAAATTGACGATCACGTATTCCGCGCCGCCGGCCCGGAGCTTTTCGAGCTTAGCGGCGATCTGGTCGGGGGTGCCGAAGATCGCGGTGTCGTCGCAGAGCTGGCGGATTTCCGCGTCGTCGTGGCGCGCGAAGCGCTCGCGGTCGTCGCCCGGCTTCTCAGCGAGCTTGTTGATCCGCACATGGCCCTGGAAGCGCCGCACGCGCGCCGCCTCCAACTCCTCGGGCGTGTCGGCGAAATGCACCGCGCGCGCGGTCCCCACCTGCATCGGGTCGTATGTCCGGCCTGTCTTAGTCCCCTGGGCGGTCACGTCGCGCTTGAACTGGGCGATGTGGCGGATGACGTCGTCCATCAGGTCGTATTGGCCGAGCAGGAGGTTGTACCCGCGGTCGGAGACCTGGCGCACCGAGCGCTCGGAGCCGGCGCCCATCCACAGCGCCGGGTGCGGCCGCGAGGCTGGCGGCGGCTCGACGATGACATTGTCGAACTGCCAGTACCGGCCCTTGTGGCTCCACTTCTCGTTGAGGGTGAAGGCCTTGGTGATGACCTCCATCGACTCGTCAAAGCGGCCGTCCGCCTCTTCCATCGGCATCGCGAAGCCGGCGAACTCGTTGTACCGGTACCCCTTGCCGACCCCGAAATCGAGCCGCCCGCCCGACAGCAGGTCGAGCGTCGCCGCCTGCTCGGCGAGCAGCACCGGGTTGTGCCACGGCAGCACCAGCACCGCCGTGCCGAGGCGCAGGGTCGTGGTGCGCGCGCCGAGCCAGGTCAGCAGATTGAGGCTCGCCGAGACCTGGCCGAACCCGGTGAAATGGTGCTCGACGACAAAGGTCGAGTGGAAGCCGAGCGCCTCGGCCTCGACATTGTTCTCGATCCACTCGCGGAAGCCTTGGCTGCTATCGGTCAGCTCGGCGCCGGGCTCGGGGCGTTTCGCCTGCGCGCTGCCGAAGAGTCCAAACCGCATAGCCCTACTCCCTTGCCGTTGCCGGCAAAGTAGGCACGCGGCCGCGATATTCCAAATGCCGGTTATTTATCGTGGCTATAGCGCTGCGGCATGAGCCGCAGGGGCGCTCGAAGGACGCAAACCTTCAATCCGCGGCGCTGGTTGCCGCTCGCGCCCGCACCGGGGCGGGCTCCTCCTCGCTCTCGAGCGAGAGTGGCTTGCCGTGCGTCTCCGGGCCGAGGAAGGTGAAAGCCGCCCAGATCCCCATCGCCCAGCAGGCGAGGAACAGGAATGCCGGCAGGATCGCGTTTTCCGTCGCGTGCGGCGTCAGGAGGTTGCCGGTGCCGGCGAAGACCGCCAGCGACATCGGCCCCATGATCTTGCCGAACCCATTTGATGCCTGGCTGAGCCCCGCGGCGCGGGCGCCGAGCCGCACCCCGAACACCTCGATCACATAGGGCGCGGCGTTGCAGAACCCGCCTTGCATGAACAGGTTGGTCACGCAGAGGAGAACCACAAAAGCGGACATGCCGCCGATGAACGAGGCGTGAAAATACCCGGTCAGCGCGATCATGACGGCGAGCCCGATCCCGTGGACCTGGCCGACGCGCACCCGCCCGAAATAATTCGGTGCGAACGAGAAGCCGAATTTACCGATGATCCCGCACAGGATCACGGTGGCCATGTACGCCGCCGCCTCCTTGAGGCTGATCTTGAGAAGCATTGAGATGATCGTCGGGCCCCACATCATCACCGCGTAATCGACAGTCGCCGCGCCGCCCATGATCAGGAAGGAGAGCAAGGCGAGGCGCCGCCTGGCGAAAAGCTCCGACCAGCGGCCGCGCGGCGGGTTGGCCGGCGCGACGGTCGGCAGCGGCACCCGATCGAGCGGCAGACCGAGCTGCTGCGCCACGAGACGCTGCGCCTCGACAAAGCGACCCTTGGCGATGAGCCAGCGTACCGATTCCGGCACGAACAGCGTCACCAGCACCGCGACGATGACCGGCGACGCGCCGAGCACGGCGACATTGCGCCAGCCGAGCCAGGTATAAAGCGTCGCGCCCATCGCCGAGGCCGAGAACGATCCGACCGTCGAGAACAGCACCCCGAGGCTCGCGACCAGCGTGCGCACCCGGGTCGGCGTGATCTCGAGGATCATCGTCGAGGACGGGACGGTCCCCGCCGCGAGCCCAAAGCCGACGATAAAGCGCAGCGCGGCGAACGCCACCCAGTCGCCGTCGGCGATCAGCGAAATCCCGCCCGCGCCGACGGCGCAGATCAGGTAGCCGAACACCAATTGGCGCTTGCGCCCGAGCTGGTCGGAAAGCGGGCCCCAGATCAGGGCGCCGGCGATCGCGCCGATCCCCGCCGCGAGCAGGATTGTCGAGGACTGGCCGTAGGTCAGGTGCCATTGCGGCCCGAGCTGCGCGATCAGGTAGCCGACGATGAAGAAATCGAAATAGTCGAGCACCGTGCCGCTGGCGAGAAGGCCGAATGTCGTCCAGTAGCGGCGGTTCAGCCGCGCGGTATCGAACAGCGCGAGCAGCTCTTCCGACGTCCTCTCGGCCATGGGCTTCCTCTCACCGCATTTTCGTCTTGTTTGCGCGGACAGTGCGGCCCGTTCGGTTGCCGGTCAACCCGCGCCGCGTCATTTGATCTACGCCTGGGGCGGCTCTACTCTCCCCGCACGAACGTGTTACCGGAGGGAAATCGCCATGCTGATCGTCGACTCGCAGATCCACATCTGGGAAAACGCCAAGATGTCGGGGCATCATCGGCAAATCCCGACCTATGACGTCGACGACGCGCTGCAGGAGATGGAGGAGGCCGGGGTCGATGCCGCGGTGCTGCATCCGCCCTCGACGCTCGGTGAGGCGGTCAACGTCCAGGCGGTCGAGGCGGTCGAGGCGCATCCCGACAAATTCGTGATCCTCGGCCATTTCGATCTCGAGGCGCCGAATAAGGAAGAGATCGTCCGCAATTGGCGCTCGCGGCCAGGGATGGTCGGCTTCCGCTTCACCTTCAACCAGCCGCACTACAAGCGCTTTTGGAGCGACGGCTCGCTCGACTGGTTCTGGAAGGCGGCGGAGCGCGAGGGGCTGGTCGTCGGCCTCCTGGCCGGTGGCTATATGAAGGAGTTCGGCGCGATCGCCGAGCGCCATCCCGGGCTCAAGATGCACGTCGATCATCTCGGCCGGCATGGCGGTGGGGCGGGCGGCACCGACGCGCAGGCCTGGGCCGATCTCAGCGACATGCTGGCGCTCGCCAAGCTCCCGAATGTCGGGGTCAAGATGTCGGGCGCGCCCTCGTATTCGAGCCAGCCATACCCGTACAAAAACATCCACGGCTACCTGCAGCAGATTTTTGATGCGTTCGGCCCCAATCGCTGCTTCTGGGGCACCGACATCACCCGCATGCCCTGCAGCTACCGGCAATGCGTGACGATGTTCACCGATGAGCTGCCGTGGCTTCAGGGAAGCGACAAGGAGTTCGTGATGGGCCGCGCGATCTGCGAATGGCTCGGCTGGAAGCATCCCGCGCTCAAATAGATACGCGGCTTAATGGAACAGAACCGGAGCATTATCCGTATGGATGAGCGGCGCTTTCGCCTTGCGGTGGAGGGCCTTACGCCTTTCTTAGAGTTTTGTGGCGATGACGACCGGTTTGATCCTTGTTATGATGCGATGCTTGCAGTCGCCGAGGTGGAACCATGATCGGGCCGCCGGGAATACCCAAGGTGGGACGCCGTACCGTCAGCCGAATGCGCACGCCCGAGCAGCAGCACGGGTGGAAATGGGTGAGCGGCCTTTATATCGCGGGCATTCTGGCGCATTTCAGCCACCACATGGCGATCGATCTTCCGGCGGACCATATCAATCCTTCGTTTGGCGTGGCGCTGCACAGCGCGCCGACCAGCATCTTCTGGCCGGTCGACGCCATCGAGACGTTGATCGATCGCAGCTGACCGCTCGGTCCGTCTCGGCCGCATGAGACGGCGCTTCTGGCTTTCCGCGATTGTCGCGTCATGCATGGCGCTGTCGGCGCATGCCGGCGACGCGCCGCCGCCCGTACCGGCCCCGGCTCCGGCGCAACCCGCCGCAGCGTCGGCGACGATGGATATCGGCCGCTCGATTGTTGTCGTCAACGATGTCGATGGCCAGTTCGGCGACACGCCGGCAAAGCATATCGCCCTCAATGACGACGTTGTCTTTTCAGAGGACATCACCACCGGCGACAGCGCCAAGGCCGTCATCGAATTCCGCGACGGGTCGACGTTCGAGATGGGCCCCAACGCGGTGGTGCGCATCGACTCCTTTGTCTTCAATCCGGAGGAGAGCACCAGTCATAAGGCGCTGCAGGTCGCGGCCGGCGTCTTCCGCTACGTCTCGGGCTATGTCTCGAGCGATCAGAACACGCAGATCTCGACCCCGGCCGGCGCCATGACCATTCGCGGTTCGGTGGCCGAGGGCATCGTCGATCCGGCGGTGCCGAACTTTGTCTATCTCGGCGAGGGCAACGCGACCTTCACCAATTCGGCCGGCAGCAGCACATTGCAGCCTGGCAATTCGATCGCCGTGCCCTCGGCCTCGACCCAGCCAATGGCGGCTGACGCGATGCCGGCCCCGGTCGCCGCGCAAGCGCTGCAAGCGATCGAGAATCGGTTGCCGCCGCGCGCGGCGGTGACCGATCGGCCGGCCGCCGACGATGCCTGGCTGAAGCGCACCGGTGCTGCCGACCTCGTGCCCGTCGCGGAGCAACAGCGCCAGGCGGCCGCGGCGTCCAACCGGCCGATGCCCAGCGTCACCGATCGCGGCCGGCTCGTCGGTGAGCTCGGCCTGATGACCGAAGCCAGCCGTCTCGATCTGTTCAACGGCCGGCAGACGACGCGCACGCCCGAGCAGGCGGCTTTCCTCGCGCGGGCGACGCGCGAGCACCCCAATGCGGCCGCGACGATGCAGCGTTTCAACGCACAGTCGCGCACGCTGCACGACGCGGCGGTGAACCGCGGCACCGCCTTTGTGCTGCGCGGCGTCGGTCACGCCGCGCCTTCCGCCGACGTCATGCGCCGCGTCACGGATGCTTCGAAGCGCGCGAACCCCGGCGCGTCAGCCGCGATCGAACGCCATGCGAGCGAGGGTTATCGCGGCAACGATCGCGGTCAGCTGAACCGGCCCGATCGAGCCGACGAGCATGCTGCCGCCGCGCATTCGGCCGGGCGGCAAGCGAGCCCTGCCGAGCGTCCGGCCGTGCGCGAGCCAAACACGTACGAGCGGCAACAGAACGGCGCCGAGCATCCGGCCGAACACCAGCCGAACGGCGCCCAGCGTCCCGTTCGCCAGCCAAACGAGTTCGAGCGCCGGCAACCCGGCGCCAACGAGCACGCCCAGCCGACAGGGCGTCAGCCACCGCAGCGCCAACAGCCGCCGAAGCCGCCGCCGAAGCAACCGCCAGGCAAAAAGCCGCCGCCGAAGAAGGACGAGCAGCGCTAGGCCCGGCTAACGCTGCCTGGTCCGCGCCCGGAGAAACCGGTACCACACGGCCATGACCAGGAGCACGAGCAGCCCACCGATCACGATGATCGGAGAGAGGTGGCTCTGCTGGTCGTCGTTGGCGCTCCCGCCGACCCGGACCGTCGCGCGCGCCACCTCGCCTTGGCCTTCCGCCTGGGCGGTCCACAGGCCGTCACGGTCGGTGCCGAATTGGAACTTGCCGTGCTCGTCGGTCTTGCCGGTCTGCACCGGGTGGGTGAGGTCGCCCGGCGCAAACACCTTGACCTCGGCGTCGGCCAGCGGCTGACCGGTGGCGGTCGCGAATTGCACCGTGACCTCGTGCGTGGCAAAGAGGTCGAATGCGCCGGCCGGCGAATTGCATAACGCCAGCGCGGCGAGGACGAGGACAAAGAGACGCGTGATTTTCATCGGCCGGCACGGAAACAGGGATCACGGATGAAAACAACAATCTTTGGTGCGGGCGCGGTCGGCGGTCATCTCGCGGCGCGGCTTGGCGCCGCTGGCGCAGACGTGTCGGCGGTGTGCCGCGGCGAACAGCTCGCGGCGATCCGCGAGCGCGGTATCACGCTCCACATTCATGACGAGCGCTACCATTCGCGCCTCCAAGCGACCGACCGTCCGCAGGATCTCGGGCCTCAGGACCTCGTCATCGTCACGGCCAAATCCTCGGTACTGCCCGAAATGGCGTCGTCGATCGCGACGCTTTGCGGCCCCGACACTGCCGTCGTCTTTGCGATGAACGGCATTCCCTGGTGGTATCTCTATCGTGCCAAAGGCAAGGCGCCGCCGCCCGATCTGTCGCGGCTCGACCCCGACGGCGCGCTCGCGCGGGAGATCGGCCATGAGCGCGTCATCGGCTGCATGATCAATTCGGCCAACGAGGTCGTTGAACCCGGGGTCATCCGGAACTCGCCGATGACCAAGAACAAGTTCACGCTCGGCGATCCCGACGGCACGGTCTCGCGCCGCATCCAGGCGATTTCCGACTTTCTCGAAGCGCATGACGTGCACGCGCCGATCACCGAGACGATCCGCGTCGAGATCTGGGACAAGTTGCTGCGCAACCTCGCGACCAGCCCGATCTGCGCGCTGACCGGTGAGCCGATCGGCGTTGTTGGCCGCCACCCCGAGCTGTTCGATACCAGCCGGGCGCTGATGCGCGAAGGGCTCGCGGTCGCCCAAGCGCACGGCATCGATGTCGCCGACAATTTCCAAGCGTCCTATGGCGCGCGCCCGACCTCGCCGCATAAATCCTCGATGCTGCAGGATTTCGAGCGCAACCGACCGCCCGAGATCGACGGGATTTTGACGTCGGTGCAGGCCTTCGCCCACGCCGCACACCTGCCGACCCCGACCATCGACGCGGTGACCTCGCTGGTCATCGAGAAGGCGCGGCGCATGGGGCTTTATCCTAAGGCCGACTGGTGATGCGCTCGCGCGCCGCCCTCGTCTGCCTGATCCTTATGGCGGCGGTCGATGGGTTTATCGTCTATCTGCTCGTCATTCTGTCCGGCATGGTCTTCAGCTATCACGAAGGCATGCACGGTGAACCGACCGCCGTCACGGAGTGGTCGATCGCCCTCGCCATCTCGCTCGGCGCGCCGAGCGCCGGATTTGTCCTTTGGGGTTACCGCAAGCCGGGCATCGGCATCGCGGTCACAATACTGCCAATCCTCGCGGGTTTACTGCTGCTCGCATCATAGTTCGTTGTCGCCCCGGCATAGTTCGTTGTCGCCCCGGCGAAGGCCGGGACCCGTCAATCAACTGTCTCTGCCAATGAAAAGTGGGTCCCGACCTTCGTCGGGACGACAACCTAGGGTTTGCCAGCAAAACTCGCGAGCAATTCCCTCGCCGCTTCCGCCGCAGTGCGAGCGCCAACCGTTACTTCCCGTTCGACCTCGGCGAAACGCGCGGCGACTTGCGGCGCGGCACGGAACTGGGCGAGGAGCCCGTCGCCGAGTTCGGTGAGGAGCGCGGCGCGGGCCTGTTCGGCGCGGCGCGTAGACCACGCGCCGCTCGCCTCCAGCGCCGCGCGAAACTTCGCGACATCGTCCCACACTGCATCGATCCCGGCGCCGGTCAGCGCCGAAACCGCGTGCACCGGCACCTCCCAGCCCGGTGTGCGCGGCCGGATCAGCCGCAGTGCGTTGGTGTAATCCGCAGCCGAGCGGTTGGCGTGGTCGAGCAGCTCGCCGTCGGCCTTATTGATCAGCACCAGATCGGCGAGCTCGATGATGCCGCGTTTCAGTCCCTGCAGCTCGTCACCGGCGGCGGGCGGCAGGATCAGCACGAACATGTCGGTCATCTCGGCGACTGTCGTTTCCGACTGCCCGGCGCCGACCGTCTCGACGATGACTGTGTCAAACCCAGCAGCCTCGCAGAGCAGGATCGTCTCGCGAGTGCGGCGCGCGACCCCGCCCATCTGGTCGCCGCCGGGCGACGGCCGGATAAAGGCGCCGGGTGCGCGCGACAGCTCGGCCATGCGCGTCTTGTCGCCGAGGATCGCGCCACCGCCGCGTTTCGAGGCGGGGTCGACCGCCAGCACCGCGATGCTGTGCCCGCGCGTCAGCCCATCGAGGCCGAAGCGCTCGATAAAAGTCGATTTGCCGGCGCCTGGCGGTCCGGAAATACCGAGCCGCGTCGCCTTGCCGGTGTCAGGTAGGATCGCCTCAACCAGCGCCTCGGCTTGCTCGCGATGATCCGCGCGGGTCGATTCCACCAGCGTCACCGCCCGCGCCAGCACGCGCCGGTCGCCGGCGCGCAAGGCGACGGCTAGGTCATTCACTCCGCCTCTTCCATCGCCGCTTGTTCGCGGCGGGCGGCTTCCTGCTGGCGTGTCCACATCGCGGCGTAGAGCCCGCCTTTGGCGAGCAGTTCGTGGTGATGACCGCGTTCGGCGACGCGGCCCTCATCGAGCACCAGGATCTGGTCGGCGTCGACGATGGTCGACAGCCGGTGCGCGATGATCAGCGTGGTGCGCCCGGTGGCGACCTCGGCGAGGCTCGCCTGGATTTCGCGCTCGGTCTTGGTGTCGAGCGCGCTGGTCGCCTCGTCGAAGATCAGGATGTCGGGTGCCTTCAAGATCACGCGGGCGATCGCGACTCGCTGCTTCTCGCCGCCCGACAGCTTCAATCCGCGCTCGCCGACCGTGGTGTCGTAACCGTCGGGCAGCCGCGTGATGAAATCGTGGATGCGCGCGAAACGAGCGGCGTCCTCGATCTCGGCGCGGGACGCGCCGGGGCGGCCATAGGCGATGTTGTAGAGGATTGTGTCATTGAACAGCACGGTGTCCTGCGGCACCACGCCGATCGCCCGCCTGAGGCTGTCCTGCGTGACGTCGCGGATGTCCTGGCCGTCGATCTCGATAGCGCCGACATCGACGTCGTAAAAGCGGAACAGCAGGCGTGCGATGGTTGACTTGCCGGCGCCCGAGGGCCCGACAATTGCCACCGTATGGCCAGACGGCACGATGAAGTCGATGTCCTCAAGGATCGGCCGGCGCTGGTCATAGCGGAAATCGACATGGCGGAAGGCGACCGCGCCCTTCTCGACGATCAGCGGCAGCGCGCCGTCGCGGTCGGTGATTTCCGGGGTAACCTTCAAGAGCGTCAGCATCTGCTCGAGGTCGACGAGCGACTGCTTGATGTTGCGATAGACCATGCCGAGGAAGTTGAGCGGCAGGTAGAGCTGGATCAGGTAGCTATTCACCAGCACAAAATCGCCGACGGTCGCGCGTTTCGCGGCGACCGCGCCGGCGGCGAGCAGCATCACCCCGACAAGCCCGCAGGCGATGATGATCCCCTGCCCGACATTGAGCAGCGCGAGCGTCGTCTCGCTCTTCACGGCGGCCTTTTCGTAGGCCTGCAGCGAGCGGTCGTAGCGCCCGGCCTCATGCTCCTCGTTGGCGAAGTACTTGACTGTCTCGTAGTTGAGGAGGCTGTCGATCGCGCTGTTATTGGCTTCGCTGTCCCGTGTGTTCATCTCCTGGCGGAAACGCACCCGCCAGTCGGTCATCGCAAAGGTGAAGGCGATATAGACCGTGATCGTCGCAAAGGTGACCGCCGCGAATTCCCAATCGAAAAGCCGCCACAGGATGCCGCAGACGATCAGAATCTCGATCACCGTCGGCACAATGTTGAAGAGGATGAAGGTCAGCAGGAAATCGATCGCCTGCGTGCCGCGGCTCACCGATCGCGCCAGCCCGCCGGTGCGGCGGTCGAGATGGAAGCGCAACGATAGTGAATGCAGATGGCGGAAGGTCGAGAGCGCCAGGCGGCGGATCGCGCGCTGTTCGACCTTGGCGAAGACCGCGTCGCGCAGCTCGTTGAAGCTCTGTGAGCAAACCCGCGCCGCGCCGTAGGCGACGACCAGCATCACCGGCACGACGACAAGCCCATATTTGCCGCCGAGCGTGTCGACCGCGTGCTTGTAGAGAAACGGCACCGCGATATTGACCGCCTTGGCGCCGGCCAGCAGCGCCAGCGCCACGACGACGCGCAGCCTGAGCTTGATCGAATCCCGCGGCCACAGATAGGGGATGAGCCCGCGCAACGCGCGCAACCCATCTATCAGCGTGCCCTTGGGCGCGCCGGCGACAAGCGGTGGCGGCATCCGGCCTCTCGGGCTCATGACCGGGGGCTCATTCTGCCGGCCTCGGCTCGACGGCCGGCTCGGCCGGCGGGATGCCGAGGCCGAGCACTGCCGCCACGACGACCAGCGCCATGCCGGCGAGGAATGGGGCGTCGCGTCCGAGCCCGGCGAACAGCGCGCCGGCCAAGAGCGGCCCCAGCACCCGCGACAGGCTCGCCACCGATTGCGCGACGCCCATCACTTCGCCCTGCTCGCCGGCGCCGGCGCGGCGTGAGATCAGGCTGTTGAGCGAAGGCTGCATCGCGCCCATACCGAGCGCCAGACAGCTCACCGCGAGGATCAGCACCGGCAGGCCATGCGCCAATGTTATCGTCACGAGGCCGAGCGCGATCAGGCTCAGCCCGGCGATCAGCAGCTTTTCCTCACCGAAACGCGCGGTCAGCCGGCCGATCAACCCACCCTGCATCAGGGCCGAAAGCACCCCAACATAGGCGAAGATATAGCCGATCTGCGCCGGGCCCCAGCCGAACTGCGCCATCGCCCACAGCGCGAAGGTCGCCTCCATGCCGCCAAACGCCAGGATCGCGAGGAAAAAGATCAACAACAGCCGCGCCAGCGTCTTGCGGGCAAGCGCGTCGCGTAGCGCGGCGATGCGGCCCTTGCGCGGGCGCGGCGGAAGCCCTCGCGGCAGGCTCTCCTTCAAGACGAACAACACGCCGAGAAACGCGACAATCGACAGGCCGCAGGCGATCAGCCCGGGACTGCGCAGATCGGCGGTCGCGAGATTGTTGCCGGCCACCACCCCGCCCAGCGCCGGGCCGATGATAAAGCCGAGCCCGAACGCCGCGCCGATCATGCCCATGCCCCGCGCCCGGTTCTCAGGGGTCGTCACGTCGGCGATATAGGCGTTCGCCGCGCTGATGTTGCCAGCGCAGGCGCCGGCCAGTGCGCGGGCCGCGAACAGCATCCACAGGGAGCTGGCGAAGCCGAGCCACAAATAGGCGAGCGAAGCCGCCGCCATGCTCACCATCAGCACTGGGCGGCGGCCGACCCGGTCGGAAAGCCGTCCCCAGATCGGCGCGGTCAGCGTCTGCATCGCCGAAAATGTCGCCAGCAGCACCGTGACCTCCTGCGGCGAGGCCGAGAACCGCGTGGCGTAAAACGGCAACAGCGGAATGACGAGGCCGAAGCCGATCAGGTCGATGAGGACGATGAGGAAGAGAATGGGCATCGCGGCCAAGGTGATATCGCGCCGGCCTTGCTGGGAACAAGGGGCAGATCGTCCTTGTTTTCATCCCGGCGAAAGCCGCGACCCATCGTTCCGTTTCTCGTGCGGCCGTACCGTGGGGCCAGGCCTGCGCCGAGGGGGATCACTTTTTAGTGCACGCGCGGCCCGCGACGAGCCAATATCGCCGCGCCATTTGGGAGGAATTCGGCGATGAAGCTCGGCAAGCTCGGCGTCTGGGCGGCGATGGACACGATGACCGCGGTTGAGGGCGCCGCCTTTGCCAAAAAGGTCGAGGGCTGGGGTTACGCCGCGCTGTGGATGCCGGAAAGCCGCGGCCGCGACGTGATGGTGCATTCGTCGTGGCTGCTCGCCAACACCACAAAGCTCATCGTCGCGCCGGGTATCGCCAACATCTACGCGCGCGACGCGATGGCGATGGTCAACGGCCAACGCGCCCTCGCCGAACAGTCGGGCGGACGGTTCCTGCTGGGCCTCGGCGTGTCGCATGTCCCGTCGGTCGAAGGCCTGCGTGGTCACACCTACGGCAAGCCGATCGCCACGATGCGCAATTACCTCGACGCGATGAAAGCCTCACCCTATGGCGCGCCCGAGCCGGCCGAACAGCCGCTCACCGTCCTGGCCGCGCTCGGCCCCCGCATGCTGGAGCTGTCCTCGACCCACGCCGACGGCTCGCATCCCTACAATGTCACGCCGGAGCACACCGCCGAGGCGCGGCGGATCATGGGACCGGGCAAGCTGCTCTGCCCCGAGATCTGGGTGCTGCTCGAGACCGATGCGGCGAAAGCGCGCTCGCTTGGCCGCCAGGCGCTCGCCAATTACCTGCGGCTCGACAACTACCTCAACAACTGGCGACGGCTCGGCTTTAGCGACAACGACTTCGCTGGCGGCGGCGCCGATCGCTTTATCGACGAGAACGTCGCCTGGGGCGATGAGGACAAGATCCGCCGGCGGCTGCAGCAGCACTGGGATGCCGGCGCCGACCATATCTGCATCCAGGCGATCGCGCCTGACGGCTCGCGCAAGCCTGACGAGAAAGCGCTGGCTCTGCTCGCGCCGGGCTGATCCTGCCCCAAGCTTGACGGGATCGATTACCCGCCCAACATTGTTGCCGCCATAGAAAGCGACCCGGAAGCCTCCTGGATGTATTCGGAAACCACGCGTTCGATCAAAGTGACGGTCCGGCCGTTCTATCTCGACCAGCATTCCGAGCCGGATGAGAGCCGCTATGTCTGGGCCTATCACGTGGTGATCGCGAATGAGGGCGGCGAGACCGTACAGCTGCGCAACCGCCACTGGCAGATCACCGATGCGCTCGGCCGTCTTCAGGAGGTGCGCGGTCCGGGCGTGGTCGGCGAGCAGCCCGTGCTGAAACCTGGCCAGAGCTTCGAGTACACCAGCTCGTGCCCGCTGACGACCTCGTCGGGTTTTATGGTCGGCGATTACGAGATGGAGACGCCGGCCGGCGAAACATTTCTGATCCAGGTTCCCGCCTTCTCCCTCGACAGTCCGCAAGAGACGCGGCGCCTCAATTAGAAGACAAGGAAGCCGGCTCACCCGATGGCCGGCGAGAAAGAGACCAGCATGAATGATATTTCCAAGCTCCCTGTCGCCAAGCACGTGCGCCCGACCCGCGACCAGGCCGAGGAGGCGGTGCGCACCTTGATCCGCTGGGCCGGCGACGACCCTGCTCGTGAAGGGCTGGTCGGCACTCCCGACCGGGTGGTGCGCGCTTATGAGGAGTTCTTCGGCGGCTATGACGAAGACCCGGTGCAGCTGCTACACCGCACCTTCGAGGAAATCTCGGGGTACGACGAAATCGTCCTGCTAAAGGACATCCGTTTCGAGTCGCATTGCGAGCACCACATGGCGCCGATCATCGGCAAGGCGCATGTCGCCTACCTGCCGGACGACCGCGTCGTCGGCATCTCCAAGCTGGCGCGGCTCGTCGAGGTCTATGCCAAGCGGCTGCAGATTCAGGAAAAGATGACCGCCGAGATCGCCAACACGATCGACCAGGTGCTGCGGCCGAAAGGCGTCGCGGTGGTCATCGAGGCGGCGCATCAATGCATGACGACGCGCGGCGTCCATAAGCCGGGGGTCAGCATGGTGACCAGTCGGATGCTAGGCGTCTTCCGCAGCGACGCAACGACGCGGCGCGAGGTGCTGGCGATGATCGGCACCCCCGCGGGCGACAGCCGGCACGTCTAGCCGGATTCGATCAGCTCCCGGTCTGTTCCGCTGGCGGCTTCGGGGCCGGAACCTCGCGCATGTCGAGCGTCTGGCCGCCCCCGGCGAAGCCCAGCCTTATCTTGTAGTTCTGCCAGTCGCGGCGATAGGCGACCGGGTCCGGGGTCGCGATCTCCGCAGTCGAGACGGTCAGCAATAATTGATGCACCGCATAGAGGCTCGGGTCGGATGTCGCGTCCGGCATCGGGTTGAGCCCGTTGGGGCCGAGCGAGCTGGTCCGCCACGGATCGTTGAAGGCGTGCTGCCCGGCGATCGTCTGCGGGTTGCGCTGGACATCGATCGAGCTGGCCGGCGTCGTGCTGCCGTCGGGCGCGACCAGTTCGGCGCTGCGCAGCGGCAGCGTGTCGAGCGCATCGACCCGGATCACATTGACGACCGCACCCGGTGGGAAGCTGGCCCGCACCCCCTGCATCGGGCCTGTGTCGGGCGGCGGCGCGTCGGCGCAGGCGGCGAGCAGCACAAGACACGGCAGGATCATCCAGAAACGGCGCATCGCGATCATCGAGGCTCCTGAAACTCCTCTAGGCTGCGGTGTAGCGCGAACCGTGGGCGGCGAGAAGAAAAAGCTGATCCCGCGCCGTGACAGCGGTGAAATCCGCGTGGCACAATCGATCGCTATAAAGGTAGGAGGATGCCGGGATGGACGGAGTACAAGCCGCCACGCGCGATGTCGGTGCGGTCGAAGACAAATTCTTCACGCTCCGCGACTTCCGCCTCGTTGACGGCACGACGATGCCGGAGGCGACGCTCGCCTACGAAACCTACGGCACCCTCGCGCCTTCCAATAGTCCCAATGGCGGCCGCAACGCCGTGCTGCTGACGCACGGCTTTACCGGCAGCCACCATTTCGCCGGTCGCAATCCGGCGAATGGCAACCAGCCCGGCTCGTGGGATGCGCTGGTCGGCCCAGGAAAGCCGATCGACACCGATAAGCTCTTTGTCGTCGCGTCGAACATGCTCGGCTCGTCGTTCGGCTCGACCAACGCCGCGAGCCGCAACCCCAAGACCGGCGAGGCCTATGGCCCCGATTTCCCGAACGTCACGATCCGCGACATCGTCGCCGCGCAAAAGGCGCTGCTCGACTCGCTCGGCGTCAAACACCTGGTCGCGGTTGCCGGACCGTCCTACGGCGGCTATCAGGGCTATCAGTGGGCGGTCGCCTATCCCGATTTCATGGACGGCATCGTCGCCGTCAACACCGCGCCCTGGGCTTCGGTCAACACCGACAAGCAACTCGCTGACGTCACCGCCAAGCTAGCGAGCGACCCGCAGTGGCGCGGCGGCCGCTATCACGGCAAGGGCGCGCCGCTGACCGCGCTAACCGATATCCGCGTCGAGACGCTCAAGCGCTATGGCGCCGACGACAACCTCAAGCCGCGCTTTCCCGACCCCGCCGCGCGCGAAGCGGAAATCCGCCGCGGCGCCGCCGAATGGGCGGCGAAATGGGATGCGCATTCGCTGATCATCTTGCGCCGCGCGCTGCTTGGCTTTGACACACGGCCGGACTTTGACCGCATCAAGGCCAAGGTGTTTTACATGCTGTGCCGCAGCGACAATCTCTTCCCGCCGAAGATCGCGCCGGGCGTCATGGACGCGCTAAAGGCGGCCGGGGTCGAGGCGCGCTATTTCGAACTCGACAGCGATCTCGGGCACAGCTCGGCCGGGCCTGAGCACGCCAAATGGTCTGGTGCGCTGCGCGACTTCATGACCCCGCTGGTCGCCCGCCTCTCATAACGGAACGCGCGCGTTCAGCTACTTCGCGGCCGCTGCGCTGCGTGGATGCTTCTTCAGATACTCGAGCGCCGCTTGCAGCTGCGCGTCCTGCGGCGTGCCAATGATCGACGGGTTGATCGGGTGGTCGACCCCTTGCTGTCCGGCCGCTTGCGGTGGTGGAGTCGGCCCGGGGTTTGTCGGGGCGAGCGCGCCGGTCGGTTTCAGTGTGCCGTAGAGATCGCTCTCATACGTCACCAGCGCGTTGGCAACCTGTTGCTCCTTGGGCAGCGGCACGACATCGTCCGGGGTGATCCCCTGGCCCTGGATCGAACGGCCAGACGGCGTGTAATAGAGCGCCGTCGTCAACCTGAGCGCGCCGTGGTCCTCGATCGGGATGATGCTCTGCACCGAGCCCTTGCCAAAGCTGCGGGTCCCCAGGACGGTAGCGCGGTGGTCGTCCTGCAAGGCGCCGGCGACGATCTCCGACGCCGAGGCCGAGGCGCCGTTGATCAGCACCACCATCGGCACCCCGCGCACCAGATCGCCGTTGGGTGCGGCCTCGTAGATACGGTTCTCCTCCGGGTCGCGGCCCTTGGTCGTCACCACCGTGCCGGAATCGAGGAAATCGGCCGCTGCCTCGACCGCCGCGTCGAGTAGCCCGCCCGCGTCGTTCCGCAAGTCGAGGATGAAGCCGGTGTAGTTGCCGCCGGCCTCTTGCTTCATCCGCGCGATCGCGGCGCGCAATTCGGCCGGCGTGTTCTCATCGAACGTGCTGATCCGGAGATAGCCGACATGACCGGGTTCGAGATGCGCCTTCACCGAGTCGACCTTGATGATGGCACGGGTGATCTTGACGTCGAACGCCGCCCGCCCGCTGCGCGCGATGGTCAGCGTCACCGGCGTGCCCGGCGCGCCGCGCAGCTTGCGCACGACCTCCTCGATGTCCATCCCAACCAGCGGCGAGCCGTCCGCCTTGATGATCCGGTCGCCGGGGTTGAGCCCGGCGGTCGCGGCCGGCGTGCCTTCGATGGCCGAGATCACCTGCGGCACGCCGTCATCGACCGAGATTTCGATCCCGACCCCGCCAAACTGGCCGCTGGTCGTCGCCATCAGCTCGTGGAACTCGCGCTCATCCATATAGTCGGAATGCGGGTCGAGCCGGGTGAGCATGCCCTTCAAGGCGTTGGTCGTCAGCTCGCCGGGCTTGACCGGCTCGACATAGCTCTTCTCGACCTCCTTGATCGTGCGCTCGAGGAGCTGGATGTCGCTTTGGCTGACACCGCCGCCAGCGCTGTCGTCGGCGGCCACCGGCTGGCAGCCGTTGACGAGGAGCGCTATCGCGATCGACGCACTCCAGGACAAGGCGCGGGGCAGAGCACGTCTGATCATTCGCGATCGGGCTGGTTGTCGGGATGGGCCTGGGCGAAGGCGTCGAGCTTCATGCAATTGGTGTGTATCCGGACGATGGTTGGATAGGGCGACAGGTCGAGTTGATAGCGTTCCGCGTTGACCACCTGCGGCGCCAGCGCGATGTCCGCGAGCCCCGGGCGGTCGCCGTCGCAGAAATCGCCGGTGCGGCCGTCCGCGGTCAACAATCGCTCGAACGCCGCGAAGCCGGTAGCGATCCAATGGTTGTACCAGGTCTCGATCGCCGCCTGGTCGTGGCCAAGCGGCCGTGAGAGATAGCGCAGAACGCGCAGATTGTTGATGGGATGAATGTCGCAGGCGACGATGTCGGCGAGCGCCCGCACTCGCGCGCGGCCGGCCGCGTCGGGCGGCAGGAGTGGCGGCGCGGGATGTGTCTCGTCGAGATATTCGACGATCGCCATCGACTGGATCAGCCGGAGCTCGTCGATTTCCAGCGTCGGCACTAGCCCCTGCGGGTTCAGCGCGAGGTATTCGTCCTGCCGTTGGTCGCCGCGGCGCAAATGGATAAACGCGTCCTCATAGGCGAGGCCTTTGAGGTTCAGCGCGATCCGCACGCGAAAGGCGGCGGACGATCGGAAAAACCCGAACAGTTTCATGCGCGAGCGGCTCGACGACCGGGGTGTCTGGCGGCGCGACGTTACTCCGCCGCCGCGACGACGGAAAGGATGCCGATCCCGGCGCCATAGCGCGACCCGGCGAACTCACCGGGAATTGACCGCTCAATGCGGCAAATGTGCGGCGGCGATTTGGTTTTGCTGCAGGCGGATGATGTCGCTCTTCGGCATGCTGCCCTGGGCGGCCGCGCGCTGCAGGTCGATCGGGTTGACATTGGGCCGATCGGCCGGGGTGATCTCGCCGAGCCGCTGCAGCATGCGCTGATAGCAGGCGTCGCGCTGACCGGCGTTGAGCCGGTTGAACTCGTGGTTTTCCACAAAACACATGTCGAGTGCTTGGGCTTTCGCCGGGTCACTCGGATAGATGTCGCGGTAGAAGGCGTCGACGACGCCTGGGTTTATCGCCGCATAGCCGGCGGCGCCAATAACGATGAACGCGATGACTATGCGTCTCAAGGCTCCCCCTTGCACCATCTTACGCCTCCGTCGCCGCGAAAACGATCCGCAACGGGTGGCCCCTATCGCATCAGGCTGGACCCGGCCGTTCCGGTGACCCGATATACTCGGCAATCAGATTCAGAAAATCCCTGAGCACGATCGGCTTGGCAACATAGGCGTCGCAACCATGGTCAAGTGCTCGCTTTTCGTCGCCCGCCATGGCGAAGGCGGTAACCGCGATGATGGGAATCGCCTGGGTTCCCGGGTCGGCCTTGAGCTGGCGGGTGGCGTCGAGCCCGGACAGGTCGGGCAGCTGCAAATCCATCAGGATCAGGTCGGGCAGATGCTGCCGCGCCCAATCGAGGGCCTCGACGCCACGGCCGGTCGACATGACCTCGTAGCCATGCGCCTCGAGGACGTCATTGAGCAGCTTCATGTTCAGCTCATTGTCTTCGACGACCAGGATGCGCTTTGCTGCGGGCTGCGAAGGGTCTGCTGCTCCCGGCATGTTCAGGTTTCGTATCTCGTAGGAACCGCTGGGCGTCGGACACTAACGTTTGGCCAGCATGAATCGTCGCAAATTGATAGTTAATCCACGAAAATACCATCAAATTCACATTACATGACGCAACTGATGCCGATTCTCAGAACTTCGCGCCGAGCGCTTATCGTGCTTGCGCTTGCGGTTTTTGTCGCCGCGACCGCCCGGGCTGGCGATCTGGCCGCGACCGAGGCGGCCAGGCGGGCTCAGATCATGGCGGCCTTGCCGGCCGACGCGGCGAAGCGCGTGTTTGGCGGTATTTCGGAGCCGAGCGCCGGTCCGTGGCGCTCGATCGGGCGCTACGAGAAAGGCTGCATCGCTGGTGCGGCGCCGCTTCCTGCCGACGGGCCCAACTGGCAGGTCATGCGGCCGGCGCGCAACCGCGCCTGGGGCAGCCCGGTGCTGATCGCCGTGATCGAGCATCTCGCCGAGAGCCTGCCCGCGGTCAACGGCTGGCCGGGACTCCTGGTCGGCGATCTTGGGCAGCCGCGCGGCGGCCCGATGGTGACGGGACATGCCTCGCACCAGATCGGGCTCGACGTGGATATCTGGCTCCTGCCGATGCCCGAGCGTCGGCTCAGTCCCGACGAGCGCGACAACCTCCCCGCGCAAAGCCTCGTCACGGCCGACGGCAACAGCGTCGATCCGGCGCTGTGGAATCCTTCCTATCGCAAGCTCTACGAGGCGGCCGCGCGCATTCCCGAGCTCGCACGCATGTTCGTTAACCCGGCGATCAAGCGCGAATTGTGCAAGGAGGCCGGCAGCGACCGCGACTGGCTCGCCAAGGTGCGGCCGTGGTGGGGCCATGACGACCATTTCCACATGCGGTTGACCTGCCCGCCCGGTCAGACTGACTGCGAGAACCAGGCGCCGGTGCCGCCCGGCGATGGCTGCGGCAAGGAGCTCGACTGGTGGTTCACCGCGGAGGCGCGCCACCCCAAGCCCAGTCCACCGTCGCCGCCGCTGCTGGTCAGCCAGCTGCCGCCGGAATGCGCTGCGGTCGCTGCGGCGCCGCCCGCGCAGCACTAGGGCTGGCGCCTTATCGTCTTGAGCCGATTGCCGCGTTGCGCGACCATGCTGGCAACAGCTTCGGGAGGACGGCCATGGATGTCGGCATTCAGATGGTTTTCGCCAGCTATGGCTGGGACGACGGCATCAGCGACGCGCAGGTGTGGGACGAGGAAATCCGCCTGGCGCGGCTCGCCGACGAGCTTGGCTTCGACGTGCTGTGGTCGGTCGAGCACCATTTCTACGACTACTCGTTCTGCCCCGATAATCTGCAGCTGATGGCCTATCTGGCGGGCGTCACGAGCCATGCCGATCTCGGCACCGCGGCGGTGATCCTCCCTTGGCACGACCCGCTGCGGGTTGCCGAGCAGGTCGCCATCCTCGACCAAGTCAGCGGTGGGCGCTTTCGCTTCGGGATCGGGCGCGGCCTCTCGCGCCGCGAGTTCGCCCATTTCCGCGGCCCCGTCGCGATGGACGAGTCACGCGAGCGCTTTGACGAGGCGGCGCCGATGATCATCGGCGCGCTGCGCACCGGCTGGATGGAAGGCGACGGCAAGTTCTACAAGCAGCCGAAGACGCCAATCCGGCCGAAGCCGGAGCGGAGCTTTGACGGCCGCATCTACGCCGTCGCGTCGAGTGAGGACTCTGTGGAGGCAGCGGCGCGCCTCAAGGCGCGCATGGTCATGTTCGCCGACCGGCCCTGGCCGATGCGCCTGCCGCAGATCGAGCGACACAGGAACCTCTTCCGCCAATTCCACAACGAAGAGGCGCCGCCTTTCCTGATCGCCGATTTCTGCCTCTGCACGCCGACCAATGACGGTATCGACGACCTCGCCCGCAGGCGCATGGGTTCATTTGTCGACAGCAATCTTGAGCATTACGAGCTGCTGACCGGCCATTTTAGCCGCATCAAGGGCTACGACGCCTATGCCAAGAAGGCAGAAATGGCCAAGGACGCGGGGCGCGATGGTATCGTCGACGGGTTCCTCAAGGCCGCGGTCTACGGCACACCCGACCGCATCCTGCGCGCGCTCGAAGAACGCCGCGCCGCGGTTGGCGAATTCGAGTTGTGCACCTCGTTCCGCTTTGGCGGCACGCCCTATGCGCTCGCCGAGCAGTCGATGCGGCTCTACGCCAAGGAAATCCTGCCGGTGGTCAAATCGTGGGATGCCGCGCCGAAGGTCAGAGACGCGGCAAAGTGACATTCTGAGCCCGGCTCGGAATGTCATCCCGGCGAAGGCCGGGATCCATCTTTCCGGGGCAAGAACGGTACAAAGGTAGGTCCCGGCTTCCGCCGGGACGACACCCCTGGATCAATGCAGCCGCGGCGCCTTGAGGAGCCGGGTGCGGTCGGCCGAGGGCACGCGCACCGTCATCTGGTCCTTGTCGCGCTGCACCTGCAGCACCACGTCGCAGCCGGCTTGGCCGCTCGCCCAGACGCGGCGCCAGAATGACGCCAGGCTGGAGACCGGATCGTCGCGCACCGCGAGGATGCGGTCGCCGGGCTTGAGTCCGCTCTTGATCGCCGGGCCGCGCTCCGACATGCCGGCGACGACGACCGCGTTCTCATCCTCGATCTCGGCCGCGTAGAGGCCGAGCCATGGCCGCGGCGGCCTGTTCGCCCGGCCATAAGTCAACATGTCGTCGAGGATCGGCGGCAGGAGGTCGATCGGCACCACCATGTTGACGTCGCGCCGCAGCTCGCGCCCGTTCGAGCGCTGCACATGCAGCGAGCCGATGCCGATTAAGCTGCCGTCTTGCCCGATCAGCCCCGCGCCACCCCAGAACGGGTGCGCCGGCGCGGTGAAGATCGCGCGGTCGAGCAAATATTCCCAGTGTCCGGCAAACTCCTGGCGGGCGACGACGGTCGCGGCGATGGCATGGCGGCGTCCGCCCTCGGCGGCGATCACCACCTTGTCGCCGGCGCCGACCCGAATGCCGGCGCCCAGCTCGATCGCCGGCACATTGAGCCGCCCCAGCGCCTGCACCAGGCCGAACCCGGTCTCCTGGTCATAGCCGAGCACGGTCGCCGGCACGGCGCCGCCGACCCCGGAGGTCAGCCAGATCGTTTCAGCCTCGGTAATCAGATAGCCGATCGTCAGCACCAACCCGTCCTCACGGATCAGGACGCCGCTTCCCGCGCGCTCGGTGCCGAGCGTCGTCGCGGTGAACGCATCGTCCGGAACCGTGGCCTGCAGGCCGAGGATGCCGTTGAGCTTTCCGTCGAGTTCGAACGCGAAATCCTCAGACTTGGGCTGAAGCTCGCTCGGAATTTCCCAGTCGATATTGCGCGCCATGGTCGCGACTCATTTTCAGTATCGGGCCTATTATAGCGCAGCAAGAGTGCCCCGGGATTTCAATTGTTGTCAAAACCCGCGGCTGTCCCCGCTTTGCACAGACCGTTAGCACTCCTGATGCTGGAGTGCTTGACAACCCACCCTGCCGTCAGTATTTACCCGGCACTCTTACCCCCAGAGTGCTAATTCGGGTCGAGCAAGCATATCTGCCACACATCGAGGAGGATTTTATGGCATTTCGGCCATTGCATGACCGCGTGCTGGTGAAGCGCGTGGATTCCGAGGCGAAGACCGCCGGCGGCATCATCATTCCGGACACGGCGCAGGAAAAGCCGATGGAGGGCGAGGTCGTCTCCTGCGGCCCGGGCGCCCGCGGTGAGGACGGCAAGCTGGTGCCGATGGACGTCAAGAAGGGCGATCGGGTGCTGTTCGGCAAATGGTCCGGCACCGAGGTCAAGCTCGACGGCCAAGAGCTGATCATCATGAAAGAGTCCGACATCATGGGCGTCATCGCCTGACCGCAAATTTGAAGGGATAGCAACATGGCAGCCAAGGAAGTCAGGTTTTCTGGCGACGCG
>DATMLO010000017.1:0-2786 GCA_035570495.1 Allostellaceae bacterium | reverse complement strand
TGCCGGTCAAGCATGCTCTGGCACTGCTCGGGCTCATGTCGCCCGCCGTTCGCTTGCCGCTGGTCGAACTGAGCGATCAAGCCCGGGCTGAGCTCGGCGAGGCCCTGCTGCGCCTGTGTGATGAATTGCGGACTGTATGATCGGTCGTGTCGGCAAGTTTGGCGAGGCACGGCCCCGCCTCGCGGCCACCGGCTAATCCGGCTGCGGCGGGAAGAATATTTCGAACAGGCCCTCGCGGCGCTCGACCACGGGTCTTGCCTCGCCGGTGCCGACATTAAGAGTCTTCTCCGGCGGCGGCACCGCGCGATTCCACCAGCCACCGCCGAGCGCAGTGAACAGAGCAGCCGTATCGGCAAGCCGCGCCGCGCGCGCCTGCACCACTTGATTGACCGCCTGCAAATAGGTCTGCTGAGCCGTCAGCAGGATCAGGATATTGGCGTTGCCGGCCTGCAGCTGCCTCTCCGCAAGGTCCAGGCTGATCTTGGCGGCGCGCTCGAAATCGCGGGCCGCTCTGAGTGCGTCGGCATCGTTCTGCACGGCGCGCAGCGCATCGGCGACGTTCTGCACCGCGCCGATGACGGTGCCGCGATAACCCCAGGCGGCGGCGTTGTAGGTGTCTTTCGAGGCTTGCAGCTGGTGCACCAGAATGCCGCCGTCGAATATCGTTTGCGTGGCGTTGCCGGCGACGGTCCAGAACAAATTCTCCGGTGCGAACAATCCGGCCAGCGTCGTATTGGTGTAGCCGCCATTGGCGGCGATGGTGAAATTCGGCAGCATGTTGGCGATGGAGACGCCGATCTGCGCGCTGGCCGAATGCAACAGCTCTTCCGCCGCGCGCACGTCCGGCCGCTGCTCGATCAGCTGCGACGGCAGGCTGACCGGAAGTTCTTCCGGCAAATGCAGATCGGCGAGCTTGAAAGTCTGGCGCGGCTCCTGGCTGGGATAGGCGCCGAGCAACGCGGAGAGCGCGTCGCGCTGAATCTGCAAAGCTTTGCGCAGCGGCGGCAGCGTCGCCTTGACCTGGGCGAGGGCGGCTTCCTGCAGCGCGACGTCGTTGCGGTTGGCGTAGCCCGCGTGAAGTTGAGTCTGCAGGGTGACGAGCATCTTGGTATTGATTGCAATGAGCTCGTTGGCGGCGTCGATCTGGCCGCGCAGGGCCGCTTCGTTGATCGCGGCGACGACGACATTCGATGTCAGCGCCAGATAGGCCGCTTCGACCTGGAATCGCTGATCATCGGCCAGTGCCTTGAGGGATTCGACCGTCCGGCGATTAAGGCCCCAGACGTCGAAGGTGTAGGAGACCTCAAGCTGCCCCGTATACAGGGCGAAAGGATTGGCGCTGCTGTTGAGAACCGGAGTGACAGGGCCGGGGGTCCGTGTGTAGGTCGGGTTGAAATTGGCGCTGACCAGCGGGAAGTACTTGCCCTCCTGCGCGTACGCGATCTGTCGGGCCGAACGCAGCGTCGCCATCGCCGATTGCAGCGACGGATTGTTGTTCAGCGAGCGTTCGATCAGGGCGTTGAGCGCCGGCGATCGAAACAGCACCCACCACTCTTGCGGCATGTCGCGACCCTGGACGAAACGTTGCGATCGCCCGGTCGGCGCGTCGCTCGACGCGGTGCGCGAGGTCAGCGGCTCCTTGGTGTAGCGGGCGTCCTCAGGCGGCGCGGGCTTGAGAAAGTCCGGGCCGACCGCGCAACTCGCCAAAAGCAACGCCGCCGCGACGGCGGCCGCGCCTGCCTTCAACCCCCTGACCCACGGACCGCACATCTTCGACTTAAAATCATGAGAAAAATTGAAGCGACGCGTGGCAGCGGTCTGCACGTGACTGCCGCCTTTTATTATCGACGAACCGGTGCTTGTTGGCTGTGCCCACCCGGCCACAGTGTTGACGATTTAGCCCGGATTTGCACTGGTATCTTTCACAGTGGTCATCGAGATTTCACATGCGATCCGCGACAGTGGAGCGGTCGATTGAGCGTTATTGACGAGAAATAGCGAAATAGTATCGGGATGATAAACTGCGATGAGTCGCTGTGTACCGGCGATTAATCTAAACGCCGATGCGGTAATCAGTCGAAGTCTGTGATTAATGACAGTAGACGGCAAAGCCGCGTGGTGGCCATTTCGCTGCAATCCCGACGAGTTTGGACGCGGTTTCACAGATGTTTCCCCGCATGACCCGTGGCCGAGTTGCGATCATCGCACTTATCGTCATCGCGGCCGCGGCCTATGGCGCGTGGCGCTGGAGCGAGGGCGCCAAGCACGAGGCCAGCGCGGCGACGCGGCCCAATGCCGAGGTGAGCAAGACTGCGCCTGCGTCTGCGCCAAGTAAGGACACGGTGGACCTTTCGGACTCGCAGCTCGCGTCGGTCAAGGTCGAGCCGATTGAAGATCACGATTTTCCGCAGGAAAAGGAGGCGGTGGGCAGCATCGACTTCAACGAGGATATGTCGGTGCAGGTCTTCACGCCCTACCAGGGGCGGATCATCGGGCTGTTTGCCTCGGTCGGCGACGATGTGAAGAAGGGGCAAACGCTATTCACCATCGACAGCCCCGATCTGCTGCAGGCGGAGTCAACTCTCATCGCCGCGGCGGGCGTTCTCGAGCTGACGACACGGAGCCTGACCCGGCTCCGCGAGCTCTACAAAACACTCGCGGTAGCGCAGCGCGACGTCGATCAGGCCACGTCCGACCAGCAGACGGCTGAGGGCAACCTCCGAGCGGCACGCGACTCGGTGCGGCTGTTCGGCAAGTCCGATGCCGACATCGACCGCATCATTGCC